>DATLRS010000138.1:0-5017 GCA_035534535.1 Allostellaceae bacterium | reverse complement strand
CCGGCGAGCTACAGCGACCGGGTGCGCCAGATCGGCGTCGTCAACGACAAGAACCGGCGCCTGACGGCGTTCTTCGCCAAACTGCTCGACGGCCCGCAATGGCTGCGCCGCTGGCTGATCGAACGCTACATCGTCGAGGGCTTTCGCTTTGACCAGCTGATGACCGACGATGACGCGCTCGAAGCCTTTATCCGCAAGGCCGCGATCGGCGTGTGGCACGCCACCTGTACCTGCCGCATGGGCGCCGACGACGATCCGATGGCGGTCACCGACAATCAGGGTCGGGTGCGCGGCGTCAGTGGATTGCGCGTCGTCGACGCCTCGCTGTTCCCGGCCGTGCCGTGCGCCAACACCAATTTCCCGACGCTGATGACCGCCGAGAAGATCAGCGACGCGATACTGGCCGGAGCTTAGCGCCGATTCCGGTCAAATCGACCACCCTCCCATTCGTCATCCCCGGGCTTGTCCCGGGGATCCACGCCTTGATCCACGTGGATGGCCGGGACAAGCCCGGCCATGACGGGAACGGGGCGAGTCAGCGCGAGCGAAATTGGCTCTAGTGGGCGGCTTCAGAAGAATGCCGAGCCGATGAACAGGCCGATCACCAGCAGGATCAGGCAGATCGCGATAAAGATGAAAAACAGGATCTTGGCGATGCCCGCTGCGGCCACCGCGATGCCGGTATAGCCGAACAGCCCGGCGATGATCGCCACCACGAAAAAGAACAGCGCCAGTCTGAGCATGGATGCCTGCTTTCACCAGTTCGCACAGTAGCAAACGCCGGCGGCCTCAAAGAATTGCCTATCGCGCCGCGCGGATCGCGCGCCACAGACGCTCGGGGCTGGCCGGCATCGACAGGTCGCGGATGCCGAGCGGCGCCAGCGCATCGGCGAGCGCGTTGCCGACCGCCGGCATCGCGCCCACCGCACCGGCTTCGCCGGCGCCCTTGACGCCAAGCGGGTTGCTCAGGGTCGGCACCGGGTTGGTCTCGCAATCCATCGGCGGCAGGGTGTCGGCGCGCGGCATCGCGTAATCCATGAAGGAGCCGGTGACGAGCTGGCCCGAGCCGGCGTCGAAATGGATGTCCTCCATGATGACCTGCCCGATCCCCTGGGCGATGCCGCCGCGGATCTGGCCTTCCAGCAATAGCGGGTTCAACACCGTGCCGACATCGTCGACGACGCTGTAGCGCAGGATCTCAACCTCGCCGGTCTGGGGGTCGATCTCCAATTCGCAGATATGCACCCCGTTCGGGAAATTCTGCTCCTTGGCGCTGAACGCGGCGCTTGCGACGAGCCCCGGCTCCATGTCGTTCGGCAGGCTCGGCGGGTCCCACGCGTCGGCGGCGATGTCGGCGATCGACAGGGCGCGATTGGAACGCGGCGCGGTGAACAGCCCGTCGGCGAACGTCACCTCCTCAACGGCGGCGCCGAGCGTATGGGCGGCGATCGCCGTGGCCTTGGTGACGATCTTTTCGGTCGCGAGATAGACCGCCGAGCCGCCGAGCGTCGCCGAGCGCGAGCCGCCGCTGCCCTCGCCGATCGCCACCTTGTCGGTGTCGCCCTGGAGGTATTGCACCTGGTCGGGGTGGATCCCGAGCCGGTCGCACATCAGCTGCTTGTAGATCGTCTCGTGCCCCATGCCCTGGGTGATCGAGCCGGACAGGAGCGTCGCCGTGCCGCCGCGATCAAAGCGGATCTCGGCCGCCTCGAAGCCACCCGCCGCGGCCCGCTCGATCGTGTTGGACAATCCGATGCCGCGCAGCTTGCCGCGGGCGCGCGCGGCGGCACGACGCGCCTCGAACCCGGCGACATCGGCCAGTTCGAGCGCCATGTCGAGGTTCTTGGCGAATTCGCCGCAATCGTAGGTGAAGATGAGCCCGGTCTTGAACGGCATTGCGGCCGGCGGGATCATGTTGCGGCGGCGCAACTCGATGCCGCTGATGCCGATTTCGGCCGCCGCCTCGTCGACCATCCGCTCGATGACATAGGCGAATTCCGGCCGGCCGTTGCCGCGATAGGGCCGCATCGGGTTGGTGTTGCTGAACACGCCGGTGACCTCGGCATGGATCGCCGGGGTGCGGTAGACGCCGGCGAGCGTACCGAGATTCATCACGAAGACATTTGAGGCCTGCTGCGCGTAGGCGCCGATGGCGGCGATCGTCCTGACCCGAAAGGCAAGGAAATGCCCCTCGCGGTCGAGCGCCAGTTCGGCCTCGGTGACGTGGTCGCGGGCCTGCGCGTCCGACAGGAACGCCTCCGAGCGGGTGCTGGTCCACTTGACCGGCCGCCCCACCAGCTTGGCGGCGAGCAGCACCAGCGCGACCTCGTTATAGATCGCCGATTTCATGCCGAAACTGCCGCCGATATCGCCGCAGACGACGCGCACCCGGCTTTCCGGCACCTTGATGATGCGCGCGAGATCGGCGCGGTAAGCGTGGGTGCGCTGCAGGGTCGTGTAGATCGTGAAGCGGCCGTCGGACGGATTATAGTCGCCGATCGCGCCGCGCGGCTCCATCGCCGCCGCCGTCACCCGGTTGACGACAAGGCGGCGCTTGACGATACGGTCGGCTTGCGCAAAGGCGGCTTCGACCGCCGCCTTGTCGCCGACCTCGTGGACAAAGCAGATATTGTCCGGGCAGTCCTCCCACACCAGCGGGGCGCCCGGCGCCACGGCGCCCTCGGTCGAGACGATCGCCGGCAGGGGCTCATAATCAACCTCGATCAGCTCGGCGGCGTCGGCGGCCTGATGCTTCGTCTCGGCGACGACAAAGGCGACGTAGTCACCGACCCAGCGCACCCGGTCGTCGACCAGGGCCGGGAAGCGCGGCCGGTACGAGGCCGCGCCGCCGCGCCGCTTCATGCCGCCCGCTGCCGGCAGGTCGTTCCAGCCGGATGCCTGCCACTCGGCGCCGGTCAGGACCGCGAGCACGCCGGGCGCCGCCCTGGCCCGGCTCGCGTCGATCGACCGGATGCGGGCGTTGGCGTAGGGCGAGCGCAGGACGTGGCCGAACGCCTGACGCGGCAGCACCATGTCGTCGACATAGCGGCCCCCGCCGCGCAATAACCGGGGGTCCTCGAAACGCGGCACCGGCTGACCCAACGCAAATTCACCCATCTCTGCCCCCGGATTGTCTGTCGTCGCGAAACGGTGCTGTTCTGATCTATAGACCGATGCCCCCGTGGGGCTAGGATTGCCTGGGCTCCAGTTTAGCATCAACGGGGGATCGCCGCTTGGACGGCAATATCGATCTGCTGCACAGCCTCGTCCGCCGCCGGCCGCAGACCGGCGGCTGCGCCCTCGGCATCCAACAGACGCCGTAGCGACCCGCTCGCTCGTGCCAACCGATACCGTCATGAGCCGGCCCCGGCTCGCGTCCTGGTTGAGCGGCCGCCTGCCGGTCTTCTATGGCTGGATCGTGCTCGCGTGCCTGTGCTGCGCCGGGTTCGCGCGGCAGGGACCGGCGGTCGCGACATTGTCGATCTTTGTCGAGCCGCTGATCCGCGAATTTCACTGGTCGCGCACCGCCTTGTCGGGGGCGGTGTCGCTGGGCGGCGTGCTCGCGGCATTGATCGCGCCCTTGATCGGGCCGGTGCTCGACCGCCAGGGTTCGCGGCTGGTGCTGTGCGCCGCCGTTCTGGTCAATGGCGTCGCGTTGATGCTGCTGTCGCTGACCCCGTCGCTGCTGGTGTTCTATCTGCTGTTCTGCGTCGCGCGGATGAACTGGGCGGCGCCGTTCGACCTGGGCCTTTACGGCGCGCTGAGCAACTGGTTCGTGCGCCGCCGCACCTTCGCCAGCGGGGTCGCGACGCTGGCGCAGCAGCTGGGTCTGGTGGCGATGCCGTTGATCGCGCAGGTCGCGATGTTGCAGCAGGGATGGCGCGCCGGTTGGCTGGCGATCGGTGCGGTGACCTTGCTGATCGGCTTTGTTCCGACCTGGCTCTTGCTGGTGCGCCGACCGGAGGATCTCGGCCTGTCGCCGGATGGCGTGGCGTCACCGGCCATCGGCGGGCCCGCATCGCCGGCGCACGCCGCCGCGGCGCCGGAGCCGGCCTTCTCGCGGCGGCAGGCGCTCGCCACGCCGTCGTTCTGGCTGTTGCTGCTCTACACGGCGCTGGTCTATCCGGTGCAGGCCGGGGTCAGCCTGCACCAGGCGCCCTATCTGATTGAGCGCGGCATCGATCCGACGATCGCCGCTACGATCGTCAGCACCTTCTCGCTGATGTCGGCCGTCGCCACCGTGGTCTGCGGGTTGCTGCCGCGCGCCATGCCGATCCGCTATACGCTGGCCGCCGCCGGCGGGTTGCTGGCGCTCGGGGTGGGCCTGATGCTGGGCGTCGCCGCAGCGCCGCAAGGCTATCTCGCGGCGGCGGTTTTCGGGCTCGGTATCGGCTCGATCCTGACCTTGCTGCCGGTCGCGTGGGCCGATTATTTCGGGCGCGCCAATTTCGGCGCGATCCGCGGCATCGCACTGTCGGCACAGGTGCTGGCGCAGGCGGCGGGGCCGCTGATCTCGGGGGTGCTGCGCGACATGACCGGCAATTACCAGATGTCCTTCCAGGTTTTCATCGCGCTGTCGCTGCTCAGCGTCGTGGCGGCGTTGGTGGCGCGCCAGCCGACGCCGGCCGGTCGCGACCACGTGTCGCAGCCGGCCGGGGCCACTCACCGATAGTCCGACGGCGATGCCAGGGAATCGCCGCTGTTGCCGCCGCGATGCGGGCGGTATGATGGCGAGGTGGAGGCGCGTTCGGGTTTACGGTTGCCGATGGTGAGTTTGTGGGCCCGGAGTGGAGCCTTGCCGGGCCGGACGATCCGGCCGGGTGTATCGCGCTTCTGGCAGCGCGCCCCGATCATTGCTCTTTGCGCGGCGGTCGCATTGCTGCTCGCCGGCCTGATCCTGGCGGTCGCGAACGAGCGTGCGTACGAGGTTCAGGAGGTCGACGAGGTTACCGTCGAGGGCCGGTTTCTTTCGCTGATCGCCAGCGCGGCCCTCGATTTTAACGATCGCGCGGCGGCG
>DATLRS010000137.1:0-12398 GCA_035534535.1 Allostellaceae bacterium | reverse complement strand
GTGTCGCCGCCGCGATAGCGCTTCAACAGTTCGATCTGCATGTGGTTGAGCGGGTCGAGATAGGGGAAGCGGTCGCGGATCGAGCGCGCCAGGAGGATGATCGCCTGCGGCACGACGGTGCGCAGCGCGGCGACGGCGCGCTGCAACCCGGCGCGGTCCTCGGCGGCGCCGGCCGGCGACGGCGGCCCCTTCGGCCGCCGCTGCCGGAACGGCAGGTCGCAGCGCAGCACGGCGACCCCGGCGGCGCTGAACGCAGCGGCGGCGGCCACCAGCAGCGGCGCCTGGCAATTGCCGCCGGCGCCGTGCGTCAGCACCAGCCCGCGTCCGGCAATGCCGTCCGGGAGGTGCAAAAAGCCGCGGACCCCCTCGGTCGAGAATGGGATGATGTCGGCCATCCGCCGCAAACCCTGTGATCATGTGAGCGCTGATAGTGGCGCAGCGGAACGCCGTCCCCAAGCCGCGCTTCTGCCGCGGCGCCCGCTGTGGCAAAGTCATACCCGGGCATCCGTGGGGGCAGGAAATGAATGGCCAGGTCATGATGAGCGCGATCGCCTCGCACTCGCCGCGGATCGGCATCGAGGCGCAGGCGCCCGATTTCCTGCGCGGCGTCATCGCCGGCGAGTACGCGCTCGGCCGCGCCATCACGGCGCTGATGCCCGAAATCATCGTGCTGCAATCGGCGCATTGGGTGACGACGTTCACCTGGTATGTCACCTGCCAGAAGCGCCACACCGGCAATTGCGTCTCCGACGAACTGCCCGACCTGATCCCCGGCCTGCCCTACGACCGGCCGGGAGATCCCGAATTTGGCGCGCTGCTGGTCGAGGAGATCAAGGCCAAAGGGCTGCTCGCGGGGCGCAACGAGACGCCGCACTACAAATGGGATTACGGCACCTTCGTGCCGCTGCAATACCTCGATCCAACGCAGCGCATCCCGGTCGTGACGCTCGGCACCTGCATCCTCGCCGATCTCGACGAGTGCTACCGGGTCGGGGTCGCGGTGCGCGACGCGGCGGCAAAGTCGGCAAGGCGCGTCGTCTTTGTCGCGAGTTCCGCCCTGTCGCACCGGCTGGTGCGCAACCCGGCCAGCTGGCCCACCCCGGAGCACCAGGCGCTCGACCGCCAGTTCGTCGCGCTCTTGTGCGACGGCCGCACCGGCGCGGCGCGGCGGTTTCTTGATTCCTACGCCGGGGAAACCCAGGTCGAGATGGGCGGCCGCAACATCGCGACGATGCTCGGCGTGCTGGACGGCGTGGCCGAGACGCGCCTCAGCGGCGCGGAATACGGCGAATACGGCCCGTCATCGGGCGCCGGGCACACCAATTTCGCTCTCCGCGTCGATTAGGTGGCGAAACAGCGGGCCGACCAGCTGCTCGTCGAACGCGGCCTGGCCGAGAGCCGGGCGCGGGCGCAGGCGCTGATCCTCGCCGGGCTGGTTTTCGCCGACGGGCGGCGGGTCGACAAGCCGGGCACGGCGCTGCCCGAAGCGACGCCGCTCATGGTCGAAGGCCGCGACCATCCCTGGGTGTCGCGCGGCGGCGTGAAGCTGGCTTTCGCGCTCGACCATTTCGGGGTCGCCGTCGCGGGCTTCGTCGCGCTCGACATCGGCGCCTCGACCGGTGGCTTTACCGACGTGCTGCTGGCGCGCGGCGCGGCGCGGGTCCATGCCGTCGATGTCGGGCGCGGTCAGCTCGCGTGGAAATTGCGGCAGGACCCGCGAATCGTCGTCCACGAGGGTGTCAACGCGCGCTATCTGGCGCGCGCCGCGATCCCCGAGGCGGTCGATCTGATCACCTGCGACGCGAGCTTTATCGGCCTCGCGACGGTGTTGCCGGCACCACTGTCATTGGCCGCCGAGCGGGCGCAGCTGATCGCCCTCGTCAAGCCGCAATTCGAGGCCGGCCCAAAGGATGTCGGCAAGGGCGGAGTGGTGCGCGATCCCGAAATTCATCGCGCCGTCTGCGAGCGCGCCGCCGACTGGGTCAACGCCCAACCGGGCTGGACCATGATCGGCGTCGCCGAGAGCCCGCTCCAGGGGCCGGCCGGCAATCGCGAATTCCTGCTCCATGCCCGCCGCGGCGGCGCCTGAGGCTCGCCGCCGCGGCCGGGCGCGAGATCAGGCCTCGGCGTGGCCTTCCGGGGCGGCCTCGTCCTTGTGGAAGTCGAACTCGACCTTGGCGCCGCACGGGTCGTTGAAGAACAGCTGCCAGATGCCGCCGCCGGCGAGCCGGCGCAGATCATAGTCGAGGCCGCGGCTCTTCAGCTTCTTGACGGTGCCAGGCAGATCGGTCGCGCTGAACGCCATGTGATCGAGCACGCCGCCGCGGTCGGCCGGCAGGTCCTTGCGGTGGATCACATGCAGGATCGGGGTGCCGCCGGCATAGAGCCACCAGCCGGGGAACGCGAAGGGCGGCCGCCAGCCGACGTCGAGCCCGAGAAAGTCGCAATAGAATTCCTTGGTCGCCTCGAGATCGTCGCTCAGCACCGTGAAGTGGTTCATCGCCTGGATCGCCATCGCGGTCTCCTCCATGAAATCGGCGGGTTGCACATTCCCGAGCTAGAATTGGTCCAATGACCGGCCGGCGTCAATCGCGCCGGCGATGCCGGGCGAGCGATCAAATCGGACGCATGGCACGGACGTCCATCGATTCTTAAGCAAATTACGCGACACTCGGCAGGCTCGGATTGGTGGAGACGTCGATGCGGCTTTGGAGGGGCTGGCGCGCGCGGCCGGCGCCGCGCGATATCGCCCCGCGAACGCCGCTCTCGATCCGCCTGCTGGTGGCCGGCGCGGCGGGGATTCTCGGTTGCGTCATCCTGCTGACCGCCGTGCTGCTGGGGGATGCGAGGCGGGTCGCCTTGGACCATGCCGCGCAGTCGTCCGCAAACGTCGCGGCGACGCTGGAGCACGACATTACGCGCACCATCGAGCTCTACGATCTGTCGCTGCAGGCGGTTGTCGACGGCGTGCATTTGCCGGGGATCGACGCGCTCACCCCGGCGATGCGCAACGAGGTGCTGTTCGACCGTGCCGCGACGGCGCGTTACCTCGGGCCCATCATCGTGCTCGACGCGACCGGACAGGCGACGATCGATTCCCGGTATGTCACGGCGCCCGACGAGAATTTCGCCGCTCGCAACTTCTTCCGCGCGCAGCGCGACCAACCCGATTTGGGCCTCTATGTCGGCGCCCCGTTCCGATCTCCGACGACCGGCTTCTGGTCGCTCGCGCTGAGCCGCCGGTTGAACCATCCCGACGGCAGCTTCGCCGGGGTGGTGGTGGGCACCCTGTCGCTCGACTTTTTTGCCCGGCTGTTTTCCGTGGTCGATCCGGGCGCGGGCGGGTCGATCGCGGTGTTCCGATCCGACGGCACGCTGATCGAGCGCGCCCCGTACGATGCGAGCCAGATCGGCCGCGCGTTTGAGGGGTTCGCGCTGCTCCGCCATCACCCGCAAGCCAAGACCGGCCACTTCACGGCAGCCTCGGCGATTGATGGCACCGAGCGGCTGTTCGCCTATCGTCAGATCGGCAATCTGCCGCTGGTGCTGACCGTCGGCGTGGCCCGGGACACCGTGCTCGCCTCGTGGCGCCAGAAGGCGATCGGCATCGCAGTTGCGATCTGCGCGCTGTCGGTCGTCGCCGCGATCTTCGGCGCGGCGTTCATTCGCGAACTGCGCCGCCGCGATGCGGCCGAACGGACAGCGCTCGAAAGCGAGCGCCGCTACCGCTTCCTCGCCGAGCACTCGGGCGACATGATCGTGCGGTTCGATCCACAGACCCAGCGGCGGACCTACATTTCCCCGGCCAGCCGCCGCCTTTACGGCTATGAACCCGAAGAGGCGCTGGCCCTGTCGGCCGACCAGATCGTCCACCCCGACGATTTTCCCGGGGTGTGCGACGCGCTGGCCCGGCTCGGATCGGAGCACGATGCGCTGCCGATTGCCTATCGCGGGCGGCGCAAGGACGGCCGCTACATCTGGGTCGAGGCGAGCCTGGCGCGATCGCAGGACAGCGTCACCGGCGCCGTCGAGATCGTCGCCGTCGTCCGCAACATCGGCGAGCGCGTCCGTTATGAGGCGGCGCTGCGCCAGGCCAAGGAGGAGGCCGACAGCGCCAACCGCTCCAAGTCCCAGTTCCTCGCCACGATGAGCCATGAGCTGCGCACGCCGCTCAACGCCATCATCGGCTTTACCGAGCTGATGCAGAACGAGGTCATGGGTCCGATCGGCAATGTGCAATATCGCTCCTACGTCAACGACATCAACCTCAGCGGCACGCACCTCTTGCAGCTGATCAACGACATTCTCGATCTGACCAAGGCCGAAGCCGGCATGCTCGAGCTGCACGAAGACCTCGTCGACCTCGAGGCCGCGGTCCGGGCGGTGGCGCGGGCGAGCCGGGCGTCGATCGAAAAGGCCGGGTTGACCATCGCCATCGAGCTGCCACCCGATCTCCCGCCGCTGCTGGCCGACGAGCGCAAGGTGCGCCAGGTTTTCTTCAACCTGATCGGCAACGCGGTCAAGTTCACCCCGGCCGGCGGGCATATCCATATTTCCGGACAGTTCGATCCGCAGGCGGGCTGGCGGCTGACCGTGGCGGATAGCGGGATCGGCATCGCCGCCGGCGACCTCCAGCGGGTCCTTGAACCGTTCGTGCAGGTCGACAGTTCGCTCGCCCGCCAGCACCACGGCACCGGGCTGGGGCTGCCGGCGGTAAAGGCGATCATGGAATTGCACGGCGGCGGCATCGAGATGCGCAGCAAACCGGGGGCGGGAACCGCAGTGACGGTCGTCTTCCCGCCCGACCGCGCGGCCGACGCTGCGAGCCCGCCGACCCGCTCGGCCGCCTGACCGGGCCGTGCTTTAGAGCCAGTTCCGCTCCTGTTGAATCGTCCCCTTTTCCGTCATGGCCGGGCTTGTCCCGGCCATCCACGTGGATCCCCGGGTCAAGCCCGGGGATGACGAAGGGGGCGGAGATCAATTTGACCGAAATCTGCTTTAGGACGCCTTGCGCGAGCGTTTCGGGGCGGCCGGGGCGGCAGCTGGAGCGGCGCTCTCGGTCGCCGCAGGGCGCGGCGCCTTGCTGCGACCGCCCGCGACCGGCAGCAACAGGCTGCGCTGTCCGCTCGGTGCGGCCGGCTTGCGGGCGCGCGGCGCCTCCTTGGTGGTGCGGCCCTTGTGGGGCAGCACGGCCAACGTCTCCGGCGCGGCCGCCGGCTGGCTTGTCGGCGCAGCTGCCTCTTCGGCGAGGCTGCGCTTCAGCGCGTCCATCAGGTTGATGATTTGGGCTGGGTGCCGCTCCGGGATCTGCGGCGGCAGCTGGCCGGCGAGCTTCTCGTCGATCAGCTCGCGCAGCGCGCTCTGGTAGTGATCGACGAACCGCTCGGGCGCGAACGGCCGCGTCTTGCGCGTGATGATCTGCTGCATGATCGCGAGCTGGTCGTCGTCGACGGCGTCGGCCGCGATCGAGCGGAAATAATCCTCCGGCTTGCGGATCTCGTCCTGATAGCGCAGCGAATTGCCGAAGAGACCGGTACCGAGCGGGCGGATCGCGATGACCCGCTCCTGGCCGTTGATGACCAGCTGCCCGACCGCGATCTTGCCGCTCTCGCGCAGCGCCTCGCGGATCACGCGGTAGCCCTCTTCGGCGACGCCGCCGTCCGGCACCAAATAATAGGGCGTGTCGAAATAGATCGGGTCGATCTGATCGACGAATTCGACGATGTCGATCGTGTCGGTGGTTTCGAGGCGCAGCCGCTTCAAATCTTCCGGATCGACCGTGACATAGCGGCCCTTCTCGTATTCGTAGCCCTTGACGATCGCGTCGCGCTCAACGGGGCCGAGCCCCGGCACGACGAGCTGCTGGCGAACGCGTTCGCCCGAGGGCTCGTGGATCTGGTGAAACCGGATGCGCTCGCGCTCGCTGGTCGCGGTGTAGAGGCGAACCGCGATCGTCACCAGCGAGAGCTTGAGGTGTCCGGTCCAATAGGGTCGTGCCGGGGCTGCCATTGGTGGCTCCTGCGCCATGTCCTCCAGGCTCAACGATAACGCCGGCAGCCTCGTTCCGCCACCGGAACGGCGCTAGCGGCGGTCGAAGATCGGGAAGATCACCCGGTCGGCCGGCCGGATGTCGAGCCGCGCCGCGGTGCCGCCATTCAATTCGATGACGGCGCGCACCGGCGCGGCCGCGGCAATCGTCGCGAGCGAACCCGGCACGGCGCGCTGGCGGATGTTGACGATGCGGCCCTTCGCATCGACAAACAGCATGTCGAGCGGGATCAGCGTGTTCTTCATCCACATCTCGGCCATCGTCGGCGCCCCGAAATCGAACAGCATGCCGGCATCGGGCGCGAGGCTCTGGCGGAACATCAGCCCCTGCTGCATCTGCGCCGGGGTGGTGGCGACCTCGACGGCGAATTTGTGCCGGCCGCTGGCGGTGACGATCGTCAGCGTGGCGGTCGGGAAATGCGCCAGCTGGGCCGGCGCAGCGCTGCCGGCGCCGGCAACGACCAACAGCGCGAGCAGCAGGAATTGGCGCAGGATTTGGCGACGGACGAGCATCGTCATTCTCTAGCACGCGGGCAAGCGCCGCGCAGGGCCCTTGATGTCGCGCTGCGCCCCGCGACCCGACCGAGGCGGCCCAGAAGGCGGAAATCTTGCCGAAATGAAAGAGCAGGCCGGCCTATAGCAGCCCGAGTTCGAGCTTGGCTTCCTCGCTCATGCGGTCGCGGTCCCAGGGCGGCGACCAGACCAGCTTGACGCGCACCTCATTGACGCCGGGTACCGCCCGAACCGCGGCCTCGACCTCGCCGGGCATGCTCTGCGCCACCGGACAGGCCGGCGTCGTCAGCGTCATCTCGATGTAGACGATGCCGCCCTGCTTCGCGACCATCTCATAGATCAGCCCGAGATCGACGAGATTAACCGGGATTTCGGGGTCGTGCACGGTTTTGAGGGCTTCGAGGACCGGCTCCAGCAGCGCGTTGTCGTCCTCGCCCTCGGGGCGTTCGACGCCTTCGGTTTCGGCCGGCGTCTCCGGCGCGAAATCGAAATAGTCGCGCTCGTATTCCTGCGCCGTCATCCCGCCTACTCCGTCTTTACCGTGTCGCCGGCGAGGCCCGCCTTGAGCGCCGCCTCGAATGTGTGCCACGGCAGGGTCGCGCATTTGACCCGCACCGGATAGGCCTTGACCCCGGCCAGAGGTTCCAGCCGCTCGGCATCCTCGGCGAGCGCCTCCGGCAGCGCCTCTCCGGGCGTGCCGCCGGTGACGCTGGCGTGAAATTGCGCAAACAATTGGCGCGCCTCGGCGATCGTCTTGCCCTTCAGGACCTCGGTCATCAGCGACGCTGCGGCGGTCGAGATCGCGCAGCCGCGCCCCTCGAAGCCGACATCGGCGATATGGTTGCCCTCAACCGTCAGATAGACGGTGATCCGGTCGCCGCATAAGGGGTTGTGGCCGCGCGCCAGATGGGTCGGGTGCTCCAGCGCATGGAAATTGCGCGGGTGGCGGCCGTGGTCGAGGATGATGTCCTGGTAGAGCTCACGCAGATCGTCACTCATCGCGAAAACATCTCCCGGCAGGCCTCGATCGCCGCGACGAGGCGGTCGATATCGGTGGCGTCGTTATAGACCCCGAGCGAGGCGCGCACCGTCCCGGCGATGCCGAGCTTGTCCATCAGCGGCTGGGCGCAGTGATGGCCGACCCGGACGGCGACGCCGTGCTGATCGAGCACGGTGCCGACGTCATGCGGATGCACGCCGTCGAGGGTGAAGGACAGGATGCTGAGCCGCCGCTGCCCGCCGCCGACCAGCGTCAGTCCGGGAATGCGCGACAGGCGGTCGACGCCATAGTCGGTCAGCGCCGCTTCGTGGTCGCAGATCGCGGCACGGCCGATTGCCTCGATAAAGTCGATCCCCTGGCCGAGCCCGATCGCGCCGGCGATGTCCGGGGTGCCGGCCTCGAAGCGGTGCGGCGGCTCCTGGTACTCGGTCTGGGCGATCTCGACATTGAGGATCATGCCGCCGCCGCCCTGCCACGGCGGCATCGACAGGAGCGCGTCATAGCGCCCGTAGAGGACCCCGATCCCGGTCGGCCCGTACGCCTTGTGCCCGGAAAACGCATAGAAATCGCAGCCCAATTCCTGCACGTCGACCGGTAGCCGCGGCACCGCCTGGCAGCCGTCGAGCAGCACCAGGGCGCCCCCCTTGGGCCCATGGGCATGCGCCAGTTCGACGATGCGTCGCACCGGCAATACCGCGCCGGTCACATTCGAGAGATGGGTCACCGCGACGAGCCTGGTGCGCGGCGACAGCAGCGCCTCGAATTGCGCCAGGTCGAATTCGCCGGTGGCGTCGGTCGGCGCCACCAGGAGCCTCAGCCCGAGCCGGTCGCGCAGCATCTGCCACGGCACGATGTTGGAATGGTGCTCGACATCGCTGATCACGATCTCGTCGCCCGGCTGCAGATGCGCCGGGCCCCAGCTCTGGGCGACGAGGTTGATCGCCTCGGTGGCGCCGCGCACAAAGACGATCTCGCGCTCATCGGCGGCGTTGAGGAAGGCGCGCACCGTCTCGCGCGCCGCCTCGAACCGGTCGGTCGAGCGCTCGCTCAGCCGATAGACGCCGCGATGCACATTGGCGTAGTCGGTGCGGTAGAATTCGGCGATGCCGTCGATCACCTGGCGCGGCTTCTGCGCGCTGGCGGCGGAATCGAGAAACACCAGGCCGGGATTGTGCTCGAAGATCGGAAATTCGCGGCGCAGCCGGTGCGGATCGAGCCCGCCCGCCTCCCGGCTGCTGCGCGATGCTGCCAACGCCATCCTCACCCCTCCAGCCTGCCGAGCCGCAAGCCGAGGCGGTGCAGCAGATGATCGCTCACCGCGCGGTCGTCGATCTGTTCGACCGCCTCGCGCAGGAAGCCCTCGATCAGCATGTGGCGCGCCTCCTCGGCCGGGATGCCACGGGCGCACAGATAAAACAGCGCCGCCTCGTCGAGGTCGCCGACGCTGGCGCCGTGGCTGCATTTGACGTCGTCGGCGTAGATTTCCAGTTCGGGCTTGGTGTCGATCGCGGCACGCCGGCCGATCAACAGGTTGCGGCTCAACTGGTGCGCGTCGGTCTGCTGGGCGTGCTCGCGGACGATGATGCGGCCCTGAAAGGCGCCATGGCCGCGCCCCGCCGCGACGCCCTTGACCAGCTCGCGCGTCTGCCCGCCGGGCGCCGCGTGATCGACCGTGGCGACGATGTTTGCTTCGTCATTGCCGGTGACGACGAAGGCGCCATCGAGCCGGCAATGCGCCCCCTCGCCCGCCATCGTCACGCTCGCCTCGTGCCGCGCCCGCAGGCCTCC
Source organism: Allostellaceae bacterium (assembly GCA_035534535.1). Classification (GTDB taxonomy): domain Bacteria; phylum Pseudomonadota; class Alphaproteobacteria; order ATCC43930; family CGMCC-115725; genus DATARH01. The sequence goes on along the minus strand of DATLRS010000137.1, from coordinate 3,049 downwards.
GAGCAGCAAGGCAAAGCCGGCGAACCGCGCGTCCGTCGCCAGCCTCACATTGAGCTGCGCCAGATGCACCGCCTCTGCCGCCTCCTCGACGACCACCGTGCGATTCAGCACCGCGCCCTCGGCAAGCCGCACCGCGAGGACATCGTTGCGCCAGTAGCGACCTGCGCCCGTGTAGGTTTCGACGATGCTGGCGCGGCTGCCGGCGCCGAGCGTCACGAGGCTGCGCGTGTGGAACGAGCCCGCCGCCGCACCCGAGGCGAGGTGGATGATTTCGATCGGCGTATCGAGCGTGATCCCCGGCGCGAGATCGAGCACGTAGCCGTCGCAGAAGAACGCGGCGTTGAGCGCGGCGAATGGGTGCGTCGTATCGTTTTGGACCGCATGGACGACCGCGTGGAACAGGTCGCCCCGATCCTCGGCAAGGGCGGCCTCGGTGGCGCCGAACCAGACGCCGCCAGGCACCCCGGTCGACGAGAGCTGGTGCGAATACAGCCCATCAAGAATGACAAGCCGCGGCCCGCCGCCCACCAGATCGAGCTCTGCCAGCTGCGCGCGGGCCGCGTCGAGGCTCTCGGGCGGCAGACAGGTCGGCAGCAGCGGGTCCCGTTCGAGCAGCTGCAGGTCGAGATAGCGCCAACTCTCGCCGCGCCGGCCAGGAAAGCCCAGCTCGGCAAACCGAGCGATGGCGTGCTGGCGAGGATCGCGCAACCGCTGCGGCTCCCACGCGTGATCGACAAAGGCGTCAACGTAGGGCCGCGCCTCGGGCTTCACGGGGAAATCGACGATCGCGCTCATCGCCGGTTACGCCGCATCGCCGGCAGCGTCGCCGAGCGCGCCGTAGCCGGTGCGTTCGAGTTCGACGGCGAGGCTCTTGTCGCCCGACTGGACGATCCGCCCGTCCTGCAGGACATGCACGTGGTCCGGTTCGACGTATTCGAGGAGGCGCTGGTAATGGGTGATCATGACGATCGCCCGGTCGGGGGCGCGCAGTTGGTTGACGCCCCTCGCGACGGTGCGCAAGGCGTCGATGTCGAGGCCGCTGTCGGTCTCGTCGAGGATCGCGAGGCGCGGCTCGAGCATCGCCATCTGGAAGATCTCGTTGCGCTTCTTCTCGCCGCCGGAAAACCCGACATTGACGGCGCGCTGCAAGAGGTCGTCGCCGATGTCGAGCAATTTCAGCTTGGCGCGCACCAGGCGCAGGAACTGGCCGGCATCGAGCTCGGCCTCGCCACGATGGCGGCGCCCGGCATTGACCGCGGCGCGCAGGAAATAGGTGTTGTTCACCCCCGGGATCTCGACCGGGTACTGGAAGGCGAGAAAGACACCTTCGCGCGCCCGCTCGTCAGCCGGCATCGCCAAGAGGTCGCGGCCGAGATAGGTGACGCTGCCCGCGGTCACCACATAGCCGTCGCGGCCCGCGAGCACCGCCGCCAGCGTCGACTTGCCCGAGCCGTTCGGCCCCATGATCGCATGCACCTCGCCGGCACCAACCGCAAGGTCGATGCCCTTGAGGATCTCGCGGCCGTCGGCGAGGCGCGCGTGCAGGTTGTTAATCTCCAGCATAATGATACCCGTCATGCCCGGGCTCGACCCGGGCATCCATGTGCCGCCGGGGAAGCCTTCGCTGTTTCCGTGGATGGCCGGGACAGGCCCGGCCGTGACGGCTGTGTTTGGTGCCGCGCCGTCATCCGACGCTGCCTTCGAGGCTGACCGCGAGCAGCTTCTGCGCCTCGACGGCGAACTCCATCGGCAGTTCCTTCAGGACCTCCTTGCAGAAGCCGTTGACGATCAGGGACAGCGCGTCCTCGTCCTTGATGCCGCGCTGGCGACAGTAAAACAACTGGTCGTCGCTGATCTTCGAGGTCGTCGCCTCGTGCTCGACCCGGGCCGACGGATTGCGCACCTCGATATAGGGCACGGTGTGGGCGCCGCAGCGGTCGCCGATCAGGAGCGAGTCGCATTGCGTAAAGTTGCGCGCGCCCTCGGCCCGCGGCTGGATGCGCACGAGGCCGCGATAGGTGTTCTGGCCGCGCCCGGCCGAAATGCCCTTGGCGATGATCGTCGAACTGGTATTGCGGCCGATATGGATCATCTTGGTGCCGGTATCGGCCTGCTGCCGGTTGTTGGTGATCGCGACCGAATAGAATTCGCCGACCGAATCATCGCCTTCGAGAATGCAGCTCGGGTATTTCCAGGTGATCGCCGAGCCGGTTTCCACCTGCGTCCACGAGATCTTCGAGCGCGCGCCGCGGCAATGGCCGCGCTTTGTCACGAAATTGTAGATGCCGCCCCTGCCCTCGGCGTCGCCGGGATACCAGTTCTGCACGGTCGAATACTTGATCTGCGCGTCCTCATGCGCGATCAGCTCGACGACCGCGGCGTGCAACTGGTTCTCGTCGCGCTGCGGCGCGGTGCAGCCTTCGAGATAGCTGACATAGGCGCCCTTGTCGGCGATCAGGAGGGTGCGCTCGAACTGGCCGCTCTTGGCGGCGTTGATGCGGAAATAGGTGGAGAGTTCCATCGGGCAGCGCACGCCCGGCGGGATGTAGGCAAATGAGCCGTCGCTGAACACCGCCGAATTGAGGGCCGCGAAGAAATTGTCGCCCTGCGGCACCACCGTGCCGAGATAGCGGTGCACCAGTTCGGGATGCTCCTTCACCGCCTCGCCGAACGAGCAGAAGATGATGCCGAGTTCGCCCAGTTGCGCCTTGAAGGTCGTCGCCACCGAGACGCTGTCGAACACCGCGTCCACGGCGATTCCGGCCAAGGCCTCGCGCTCGCGCAACGGGATGCCGAGCTTTTCGTACATGAGGAGCAGCTCGGGATCGACCTCGTCCAGCGATTTCGGGCCGGCATTCTGTTTCGGCGCCGAGAAATAGGTCGCCGCCTGATAGTCGATCGGCGCGACGTTGAGCTTGGCCCAGTCGGGCGCGGTCATCTCGCGCCACGCGCGGAACGCCGCGAGCCGCCACTCGAGCAGCCACTCCGGCTCCTCTTTCTTGGCCGAAATAAAGCGCACCGTGTCCTCGTTGAGGCCGGGCGGCGCTTC
>DATLRS010000136.1:0-9562 GCA_035534535.1 Allostellaceae bacterium | reverse complement strand
CGAAGAGCGCCTGCGCCAGATCGCCAAGCTCGGCTTTCGCGCGCCGACGCTGGTCGCCGCCACCCGGCGGATGCGCGACGAGGATATGATCGACCGCGACGGGCACGGCGATCCCGACCGGCTCGACTACGACTATCTGCTGAGCCACAAGGGGATTGGCCCCTACGCCGCGGCGCATTGCCGGATGCTGCTCGGCGATTTCAGCCGCATCCCCATTGATTCGGTCGTCGTCGCGCATCTGCGCGAGCGGCACGACACCAGCCCCGCGGCGTTCATCGCCGCCCGCGCCGCGTGTGGTGTCTATCTCGGGCTCGGCTACCGGCTGATGCGGCTCAAAGAGAAATTCGCCGTCCCGGATTTCGACGCAAAATTGCCGGCTGTATCTGCGTATTGAGGTGCCCTAAACGGCCAGGTAGGCTCTGAAGCGCTGGTCTAGAACCGGCTTCTGCTTCGAGAACCACGTCGCAAGAGGCCACCTCTCTCCAGGCGATCCCAGCTCGCTGATCTGAACAACAGCAGCACGGAGTCGGACTGCCCGGCATCGCATGTCGTCGAGATACGCGGCATCACCCGCCTGCAGCAAGACGCGAGCGCTGGCCGTAGCTGTGATAAATGAGTCAAATTCGACGGCGGGCACGTTCGCGCAAGCGATAACCCCGTCGACCAACGCTACCGCGGCTTTGTAAATATTGTAGATGCTGGGCTGATCTGGCACTTGTGCCTCCTTAATTCAAAAGGACACCGATGTGGTATCCGCTCAACTTGCGTTCAAGGCAGCGTGTGGCAACCCGCTACGCCGTTAAAGGGCGCCCCCGGAGACGGCCGAAGGCTGCTACCTGCCTGCACGATTTGTCCGAAGAACCCGCTCGCGGCGTAGCAAGCCGTAGGATGGGTTGAGTGAAGCGAAACCCATCGCTTCACTCGCCGGATGATGGGTTTCGCTGCCGCTTAACCCATCCTACGCTACTGCTGTTGCGACGAAAGATGAGAGTAGCCAATGCGCGTCATTCGTCGGACAGCAATTGGCTCTAATGGAATTTGAGCAACAGACCGATGACGGCGGTCATGATGCCAAAGCCAGCGATCAGCATCGCTCCGAGGCGCACCGTGATGCGCAGGGTCTGGATGTCGAGGTCGTCCTTTGTCACCAAATCGGCCATGATGAACCTTCGTGCCGCCTCGGCTTGCGTTTCGGCCTGGTCCTGCGGCACGCCGCCGTCCCGCAAATAGCGCGCGTAACCGAGGCTATCGAATACGGCCATGTTGTGCTCCTGATACAGGTTCGCCGTTGACTTTGGCTACTCCAATGGGGGTCGGCGGCAACGGTGCGCTATCATCCACCGATCGCAGGTCGGTTTTGCGGCACGGGGGGCACGATGTGGATCGCAGCATTTGACCATATCCTCGACGCGGCGCGCACCCGGCATGGCGCGGCGGCGTTGGAGGCCCGGCTGCCGCAGCCGACAACCCCGGACGAATTGCGCGCGACGCCGGACGACCGCTACCTGTCGCAGATGTCGCGGCGGATTTTTCGCGCCGGATTGAAGCACAGCCTGGTCGACGCCAAGTGGCCGGCCTTCGAGGAGGTGTTCTACGGCTTCGACCCGCGCCGGGTGCGCGCGATGCCGGACGAGGCGATGGAGGCCCTCCTCGCCGACGCGCGGCTGATCCGCCATTGGGGGAAACTCAAGGCGGTGCGCGACAACGCCGCGGCGATGCTCGATGTGGCGGCCGCGCACGGCAGCTTCGCCGCCTGGATCGCCGGCTGGCCGGGCGAGGACATCGTCGGGTTGTGGGAGACGCTGGCGAAGCAGTTCAGCCAGATGGGCGGCAATTCGGGACCGAGCTTTCTGCGCATGGTCGGCAAGGACACGTTCATCCTGACGCCGTCGGTCGTTGCGGCATTGCGGCATTGGGGCGCGGCAGTGGCCCTTGGCGCCGCGCCGCCCAAGAACCGCCAGGACCGGGCGCAGGTGCAAGCCTGTTTCAACGTCTGGGCCGCCGAAAGCGGCCTGCCGGTCAGCCGGCTGAGCCTGATCCTCGCATGCTCGATCGAGGATTGACGTCGCCCGCTGCACTTTCCCGTCATGCCCGGACTTGATCCGGGCATCCACGAAAAAGTGGAAGTTTCAGGCGATTGCGCGTGGATGGCCGGGTCAAGCCCGGCCATGACGGTGGGGAACGGCTCAGTACGTCGAGATCTCGATCGAATGGTTGTCCGGGTCGTCGATGTAGACCGACTGGATCGTGCCGACCGCGCCGGCCCGCGGCCCCTGCATCCGGATCGGCACGCCGCAGGCCTCGACATGCGCGGCGATCTCGGCGATCGGCGCCTCGGTGATGAAGCAGATATGCGCCGGCATCCGCTTGTCGCCGCTCATGGTGGTCGCCCCGGCGAGGTCGAGGTGGATCTTCTGGTTGCCGAACAGCAGCGCGGCGCGGCCCTCGCCCATCCGCTCGCTGCGCACCCCGAGCAGGCGCTCGTAGAATGCGATGCTGCGGTCGATATCGGCGACGGTGATGTTGAGATGGTCGATGCGCTCGATTTTCATGGCGGGCCTCGCGGGAATAACAAGGCAATCAGCTTGCCACGCCGGCGGCTGTCCCGCCAGCCTCAGTAATTCGAGATTTCGACGAGGTTCTGGTCGGGGTCGCGGATATAGACCGACTGGATCGTCCCGACCGCACCGGCGCGCGGCCCCGGGCCCGCGACGAGCGGCACGCCGCAGCGCTCCAGATGCGCGACAACCTCGGCAAGCGGCACCTCGGTGATGAAACACAGATCGCCCGATCCCGGGGTCGGCTTGTCGGCGACGAGGCCCGGGATGTTATCGGCCGGGTGCAGGTTGATCTTCTGCTGGCCGAACCGCAGCGCCGTCCGCCCGGCGCCGAAGGTGACCGGTTCCATGCCCAGCACCCTCGCATAGAAGGCGCAGGTGCGCTCGATATCGGCGACGGTCAGGACGAGGTGATCGAGACGCGCGATGTTCATAGCCGGCCTCGCGAAATCAGGAGCGAGGCCAAACATGCCATCGTCGCGCCCGCAGCGCCAGCCGCGCGCCGACGCCCTGCCGCGCGTCGCTCAATCGAACATCGCGAGGAAGTACTCCGTTCCGCCGAGCACCAGCACCAGCGCGGTATACGCCACCAGAGCGACGAACAGCACGGTGCGAAACCCGTGCGACACCGGGAGTGCTATGCCCCCGATCAGCAGAACGAATACGGCTATGACACCCTGCAGAAGAGTCATGGCGTACACCACTAACAGCGTCAGAACTATACCTTGGTGCTGCCCGCTAACGAAGCGTAAACCGAGCGTAAACCGCGGGTGCGCTCGCCGGCACTGACCGGACGCCCTAGTCGGACGCAGCGATCCGGTCGTCCGGCGAATCGTCGGCCACTGTGCTGGCGGCAGTCCGGTTGGCGGACCTGTTCTGCAACAGCGCGGCGAGCAGTCCGGTCCAGCCGGTCTGGTGCGCGGCGCCGAGACCGCGCCCGGTGTCGCCGTGGAAGTATTCGTAAAACAGCAGATGGTCGCCGAACGCGGGAGCGGCCAGGCGCCGATCGCCGCCGAATACCGGCCGCGCGCCCGTCGCATCGCGCAGCACGAGACGGCACAGCCGGTTGGCCAGTTCGTCGGCGATTTCCGCGAGGCTCAGCAGGCGGCCCGACCCGGTCGGGCACTCGACCCGGAAGTCATCGCCGTAGTAGGTGTGAAACCGTTGCAGCGACTCGATGATCAGGTAATTGAGCGGTATCCAGATCGGCCCGCGCCAGTTCGAATTGCCCCCGAACATCCGCGAATCCGAATCGCCGGGCACATAACTGACGCTGAAGCGGTGGCCGGCGGCGTCGAATTCGTAGGGGTGATCCGCGTGGTATTTCGACAGCGAACGGATGCCGTATTCCGCCAGAAACTCGGTTTCGTCGAGCATGCGGCGCAGCAGGCGTTTCATGCGATGGCCGCGCAGCAACGACAGCAGATGCCGCTCCTCGTCGCTTTCGTCGAGCCAGTGCGATACCAGCCGCGCCAGTTCCGGACGGTGCTCGAAGATCCAGCGCAAGCGCTTCGCGAATTCCGGCAGCCGCGCCAGGACATGCCCGTCGAGCACCTCGACGGCGCATAGCGGGATCAGCCCGACGATCGAGCGCACCCGCAACGGCACCGAGTTGTCCCCCGGCAGCATCAAAACGTCATAATAGAATTCGTCGGCTTCGTCCCATAATCCGAGGCGCGCCTCGCCGAGCTGAGTCATCGCCTCGGCGATCATCAGGAAATGCTCGAAGAACTTGGTCGCAATGTCCTCGTAGACATGGTCATACATGGCCAGCTCGAGCGCCACCCGCATCAAGTTGAGCGTATACATCGCCATCCAGGCGGTCGCGTCCGACTGGCTGATGTAGCCGCCGGTCGGCAGCTGCTGGCTGCTGTCGAAAATGCGGATGTTGTCGAGCCCCAAAAAGCCGCCCTCGAAGATGTTGCGGCCCGTGGAATCCTTGCGGTTGACCCACCAGGTGAAATTCAGCATCAGCTTGTGAAAGACGCGCTCGAGAAAATCGCGGTCGCCCTCGCCGCCGCGCGCGTCGCGATCGATCTCATAGACGCGCCAGGCGGCCCAGGCATGCACCGGCGGGTTGACGTCGCCGAATTCCCACTCGAAGGCCGGCAATTGCGCGTTCGGGTGCATGTACCATTCGCGGGTCAACAGGATCAGCTGGTCCTTGGCGAAATCGGGATCGACCTGGGCCAGGACGACGCAATGAAAGGCGAGGTCCCAGGCGGCGTACCACGGGTATTCCCACTTGTCCGGCATCGAGATGACGTCGGAATTGAACAGATGCCGCCACTCGGCGTTGCGGCCGCGGCGGCGCGATTCGGGCGGCGCCGGCAGCAGTGGGTCGCCGCGCAGCCATTGCCGGATGTCGAAATTATAATACTGCTTCGACCACAGCATGCCGGCGAAGGCTTGGCGCTGTACCAGCCGTGCGTCGGCCTGGGCGATACCGCCCTGCAGCGCGGCGTAGAACTCGTCGGCCTCGCCCCGGCGCCGATCCAGGACCGCCGCGAAATCGCCGAACCCGCCGCCGTCGGCGCTGAGCCGCACCCGCACCCGGGCCGCACCGCCGGCCGGCACGACGAGCCGATAATGCGCCGCCGCCTTGGTGCCCTGGCGCGCCGGATTGACTGCCGCGTGGTCGCCCGCGACGACGAAATCGTTGATCGCGTCCTTCGGGAAGCCGGCCCGGGCAGCGCCATAGAGCCGGTGGGAATTGGTTTCGTTGTCGCAAAACAGCAGTTCGGGTGCGCCGTCGCAGGCGAGCCGCATCGGCAGCAGTTCGGGGTGCGTGATGTCGACGGCCGCATCGCCCGCCGCGGCAAGCAGTGGCTTTGTCACGCCCGCATGCCATGACCACGTATTGCGCGCCCAGAGCTGCGGGATCAGCCGCAACGGGGCGGCGTCGGGGCCGCGATTATGGGCCGTCACCTGCAGCAGGATGTCGTCGATGCCGCCCTTGGCATATTCGATCTCGATGTCGAAATAACGCGAATCGTCGAAGATGCCGGTGTCGATCAGCTCGAATTCCGGCTCGTTAATGCCACGGCGCCGGTTTTCGGCGACGAGGGCATTGTAGGGAAACTCCCGCTGCGGATATTTATAAAGCATCCGCATGTAGGAGTGGGTCGGCGTGCCGTCGAGGTAATAATAGATCTCCTTGACGTCTTCGCCGTGGTTGCCCTCGCCGTTGGTGAGGCCGAACAGCCGCTCTTTCAGGATAGGGTCGCGCTCGTTCCACAGGGCGAGCCCGAGGCACAAATAGAGGTGCTCCTCGCCAAAGCCGCCGATGCCGTCCTCGCCCCAGCGATAGGCGCGGCTGCGGGCGTGTTCGTGCGGGAAATAACTCCACGCGTCGCCATCGGCGCTGTAATCCTCACGCACCGTCCCCCATTGCCGGTCGCTGACATAGGGTCCCCAGCGGCGCCACGGCGTACCCAGCCGGACGTCCTCGAGACGGCGGCCCTCTGCCGTGCGCGCGGTCGGTTGAGCGGCGCCCGTACCGCGGCTGGCTGTCATGGCTCGTGCGGGGCGTCGTTGTGGTGGCCGGGTGATGACAAATCGATCTCCTTGGTGCAGTTCAGCCGTCGGCGAACAGACGCTGCGCCTCGGCATGGGTCAGCGCCGGGTCGAGCGCGTCGAACCGCCGGGTCGCGCGCAGCCGCTCGGCCAATTGTCGCACAAAGCCCATCGCCATCAGCGTCATCGCCGTCGCGGTGCTGGCGCGCGCGACGCCGAGCGCCTCCAGTTCGGCGACGCTTGGCAGCCCGGCGCGCACGTTGATGTTGACCGGTGCGCCGAGCGCCGTGACGAGGCGGCCGATCGTCGCCGGGTCGCGCAATGCGATCGGATAAAAGCAGTCGGCGCCGGCCGCGAGGTAGGCCCGGCCGCGCCTCACCGCCTCGTCGAACCGGCTGTCCGGGTCGCCGATGTTCTTGATGTAGAGGTCGGTGCGGGCATTGATCACGATCGGCACGCCGGCGGCGGTGGCGGCCTCGCGCGCCGCCCGGATGCGGGACGCGGCATCGTCCAGGCTGCGGATCGGCGGTCGTCCCGGCTCCACCTCCGCCGGGTGCAGGCCGTCCTCGAGGTTCACCCCGACCGCACCGGCGCCGATGATGTCGCCGATCGAGCGGGCGACCGCGTCTGGAGTGGCGCCATAGCCGGCTTCGATATCGGCGGTGACCGGCGTCGCCACCACCCGGGCGATGCGCGCGGTGGCGGCCACGACCTCGCTCCACGGCACCTTTTCGCCATCAGGATAGCCGAGCGCCCAGGCAAGCCCGCCGCTGGTCGTCGCAATCGCCGGGAAGCCCGCCTCGACGATCAGCCGGGCGCTGATCCCGTCCCACGCGTTGGGCAGCAGCAACAGGGGCGGCCCGCTATGCATCGCGCGGAACAACTCGGCCTTGACCACCTGCTCGGCCTGGTTCATGGCGTCTCCCCCGGTTGGCGTCCGCAGGGCGACCCTCGGGTGCAAATCGCCGAACGTCAAGTCTTGACCCGAGGACGGCAATGCCGCCGCTATCGCTGTCACCCCGATGATGCGGTCGCCAACGGCGCGTGGCGCCGCCGGATGGTGGCGGGCGGCCGGGCTGATCGGCCTCTGCGCCGCCGTCGTCGCGGGCGCGCCGGCGTCGTATGGTCAGGCAGCCGGCCGCCTGACGCAGGCGCTGGCGGCCGCGGAGGCGCAGCACGGCAAGACCAGCCCCGCGCTGCTGCCGCTGATCGAGCGCCTCGCCCAGGCTGACTGGCGCGACGGCGCGCTTGATGCTGCGGCGGTGCTGCGGCGGCGCGCGCTGGCGATCGCGATCGCCGCGTTCGGCTGCGATTCGCCGCGCGCTGCCGCTGCGATGACGGCGCTGGCCCGGCTCGACATCGATCGCCGCCGCTATCTCGATGCCGAGCCGCTGCTCATCATCGCCGGGCAGGTGGCCGGCGCGCCGGAAATGGCATCGATCGCTGCCGGTCGCGCCCGCATCGCCCTCGCCCGCGGCCGCACGGCACACGCCGAGACCTGGGCGCGCAAAGCCGTCGCGCTGGCCGGGCGCCAGCCGGTTCACCCTGGCGCCGAGCCGTGGCGCGTGCTCGGCGCGGTGCTGACGGCGGCCGAGCATTTCGCCGCGGCCGAGCCGATCCTGAGGGAGGCGCTGGCGCAGGACCGCAAACAGCACGACGCCGATGCGGTCGCGACGGCGCGCAGCCTGTCGCAGCTCGGCAACCTCTATCTGCGGTGGGGCCGCGCCCGGGAGGCGCTGCCGCAGCTTGAGGAGGCCGCGGCGATCGATCAGCAGCGCCTCGGCCCGACTCATCCGTTCCTCGCCGACGATCTCTACGATCTCGGGCAAGCCTACGAGGCGCTGCAGCGCCGCGGCGAGGCCCGCCTAGCGTTTCGCGCCGCCATCGACATCCTGCGGCGTGGCGGCGGTCGCGACACGCCGCGTTTCGCCTACTGCGAGATCGAGCTCAGCCGGCTCGAACGCCAGCGCGGCGATACCGCGGCGGCGCAGGCTGCCTCCCGCGACGCGCGGCGGATCCTCGATCAAGCGGCGGACGAGGAGCACAGGCGCGAGGGCAAGGCCTGATCGCGGGGTCAGCCGGTGCGGCAGCGGGCCGGGCTCAGCATCGCCGCGTCGAGCCCCGACTCGGCGATGTCGCCGGGCAACCGGCCCTCGGCGATCAGCGCGGCGGCGCTGCGCGCCAGCCCTTCGGCAGCCTGGATGCCATAGCCGCCCTGGCCGGCCAGCCAGAAAAACCCGGCGGCGAGCGGGTCGAAACCGACGACCGGGACCTTGTCGGCAGCAAAGCTGCGCAGCCCGGCCCATTTGCGCTCGACATGCCGCACCGCGACCGTCGTGCGCCGCATCAGCCGCTCGATCGCGAGCGCGACGTCGAGTTCCTCCGGCTGAACGTCGCACGGCGCGACCGGCGTTTCGTCGGCCGGCGACACCAGGAGCTTGCCGGCCTCCGGCTTGAAATAGCCGGTTTCTGCGGCATCAATCGTCAGCGGCCAGCGGCCGATATCGATATCGGAGGGCGCCGCGACGATCAGCGCGGTGCGGCGCTTCGGGGTAATACCGGCCGGCGGCAGTCCGGCCAATGCCGCGACGTGATCCGCCCAGGCGCCGGCCGCATTGACGACCACCGGCGCCGCGAACTCGCCGGCCGGGGTCGCGGTGTTCCATATGCCGGAGGAATAGAAGAGGCGAACGACCGGGGCGGCGGTTACGAGATGCCCGCCGCGCTGGCGAAACCGGCGCAGATAGGCCGCGTGCAGCCCGGCCACATCGATATCCATCGCGCCCGGCTCATGGATCGCCGCGACGATCATGTCCGGCCGCAAGACCGGCACGAGGCCGCGCGCGGCGTCGGCGTCGAGGCGGCGGATTGTCGGATCGAGTGGCGCAAGCTCAGCCCAGGCGGCATCGAGCAGCGTTTCCTGCCCGGGCATTGCGAAGACCAGCACACCGCGCGGCGTCAGGATCGGGTATTCGGCGAGCCCGCCGGCGCGGTCCTCGTAGAAGCGGCGGCCGGCGCGGGTCAGCAGCCGCACCGGCAGGTTGCCGTAGGTCTCGCTGAACAACGCCGCCGAGCGGCCGGTGCTGTGATAACCGGGCCGGTCTTCGCCTTCGAGCAGAATGACCCGGGCATTTGCCGCGAGATGTGCGGCCGCCGAAGCGCCGGCCATGCCGGCGCCGATGACAACGATATCGGCGGTCTGCGGCGCCACCACGTCCTTACGCCAAGAACGCTGACATTCCGGGTTCGCCGCGGCGCGGCGCCCCGGAATGACAATTCCTGCACATAGTCTGCGAGCCTCAGTAGAGCCGGGTGCGGTAGCTCTCCTCGGTGAAGCGCTCGGCGGCCTCGACCGAGCCTTCGCCGAGCTGCTCGGTGATGATGCGGCCGAGCGAGGGGAATTCCGCTTGCGCGACGTGTTTTTGCGGGTTCCACAGATCGGAGCGGATCAACGCCTTGCCGCAGTGGAAATAGACTTCCTCGGCCGT
>DATLRS010000135.1:0-10514 GCA_035534535.1 Allostellaceae bacterium | reverse complement strand
GCGGCGAGCGCATCGAGGGCTCGCATCTGCTGGTCGCCGCCGGGCGTCGGCCGGATCTCGCCGCGCTCGACCTGGCCGCCGCCGGGATCGCGGCCAATCCGGGCGGGATCGTCGTCGATGCGCGGCTGCGCACGACCAACCGCCGCGCCTATGCGATCGGCGACGCGGCCGGCGGGCCGCAATTCACCCATATCGCGCTCTATCACGCCGGGATCGTCATCCGTAACGCGCTGTTCCGGTTGCCGGCGCGGGTCGATTACCGCGCGCTGCCGTGGGTCACCTACACCGATCCCGAACTGGCGCAGGTCGGGCTGAGCGAGGCGGCGGCGCGTGCCAGGGCACAAGAAGTGCGGGTGTTGCGCTGGTCGTTCGCCGACAACGACCGCGCCCACACCGAGCGCGACACGGCGGGCGAGGTGAAGATCATCGCCACGCGGCGCGGGCGTATCCTCGGCGCGACGATCCTCGGCGCGGCGGCTGGCGATTTGATCCTGCCCTGGGCGCTGGCGATGTCGCAGAAGCTGAAAATCGGCGCGATGGCCAACCTCGTCGTGCCCTACCCGACCCGCGGCGAGGCCGGCAAGCGCGCCGCCGGGAGCTTCTACACGCCGACGCTGTTCGGCCCGCGCACCCGCTGCCTCGTTCGCCTGCTGGCGCGCTTCGGATAGCGCGTCAATCGAGCGCCAGGGTCAGCGCCTTCAGATAGGCGCTCTCCGGCAAGGCCGGGTGCACCGGATGGTCCGGGCTGGCCCCCGAGCTGCGCAGGATGCGCCCCCCGCGCCCGGCATCGACAAGGCCGTGCCGCACCGCCTCGGCAAACTCCGCGACCGCGACATTGTGCGAACACGAGGCGAGAAACAGCAAGCCGCCGGGCGCCGTCAGCTGGGCCGCGATCCGCGCCAGCTTGCGATAGCCCCGCAATGCCGCCGGCACCTCGCGCTTCGATCGCGCAAAGGCCGGCGGGTCGGCGATGACGAGGTCAAAGCGCTCGCCCTGGGCGGCCAGCGCCGCCGCCTCGGCAAAGACATCGCCGCGGCGAAAGACAACGCGCTCGGCGACCCCGTTGCGCCGGGCGGATTCGGCCGCCAGCGCGATGGCCGGTTCGGAGCGGTCGATCCCCAGCACCGCGGCGGCGCCGCGCTGCGCCGCGGCGACGGCGAACCCGCCGGCGTAGCAATAAAGGTCGAGCACCCGCGCCTGCGACGCGAGGCGGGCGAGGAAGGCGCGATTGTCGCGCTGGTCGAAAAACCACCCCGTCTTCTGCCCGGTCAGGACATCGGCCAGGAACGACGCGCCGTCTTCCTCGACCGGCACGGGGCCGGCGATCGCGCCCAGCGCGACCCGGCTTTCCAAGGGCAATCCTTCGAGCGTGCGGGCCGGGCTGTCGTTGCGCAAGACGATCGCCGCCGGCGCCAGCAGCGCCTGCAACGCGTCGAGGATGACCGGCAGGAAGCGGTCCATGCCGGCGGTGTTGGCCTGGACGACCAGCACCGCGCCGAACCGCTCGACAATGAGGCCGGGCAGCCCGTCCGCCTCGGCGTGGACAAGGCGGTACCACGGCCGCTCGTACAGAAGCTCGCGCAATTTGAGGGCGCGCTCGAAGCGGCGCAGGAAAAACCGCCGCCCGATCGCCCGTCCGGCGTCGCGGTCGAAGAGACGAGCGGCGATCAGCGTGTGCGGGTTGAACATTGCGACGCCGAACGGGCGCCCGTCGTCGCGGCACACCGTGACCAGCGTGCCGGGCGCCAGCGCCTTCGCCGCGTCCATCGCCAGCTCGTTCGAATAGATCCACGGGTGGCCGCCCTCGGCGCGGCGATGGAAGCCGGGCAGCAGCGCAACACGCGGCCGGGTTGCCGGATCGTCGGTATCGGAGATCTCGGCGACGCTCACGGTGTCCGACATGATCCTGCTCCTCGCCGCGCTTGTACCACCGGTAGCCTATCGGCGAAATGGACGAGCATGCCGCAGCGATCCTATGATCGATCAGAAAGCTCAGACGGGGAGGCAGCCATGCGCCACAGCAGCGACCACATCCTGACCAGTCATGTCGGCAGCCTGCCGCGGCCGGACGCGCTGATCGCCGCCAACCAGGCGCGCGAAACCGGCGCCACGCTCGACGAGCGCGCCTTCCAGCAGACGCTGAGCACGGCCGTCAGCGACGTGGTGCGCCACCAGAAGGAGCTCGGCATCGCCGTGCCGGGCGACGGCGAATTCGGCAAGGCGATGGCGCAGCGCGTCAATTACGGCTCGTGGTGGCGCTATTCGTGGCAGCGCCTGTCCGGCATCGAACCCGGCCAGCATTCGCTTTACGACATGGCGCCGCACCGCTCCAGCCCCGGCCACATCGTGCTGACGAGCTTTGGCGACCGGCGCGACCGCGCGAATTTTTCGGCCGCCTACAACGATCCGGAATCGGGGATCACGACCGGCTCCGGCGCGCGCCCGCCGAGCCCGGTCTGCACCGGCCCGCTCGGCTATGCCGGCGCCGAGATGATCAAGACCGATATCGCCAATTTCAAGGCGGCGCTCGCCGCTGCCGGGGTCGCCGAAGGGTTCATGACCGCGGTTGCGCCGGCCAGCTGCGCCCGCATCGACAACACCTATTACAAGAGCGACGAGGAATTCCTCTACGCCTGCGCCGATGCGATGCGCGAGGAATATAAGGCAATCGTCGATGCCGGGATCATCCTGCAGCTCGATGATCCGTGCATCGCCGAGGGCTGGGACCAGGTCAACCCCGAACCGTCGGTCGCCGAATACCAGAAGCTCGCGACGATCTGGATCGAGGCGCTGAACCATGCGATCCGCGGCCTGCCGCCGGACCGCATCCGCTTTCACCTGTGCTGGGGCAGCTGGCACGGCCCGCACACCACCGACATCCCGATGAAGGACATCGTCGAGGTCATGCTCAAGGTCAATGCCGGCGCCTATTCGTTCGAGGCCGGCAACGTGCGCCACGAGCACGAATGGCGGGTCTGGCAGGACGTGAAGCTGCCGGACGACAAGATCCTCCTGCCGGGCGTCGTCAGCCATGCCACCAACGTTGTCGAGCACCCCGAACTGGTCGCCGACCGGATCGGACGCTTTGCCAAGATCGTCGGCCGCGAGCGCGTCATCGCCTCGACCGATTGCGGCCTCGGCGGCCGCATCCACCCGCAGATCGCCTGGGCCAAGCTCGAAGCCCTGGCCCAGGGCGCCGCGCTCGCAACCAAGCGGCTGTGGCGTTGAGCCGGGCGGGAGAGGCACATGAGAATCGGCCTGTTCTACCAGATCCAGGTGCCCAAACCGTGGACCGCGTCGAGCGAAGCCGAGCGGATCTATGAAGCGCGTAGGATGGGTTGAGCGCAGCGAAACCCATCGAGATGTCCGCGATGTCGGTGGGTTTCGCGGCGCTCAACCCACCCTACGCAAGGCATCAAGATGGCGGGCACGGCGATCGGAGCACAACAATGAGAATCGGCCTGTTCTACCAGATCCAGGTCCCCAAGCCGTGGACGGCGTCGAGCGAAGCCGAACGCATATACGAGGCCCTGGAGCAGATCCCCTATGCCGAGCAGCGGGGCTTTGAGAGCGTGTGGTTTTCCGAGCACCATTTCCGCCCGGTATGGTCGCACAACAGCGCGCCCGATCTGACGTTGGCGGCGGTCAGCCAGCGCACCAGCACGATCCGCCTCGGGATCGGCGTCGTGCTGGCGCCGATCCACCACCCGCTGCATATCGCGCAGCGCATGGCGACGCTCGACATTTTGAGCCGCGGGCGGGTCGATGTCGGGCTCGGCCGCACCGGCTATCCCTACCAGTTGACACCCTACGGCAGCGACCTCAGGGATACCCGCGGCATGTGGCAGGAATTTGCCGATGTCCTGCCGCGCATCTGGACGCAGCCGGAAGTCTCCTACCAGGGCGAATATTTCCAGATCCCGCGCCGCGAGGTCCTGCCGAAACCGGTGCAAAAGCCGCATCCGCCGCTATGGTCGGCCTGCGGCAGCGACGAGACGGCGCGCCTGACCGGCAGCCTCGGGATGGGCGGCTTGTTCGGCGGCGAAGGCGGCCCGGCCCGCGTCGAACAGCTGATGGCGCTCTATCGGGCCGCGCTGCCGACCGGCAACGCCGCCGCGCCCGGCCGGCGCGCCGCGCTGATGACGGCCGGCTTTTGTCACGAGGACCCGCAGGTGGTGGCGAGCCGCGGCACCGAGCTGGTCGGCTGGTACATCGAGCAGCAGCGCGAGCGCGCTCGCCTGGTGTGGCGCGACTATGATCCCGCCACCGTGCCGCCAGACTATCAGGGCTATTACGCGCGCGATCAGCGCCTCGCCGCCGGGCCGCATCCCGGCGAGCCGACACCGCAGCAGGTGCGCGAAGCGGGCAATTCGTTCTGCGTCGGCACGCCGGCCGAATGCATCCGGTTCATCGAGATGTACGAGGCGCTCGGCATCGAGGAAATGATCCTCTTGTGCGCGATCGGGCCGGCACGGCACGAAGAGGTCATGCACACGATCCGCCTGTTCGGCGACGCGGTCATCCCGCACTTCCAGGCCAAGATGCAACGCGCCGCGGCGGCGAATTGACAGCCGGCGCCGCCGCTTGTAGCGTCGCGGCGCATCGCCATAGCAGCGTGCGCAGGGCCTCCCCATATCGGGGAGACGGCCGGTCCGCGAGTTTCGCGCGCCGGCCTCATGGCCATTGGGGCATTGGGGATAAGGCATGTTCGACAGCCTGAGCGACCGCCTCAACGACGTGTTCGACCGGCTGCGCCGCCACGGCGCGCTGTCCGAGGACGACGTCGCCGCCGCCTTGCGCGAGATCCGCGTCGCGCTGCTGGAAGCCGATGTTGCCTTGCCGGTGGTGCGCGACTTCATCAACGCGGTGCGCGAGAAGGCGGTCGGCCAGGACGTGGTGCGCTCGGTGACGCCGGGCCAGATGGTCGTCAAGATCGTCCACGACCACCTCGTCGAGATGCTCGGCGGCAGCGAGCCGCGACGCGGCGCCAGCGGAGATGGGGGGCTGGACCTCAACGCTGTCTCGCCGGTCATGGTCATGCTGGTCGGGTTGCAGGGCTCGGGCAAGACGACGACCGCGGCCAAGATCGCGCTGCGCCTCAAGAACCGCGAGCGCAAGAAGGTATTGCTGGCCGGGCTCGACGTGCAGCGCCCGGCGGCGCAGGAGCAATTGGCCCAGCTCGGCCGCCAGATCGGCGTCGCGACGCTGCCGATCGTCGCCGGCGAGCGCCCGGTCGCGATCACCCGGCGCGCCCTGCAGGTCGGCCGCTCCGAGGGCTACGACGTGGTGCTGCTCGACACTGCCGGCCGGCTGCACGTCAACGAAGAGCTGATGCTCGAAGTCGCGGCGGTGCGCGAGGCGGCCAACCCGCACCAGACCCTGCTCGTCGCCGACGCGATGACCGGGCAGGACGCGGTCAACGTCGCCAAGGCGTTCGGCGAGCGCGCCGGCGTCACCGGCATCATCCTGACCCGGGTCGATGGCGACGCGCGCGGCGGCGCCGCCTTGTCGATGCGCGCGATCACCGGCAAACCGATCGTCATGATCGGCACCGGCGAGAAAGTCGACGCGCTCGAACCCTTCCACCCCGAGCGCATCGCCGGCCGCATTCTCGGCATGGGCGACGTCGTCAGCCTGGTCGAGAAGGCCGCCGAAAGCGCCGACGAGGACGAAGCGGAAAAGCTCGCCGCCAAATTGCAGAAGGGCAATTTCGATCTCGACGATCTGGCCGGCCAATTGCGCCAGATCCGCCGCATGGGCGGCATGGGCGGCATGCTCGGCATGCTGCCCGGGGTCGCCAAGATCAAGAAGCAGATGGCCGGCGCCAACATCGACGAGGGCATCATCAAGCGCCAGGAAGCGATCATCGGCTCGATGACCCGGGCCGAGCGCAAGAACCCGAAGCTGCTCAACGGCTCGCGCCGGCGCCGCATCGCGACCGGCTCCGGCACCTCGGTGCCCGACGTCAACCGCCTCCTGAAGCAGTACCAGGACATGGCCGGCATGATGAAGAAGATGAAGAAACTCGGCGCGAAGGGCCTGTCGCGGCACGGCCTGTCGGCCCTCCTGCCGCAAGGCTTCCGGCATTAGATCAATGATTTTTCCAGCCGTTCTTTTTGTCATTCCGGGGCGCCGCGCGGCGGCGAACCCGAAATGACGGCTCCTTTGAAAGGCAACTCATGTCCGTGAAAATCCGGCTGGCGCGCGGCGGCGCCAAGAAGCGGCCGTTCTATTCGATTGTCGTCGCCGACGCGCGCAGCCCGCGCGACGGGCGCTTTATCGAAAAGCTCGGCACCTACAACCCGATGCTGGAGCGCGGCCACGCCGACCGCGTGACATTGAAGGAGGAGCGCATCCGCCACTGGCTCGGGGTTGGCGCGCAGCCGACCGAGCGGGTGGCGCGCTTTTTCGGCGACGCCGGCCTGGTCGAGAAGCCGGCGCAGCGCACGACGCCGCTCAAATCGGCGCCCAAGGCCAAGGCGCAGGCGCGCGCCAAGGAAGCCGAAGAGGCCGCGGCGGCGGCCCGCGGTTGAGCCGGTCGCGCCGGTCGCGGCTCAGGCGATGAGCGCGGATGACAGGCGCGTGTGCGTCGGGGTCATCACCGGCGCGCATGGCGTGCGCGGCGCGGTGCGGGTCAAGAGCTTCACCGCCGAGCCGGCCGACGTCGCGCGCTATGGCCCGCTCGAAGACGAGCGCGGCGAGCGCCGCTTTACATTGCGGCTGGTCGGCAACGCGGCCGGCGTGCAGATCGCCACGCTCGCCGGCATCGACGACCGCGATCGTGCCGAGGCGTTGCGCGGGTTGCGGCTCTATCTGCGGCGCGCAGCCTTGCCGCCGACCGCCGACGACGAATATTACCACGCCGATCTGATCGGCCTCGGCGTGACGCTGGCCGACGGCAGCCCGGTTGGGCGGGTCCGCTCTGTCCACGATTTTGGCGCCGGCGACACGCTCGAAATCGAGCGGCCGCAGGGGCCGCCGGTCATGATCCCCTTCACCCGGGCGATTGTTCCCGTCGTCGATCTCGATGCCGGCAGGCTGGTGCTCGACCCGCCGCCCGGGCTGCTCGACCCGTCCAACAAAAACCCTCTCCCCCCACCTGGGGGGCGAGGGAAGGGTGAGGGGGGCAAACTCCGTGGCCGTGGCCGCCGCCTCCCCCTCACCCCAACCCTCTCCCCCGCCGGGGGAGAGGGAGCACAAGGGGCGGGAGAGACCGCATGAGCTGGCGCGCGACCGTGCTGACGATCTTCCCGGAGATGCTGCCGGGCCCGCTGGCCTATTCGCTGGCCGGCAAGGCGCTGGCGGCCGGCATCTGGCAACTCGAAACGGTGGACATCCGCGATTTCGCGCGCGATAAACACCGCTCGGTGGACGATGCGCCGTTTGGCGGCGGGCCGGGGATGGTGATGCGGCCCGATGTGCTTGACGCAGCGATCGATGGCGCCGGCGGCACCGGGCCCCTGATCCTATTGTCGCCGCGCGGCCGCAAGCTCGACCAGGAAGGCGTGCTGAACCTCGCCGCGGGAGCCGGCGCGAGATTGATCTGCGGCCGGTTCGAGGGCATCGACGAGCGGGTCATCGAGGCCCGCGAAATCGCCGAGGTGAGCCTCGGCGATTTCGTGCTGTCGGGCGGCGAACCGGCGGCGATCGCGTTGATCGACGCCTGCGTGCGGCTGCTGCCGGGCGTGCTCGGTAGCGCCGACGCCCTGGCGGAGGAGAGTTTCGCCGAGGGGCTGCTCGAATACCCGCACTACACCCGTCCGCAATCATGGCAGGGAAGGGCGGTGCCGGAGGTGCTGGTGTCGGGCGACCACCGCCGGATCCGCGAGTGGCGCCGGGCGGCGGCGGAACAATTGACGCGGGAGCGCCGGCCCGATTTGTGGCGGCGCCGCACCGCCGCACGGGCGGCGGCGAGGCAAGAGGTGGAAAGATGAACCTACTGCAACAGTTCGAAGCCGAACAGGTCGCCAAGCTGACCGGCGACCGGCCGGTGCCGCCGTTTCAGCCGGGCGACACGGTCAAGGTCAGCCTGCGCGTCGTCGAAGGCGAGCGCGAGCGCATCCAGGCCTTCGAGGGCGTCTGCATCGCCCGCAAGAATGCCGGGATCAACTCGAATTTCACGCTGCGCAAGATTTCCTACGGCGAAGGCGTGGAACGCGTCTTTCCGCTGCACTCGCCGCGCATCACCGCGATCGAGGTGGTGCGCCGCGGCGACGTGCGCCGCGCCAAGCTGTATTACCTGCGCGGCCGGCGGGGCAAATCGGCGCGCATCGCCGAACGCGGCCGCGAGGACAACCGCCGCGAACGCGCGGCCGCTCCGGCCGAGACCGACGCCTAGATGGGTTTCGCGTTGCTCAACCCATCCTACGAGGACGGCGCGGTATCGTTGTTCCATAGGGTGGGGTGAGCGCCGCGCAACCCACCAGACACCGCACCACTGGAGCAGAGACCATGCCCGCGCCGCAGACCCTGTTCGACAAAATCTGGCAAAGCCACGTCGTCGCCCCGCAGGGCGAAGGCACCTACCTGATCTATATCGACCTCCACCTGATCCATGAGGTGACGACGCCGCAGGCCTTCGAGGGCTTGAAGCTCGCCGGCCGCAAGGTGCGCCGGCCGGACGCCACGATGGCGGTCAGCGACCACAACATCCCGACCAGCAACCGCGCCGCCGGCATCGACGAGCCCGAGTCCAAACTGCAGGTCGATACGCTCGAGCGCAATGTCCGCGAGTTCGGCGTGCCCTATTTCCCGATCAACAGCATCAACCAGGGCATCGTCCATATCATCGGCCCGGAACAGGGCCTGTCGCAGCCCGGCATGACGATCGTCTGCGGCGACAGCCATACCGCGACGCATGGCGCCTTGGGCGCGCTCGCCTTCGGCATCGGCACGAGCGAGGTCGAGCATGTGCTGGCCACCCAGACCCTGATCCAGCGCCCGGCCAAGAACATGCTGGTCGAAGTCAACGGCACCTTGGGCGCCGGGGTCAGCCCGAAGGACGTGATCCTGGCGATCATCGGCAAGATCGGCACCGCCGGCGGCACCGGCCACGTCATCGAATATGCCGGCTCGACGTTTCGCGCGATGTCGATGGAAGGCCGCATGACGGTGTGCAACATGACGATCGAAGGCGGCGCGCGCGCCGGCCTCGTCGCGCCGGACGAAACGACCTTCGCCTATGTCAAGGGCCGGCCCTACGCGCCGAAAGGTGCCGCCTGGGAACAGGCGCTGGCCTATTGGAAGACGCTGCCCTCCGACCCCGGCGCGCATTACGACAAGCAGGTCGCGCTCGCCGCCGCCGACATCGCGCCGCACGTCACCTGGGGCACCAACCCCGAGCAGGTCGCGCCGATCACCGGCCGTGTGCCCGATCCGGCCGAAATCGACGATCCGGTCAAGCGCGCCGCGATCGAGCGCTCGTTGCAATACATGCAATTGCTGCCAAGGACGCCGCTCGTCGAGATCGCGGTGCAGCGCGTCTTTATCGGCTCGTGCACCAACAGCCGGATCGAGGATCTGCGCGCCGCCGCGGCGATCGCCAAGGGGCGCAAGGTGGCCGACGGCGTGCGCGCGATGGTCGTGCCGGGCTCCGGGCTCGTCAAGCACCAGGCCGAGGAAGAGGGACTCGACCGCATCTTCCTCGAAGCCGGCTTCGAATGGCGCGAACCGGGCTGCTCCAACTGCATGTCGATGAACAACGACCGGGCCGAGCATGGCGAGCGCATCGCCTCGACCTCGAACCGCAATTTCGAGGGCCGCCAGGGTCCCGGCGCCAAGACCCATCTCGTCGGCCCGGCGATGGCCGCCGCCGCCGCCGTCACCGGCCACCTCGCCGACGTGCGCGATTTGGGGTGAACCACAGTAAATCGAACCCCATGGGCTGTATCCCTCAATGACCCAAAGGACAGAGACAATAGCGATCGCAAAGGCACTTCTGTCGCTTCACGCGGCTGTATTGGAAGTTCAGGGCGCGCTGATCGAGCTGACTAACGAACAAAATCAGTCATTCAGAACTCATGTGGATGCGGCACAAGAGGCTAGCGGTCGTGCAATTGAACAGATTAAGAAGCTTGCGGATCTAATGGCCGAGAGCGATGGCCAACATTGACGTCGAATTGCTGCGCCAGCAGCTGGATCGCATCGAGGCCGGCAGAGGCGGAAGGACCGCGAGCACTGACGGTGGGGATGGATCGCCTCCTCCGTCGGGTACATGGCTCAGTTGGCGCGCATCGGTCGACGCGCGCCTTGAAGGATTGAAGGGTTCGATTGACAGCACGCGCTGGGTCGTCGGCGTCCTCGCGGTGGTGATGATCGGTGGCTTCGGGTTTCTCGGCTTTCAACTCAATCGACTTGAAGGTCGCGTCGATCGCGTCGAGAGAGCGGTTGCCGCTATCCCGGCACGTCTATCCGACGAATTCCGCGCGATGCGCGCCGAGATGGCGGCTCAGACCAGCGCTATCGCCAACTCCATTACGGCAACGCGCGAGGCCCAACCGCGGCCGCCGCAGATC
>DATLRS010000134.1:0-36773 GCA_035534535.1 Allostellaceae bacterium | reverse complement strand
GTTCATCGCGCCGTCCATCTCGATATGGAGCTGGATGAAGGCGGTCGGGCCCGCGACCCGGGTGCGGATATCGTGGACCGCGCAGACCTCGGGGTGGCTCTCGGCGATGGCGCGCACGCGCGCCCGCTCGGCGTCGGGCAGTTCGCGGTCCATCAGCTGGGTCAATGAGAGGCGCGCGATCTTGACCGCGCCGTAGATGATCCACAGCCCGACTGCGCCGCCGAACAGCGGGTCGAGCAGCGGCACTGTGAACAGATGGCCGATCACCAGCGTCGCGATGACGCTGAGATTGAGGATGATGTCGCCGCGGTAGTGCAGTTCGTCGGCGCCGACCGCCAGCGAGCCGGTGCGGCGTACGACATGGCGCTGATAAGCGACGAGGCCGAGCGTCACGACGATCGAGAATACCATCACCGCGATGCCGGCGGGCGGGTTGGAGACCGGCGCCGGCGACACCAGCCGGCGGATCGCCTCGGCCATCAGCAGCATCGCGCTGCCGACCAGAAACGCCGATTGCCCGAGCGCCGCCAGCGGCTCGGCCTTGCCGTGGCCGAACCGGTGCTCGCGGTCGGCCGGCGTGGCGGCATGGCGGATGGCCAGGAAATTGACCAGCGAGGCGCCGGCGTCGACCAGCGAATCAACCAGGCTCGACAACAGCGCCACCGACCCAGTGCCGATCCAGGCGATGAATTTGAGGGCGATCAGCAACAGCGCAATCGCCAGCGAGGCAAGCGTCGCACGCACCCGCAGCCGCTGCGCCGGGGCGCCGTGGACCCTTTCCTCGCTCACGGGAACAGGCGCTCTTTCAGCCATCTGTCGCCATCGCGGGTGAACAGCACCCGATCATGCAGCCGGTTCGGCTGCTCCTGCCAGAATTCGACGCGCAGCGGCGCGACCCGGAAGCCCGACCAGTTGGCCGGCCGCGGCACGACGGGGTGTTCGGCATATTGCCGGCGGTAGGCCGCGACACGCGCTTCCAGCACCGCGCGGCTCGCCAGCGGCCGCGATTGCTCGGAGGCCCAGGCGCCGAGCTGGCTGTCGCGCGGGCGGCTCGCGAAATAGGCATCGGCCGCGTCATCGGCGACGGCCGCGACCTGGCCCTCGATGCGCACCTGCCGGCCCAGCGACTTCCAGTGAAAGCACAGCGCCGCCTGCGGGTTGGCGTCCAGCTCGGCGGCCTTGCGGCTGTCGAGATTGGTATAAAACACAAAGCCGCTGCGATCGGCGCCCTTGAGCAGCACGGCGCGCAGCGATGGCCTGCCGTCGCTTGTCGCCGTCGCCAGCGTCATCGTCTCGGCGAGCGGCTCGCTTTTCGTGGCCAGATCGAACCACCGCGCGAACGGCACGAACGGTTCGTCCTCGGCAATCTCGTCAATCATGCGTTCAGCGTCTGCATTGCGGCCCGCGCCTTGCCATCGCTTCCCCTACTCCGACCCGCCGCCGTCGGCAACCGCGATCGATGGCGCGGGGCCCGGGGCGCCGATCTCGGCCAGCAGCGCCGCCACGCTCACCCGCATCGCGGCGGCCTCGGCCTTGATGATCAGCTCCATGGCCGGCGCCACCTGCTCCTGCCACGGCGCCAGCGGCCGCGCCGTCCAGCGGTCGGCAAGCGGCAGGCCGAGCGCCCCGTAGAGGTCGTGCAGCGTGGCGCTCTGCGGGTCCCAGGCGAGCACCCAGCCGCCATCCTGCGTCGGCGCGGCAAAACCGGCGCGCGCCAGGGTTTGCAGATGTTCCTCGACGACCGACGTGGCGATCCCGAGTTCGCCCGCCAAGGCTGCGCTGTGCGGCGTCATGCCGTGCCGCTGCGCCCGCGCCAGCGCGGCCAGCAAGGCGAGGCCGAAACCGAGCCGCAGGCTGCCGCCGGTCAGCTGCGTCAGCCGCTCGTCGAGGCGCCAGATCGGCAGGTTTGCCGCGACCACCGCGCCGAGCAGCACGGCGTTCCACGTCACGTACATCCACAACAGGAAGATGGGGATGGTGGCAAGCGCGCCATAGATCGTCTGATAGGACGACATCGCGCCGATATAGATCGCAAAGCCGATCTTGAGGATCTCTATCGCGACCGCGGCAACCGCCGCGCCGAGCACCCCGTCGCGCCAGCGCACCGGGCAATTGGGGATCAGGCAATAGAGCAGCGTGCAGGCGATCAGTTCCAGGACGACGGGCACGATCCGGGCCAGAACCTGCGGCCAGAAGCCGCCAAACTGGGCGATCGCCTCGGGGTTGAGGCCGGCGCGGCGGGCCGCCGCGTCGAGATAGGTCGACACGGTCAGGCTCATCCCGACCAATAGCGGTCCCAGCGTCATCAGCGTCCAATAGGCGAGCACGCGCTGCGTCCACCGCCGCGGCGTCGTCACCCGCCACAGCGCGTTGAGGTGGTCCTCCACCGTGACCAGCAGCAGGATGCCGGAGGCGGCAGTGCCGATGATGCCGATCGCCGTGGCCTGGGTCGCCGAGCCGGCAAAATACTGGAACCACCAGGCGGCCTGCTGGCTGATCGCCGGCACGAAACTGCGGAAAGCAAGCCCCAGCAGGTCCTGCCGCACGCCCGCGAAATTGGGGAACGCCGCAAGGATGCTGAACGCGATCACGCCCAGCGGCACCAGCGAGACCAGCGTCGTGTAGCTGAGCGCACCCGAGGCGGCAAAGCAGCCGTCGCGATTGAAGCGGCGCAGCACATAGCGGCAGAAGGCGGCGGTGGCCACGAGGCGCCGGGCTTCGGCTTGTTGCATCCAGTCCCTATAAATCCGATCTTTAAGAGTTAACGCGCGCGGCGGGCGGATTGCCCTGCGGCGCCGACATTGACACGCGCCCCTCGCCCCCGCTACCAACGGCGCGACGCTAAAATTTGGGAGGAAGCGCCGCTTGCCGCCGCTACTCGAGGTGAAGGACCTGCATACCGAGTTTCGTACCGGCGCCGGAATGGTGCGGGCGGTCGACGGGGTCTCCTACACCGTCGAGCCCGGCGAGACTGTGGCGATTGTCGGGGAGAGCGGCTCGGGCAAATCGGTCGGCGCGCTCTCGCTGCTGCGCCTCATCCCCGACCCGCCGGGCCGCATCACGCAGGGGCAGGTCCTGTTCGACGGCCGCGATTTGATGACGCTGTCGCCTGAGGAGATGCGCCAGGTGCGCGGCGGCGACATCGGCATGGTGTTCCAGGAGCCGATGACCTCGCTGAACCCGGTCTTGACGATCGGCCGCCAGATCACCGAGACGATCGAGCAGCACCGCGGCGGCGATGTCGCGGCGGCGCAGCGCCGCGCGGTCGAGCTATTGGGCCTTGTCGGCATTGCCGACGCCGAGCGCCGCTTGAAGCAATACCCGCATCAGCTGTCGGGCGGCATGCGCCAGCGCATCATGATCGCGATCGCGCTGGCCTGCGGCCCCAAGCTGATCATCGCCGACGAGCCGACGACCGCGCTCGACGTGACGATCCAGGCACAGATCCTCGAACTGATGCAGCAATTGACCCGGCGGCTCGGCGTCGCGCTGATCATCATCACGCACAATCTCGGGGTCGTCGCCCGTTATGCCAACCGGGTCAACGTCATGTATGCCGGCCGCATTGTCGAAAGCGGCAGCGCCGCAGCGCTGTATCACACGCCGCGCCACCCCTACACGATCGCGCTGTTGCGCTCGGTGCCGCGGCTCGACCGGCCGCGCCAGGCCCGGCTCGATCCGATCGAGGGGCAGCCGCCCGACCTGACCCGGCTCGATGGGGGTTGCGCCTTCCGGCCGCGCTGCCGCTTTGCGGTCGCCCGCTGTGCCGAGGCAAAGCCGGCGCTGCTGCCCGCCGGCGCCGCCGGCCAGTTCGCCGCCTGCTATCGCAGCAACGAACTCGGCGCCCTCGCGGGCGAAGCGGCATGACCGCGATCACGAGCGAGGCTGCACCGCTGCTGCAGGTGCGCGGCCTCAAGATGCATTTTCCGGTGACCGAGGGCATGGTCGCCCGGCGCCACATCGGCGACGTCAAGGCGGTCGACGGCGTCGATTTCACGATCCGTCGCGGCGAGACGTTGGGCCTCGTCGGCGAGAGCGGCTGCGGCAAGACGACGATGGGCCGCTGCATCCTGCGGCTGGAAAAGCCGACCGCCGGCGAGATCCTCTACGACGGGGTCGACATCGCCCGGCTCGACCGCCGGGCGCTGGTGGCGTTGCGCCGCCGCATCCAGGTCATCTTCCAGGACCCCTACAGCTCGCTCAACCCGCGCCAGAAGGTCGGCTCGATCATCGCCGAGCCGATGCGGGTGCACGGCGTCGAGCCCGACCCGAACCGGCGCGCGGCGCGGGTGCATGAACTGTTGTCGCTGTGCGGCCTCAACCCCAATTTCGCCGACCGCTATCCGCACGAGATGTCGGGCGGCCAGCGCCAGCGCGTCGGCATCGCGCGTGCCCTGGCGCTCAACCCGGAATTCATCGTCTGCGACGAGGCGGTGTCGGCCCTCGACGTGTCGATCCAGGCGCAGATCATCAACCTGCTCGAGGATCTGCGCGACAAGTTCAACCTGACCTACCTGTTCATCGCGCATGATCTCTCGGTCGTGCGGCATCTGTGCCAGCGGGTCGCGGTCATGTATCTCGGCCGCGTCGTCGAGCTGGCCCAGTGCGACGAGCTGTTCGACAACCCGCTGCATCCCTACACCCGCGCCCTCTTGGCGGCGGTGCCGGTGCCGGACCCGACGGTCGAGGCGACCCGCGTGTTTCAGCCCGTGCAGGGCGAGGTGCCCAGCCCGATCAACCCGCCGCCCGGCTGCGTCTTTCATCCGCGCTGCACCCTCGCCGTTGCAGAATGCCGGCGCACCCGCCCGGAATTACGCGAATTGCGGCCTCGCCACTGGGTCGCCTGCAGCGAGGTGCAGTAGCAGCGCCGCGCCCCACGGCCATGACGGGCCGGAAGCTCGCTGGCGGCGAGTGGCCAACGATAATCTGCAAAGCGCCGGCACGGCGCGCATCACGGGAGAAAAGAGTGGCCTATGCACACCGACTATCGCTCGCGGCGGCGATCGCGCTATTCGCCGCGGCGCTGCCGGCAGGCGCCGCCGAGACGCCGAAACACGGCGGCACGCTGACCTACGTGATCCCGGCGGACGCCCCGGCGAGCCTCGACGGGCACCGCGAGACGAGCTACGCCACGATCCACACCGCGGCACCCTATTACAGCGTTCTGATCCGGATCAACCCGGACAACCCGGCCTCGACCACCGATTTCGTCTGCGATCTGTGCACCGCGATGCCGACGCCGACCGACGGCGGCAAGACCTACACCTTCAAGATCCGCCAGGGCGTCAAGTTCCACAACGGCACGCCGCTGACCGCCGCCGATGTCCTCCAAAGCTGGCGCGACATCGTCTTCCCGCCGCCCGGGATGCTGAGCCCGCGCGCCAGCAACTTCGAGATGGTCGACAAGATCGAATCGCCCGACCCGACCACCGTCGTTTTCCATCTGAAATTCGCGACCAGCGCGTTCCTGCCGGCGCTGGCCGATCCCTTTGCCTGGATCTACAGCAAGGCGATCCTCGACAAGGACCCGCACTGGTACGAACACAACATCATGGGGTCGGGCCCGTTCAAGTTCGTCAGCTATGAGGTCGGGCAGTCGATCAAGGGAGTGCGCGACCCGAATTATTACCACAAGGGGTTGCCGTATCTTGACGCCATCGTCGGCATCTTTGCCCCGAAGCAGGCGACCCGGGTTGCCGCGATCCGCAGCGACCGCGCCGCGATCGAGTTTCGCGGCCTGCCGCCCTCGGCGCGCGACGAGCTGAAACAGGATCTCGACGGCCAGATCGCGGTCCAGGAGAGCGACTGGAACTGCGGCAGCGTCGCCACGATCAACCATGCAAAAAAGCCGTTCGACGACGTGCGCGTGCGGCGCGCGCTGACCCTCGCGATCAACCGCTGGGGCGGCGCCGCGGCGCTGTCGAAAATCGCCGATGTGCGCACCGTCGGCAGCATCATCTTCCCCGCCTCGCCGCTGGCGCCGAGCAAGCAGGAACTGCAGGAGGTCGCCGGCTTCTGGCCCGACATCAACAAGTCGCGCGAGGAGGCGCGGCGCCTGTTGAAGGAAGCCGGGGCGGAAGGGCTCAGCTTTACGCTGCTCAACCGGGCCGTCGATCAGCCCTACAAATATGTCGGGATCTGGCTGGTCGATCAGTGGAGCAAGATCGGGCTGCATGTCACCCAGCAGGTCGAGCCGACGGGCCCCTGGTTCGCCGCCGAGCGCAGCGGCAATTTCGCCGTCGTCCTGCAGGCCAATTGCCACAGCGTCGTCAACCCGCTGATCGATGTCCAGCCCTACCTGTCAAGTTCGGTCAGCAAGCAGAATTACGGCAACTACGAGGACCCGAAGGAACAGGAAATTTACGAAAAGGCGCTGCACGAAACCGATCTCGCCAAGCAGAAGCAGCTGATGTTCCAGTTTTCCAAGCGCGTCATGGACACCGAGGCGCACAAGCTGATGCTGCTGTGGTGGTATCGGATCATCCCCTATCGCTCCTACGTCAAGGGGTGGAAGATCAGCCCGAGCCACTACGTCAATCAGGATCTGGCAAATATCTGGCTCGACAAATAAGATGATGGCGCCGGCGGCGGCACGCTCGGCCGCCGCCGGACGCCAACAGACCGGACGCGAAGAGACCGGGCGCGAACAGACCGGACGCGAACAGGAAGGCAAATGTACCGATACATCATCAACCGCGTGCTGCTGGTGTTCCCCACCCTGCTCGGGGCCGCGACGCTGGTGTTCGTCCTGATGCGCCTGGTGCCGGGCGACATCTGCCTGGTACGGCTCGGCTCCGGCGGCACCAGCTTCACCGCGGCGGCGCTCGCCGCCTGCCATGCCGAAATCGGCATCGACCGGCCATGGATCGTGCAATACGCGTCGTTCATCTGGGGTCTGGCGCATTTCGACCTGGGCATCTCGATGTGGTCGGGCCAGCCGGTCATCCACGAGATCGCGACCCGCTTTCCGATCTCGCTCGAAGTCGCGCTGACGGCGACGATCCTGGCCGTCACCCTGGCGATCCCCCTTGGCACGATCTCGGCACTAAAGCAGAACACCTGGATCGACCTCGTTGTCCGCACCTTCTCGATCGCCGGGCTCGCCACGCCGTCCTTCTGGCTCGGCATCATGTCGATCCTGCTGGTGCTCGACATCACCCAGGCAATTTCCGGCCACCCGTGGATGCCGCCGATCGACTATGTGCCGCTGTGGCAGGATCCGATCCGCAACCTGTCGATCGTGTTCCTGCCGGCCCTGACGATCGGCTATCGCTATGCCGCGGTGTCGATGCGCATGACGCGCTCGGCGATGCTCGAAGTGCTGCGCGAGGATTACATCCGCACGGCGCGCGCCAAGGGGCTGGTCAACCGCATCATCATCAACCGGCATGCGCTGAAAAACGCGCTGCTGCCGGTCGTGACCGTGGTCGGCATCGAGTTCGCCTTCCTGATCGGCGGCCTCGTTGTCACCGAGCAGGTGTTCAACCTGAACGGGATCGGCCGGCTGATGGTGCTGGCGGTGCAGAACCAGGATTACACGTTGACCCAGGGGCTCGTCCTGCTGGTCGTGACGATCGCGGTGCTGTGCAACCTGATCGTCGATTTGCTCTACGCCTGGCTCGACCCGCGCATCCGCCTCAGCTGACGATTTTGATAGGGCTGAATCATGACCGTCGCCGCCCCAGTCCCGACCGGCACTCCGACCGGCATCCCGACCCTCCGCGATGATCGCGGCATCGCGCGACGCGGCGTCGTCGCCGTTTCGCTCAACTTCCTGCGCCGCCAGCCGGTCGGCGCAATCGGCATCGTGCTGGTGCTGATTTTCGGCCTCGCCGGCATCTTCGCCAACTGGATCGCGCCCTACAATCCCACCTCGAACGATTTCGCCGCGATGACCGAGGCGCCGAGCTGGGCGCATTGGCTCGGCACCGACCAGCTCGGGCGCGACCTGTTGTCCCGCATCCTGTTCGGCGCGCGCACCGCCTTTATCGTCGGACTGACCTCGGCCGGGGTCGGCGGCATGAGCGGGCTCGTGCTCGGGGTGTCGAGCGCCTATTTCGGCGGCCATTTCGATCTGTGGCTGCAGCGCCTCTTGGACATCGTGATCTCGTTTCCGCTGATCATCATGGCGCTGGCCGTCGTCTCGATCTTTGGCACGGGCGTCGAAAACGTCATTATCGCGATCACGATCCCGCTCATTCCGCGCTGCGCCCGGGTGGTGCGGTCCTCCGCGCTGGCGATCCGCGAGGTGCCCTATGTCGACGCCGCGCGCGCCCTCGGCTTCGGCCACATGCGGATCATCCTGCGGCACATGGTGCCCAACGTCATGGCGCCGTTCCTCATTATCATCACCGCCGCGGTCGGCCAGGCAATCCTGGCCGAGGCGGCGCTCAGCTATCTCGGGCTCGGGGTGCAGGAGCCGGTGCCGGCCTGGGGGCTGATGCTGCAGGGCGGCGCCGAGGAATACGCGACAACGGCGCCGTGGATCGCGATCTTCCCGGGCCTGGCGATCATGCTGACGGTGTTCGGCATCAACCTGTTCGGCGACTCGCTGCGCGACGTGCTCGACCCCAAGATGCGCGACCGCTGAGCCGGCTTCCACGATCGCGCCCGCCGCAGATAGTATGGTCGGACAAGGGCGAGGTCGGAGACGGGGATGGTCTGGCAGGCGGAACTGGATGAGCTGCGCGAGCGCGAGCGCCTCGCGCGCGAGCTGGGCGGCGCCGACAAGATCAAGCGCCAGCACGATGCCGGCAAGCTGACGATCCGCGAGCGCATCGACGGCCTGGTCGACAACACCAGCTTTCACGAAGTGGGCGCGATCGCCGGCAAGGCCGAATACGACGAGAAGAACGAGCTGAAGGCGCTGGTGCCGTCGAATTGTGTGATGGGCCGCGCCATGATCGACGGGCGGCCGGTCGTCGTGGTCGGCGACGATTTCACGGTGCGCGGCGGCTCGGCCGACGCAACGATCCGCGAAAAGCCCTTGATGGCCGAGCAGATGGCGCATGATCTCAGGCTGCCGATCATCCGCATCATCGAAGGGTCGGGCGGCGGCGGCTCGGTCAAGACGATCGAGACGAGCGGCCGCGCCAACCTGCCCGGGCGGGTCGGCTCCAACCTACCATACTATTACACGACGACGAATATGGGCCTGGTGCCGGTGGTGGCGCTGGGCCTCGGCTCGGTCGCCGGGCTCGGGGCGGCGCGCATGGCGGCGAGCCATTATTCGGTGATGACCAAGGAAACCTCGGCGCTGTTTGTCGCCGGGCCGCCGGTCGTCAACGCGCTCGGGCAACAGCAGCTCGACCGCTTCGCGCTGGGCGGCTGGGAAATCCAGACCCGCTGCGGCGCGGTCGATCATGCCGCCGACAGCGAGGAAGACGCCTTTGCCTGCACCCGCCGCTTTCTGTCGTACCTGCCGTCATCGGTCTACGAGGTCATGCCGCGCGGGGCCCAGAACGACGATCCGCAGCGGCGCGAGGAATTCCTCTTTGCGGTGATCCCGCGCGACCGCCGCAAGGTCTATAAGATGCGTCCGATCGTCGAGGCGGTGGTCGACCGCGGCTCGTTCTTCGAGATGGGGCGGATGTTCGGCCGGCCGATCATTACCGGCCTTGCGCGGCTTGACGGGCTGCCGGTCGCGGTGATGGCGTCGGACCCGTTCTTTTATGCCGGCGCGTGGACCGCCGATGCCTGCGACAAGATCATCCGCTTTGTCGATCTCGCTGACACCTTTCACCTGCCGATCCTCTATCTGTGCGACTGCCCGGGCTTTCATATCGGGCTGGAGGCGGAGAAGACCGCGACGATCAGGAAGGGCGTGCGGGCGATGGCCGCGGTCAACCAGTCGAGCGTGCCGTGGTGCACGTTTCTCGTGCGCAACGTGTTCGGCGTCGCCGGCGCGGTCAATCAGCCGTCGGGGCGCTTTTCGATCCGCTATGCCTGGCTGTCGGCGCGCTGGGGCTCATTGCCGCTGGAGGGCGGCATCGAGGCCGCCTATCGCGCCGAGATCGACGCCGCTCCCGACCCCAAGGCCAAGATCGCCGAGATCGAGGCGCGGCTGGAAAAGCTGCGCTCGCCGTTCCGCACCGCCGAACCCTTCTGGATCGAGGAGATCATCGACCCGCGCGACACCCGCCGCCTCGCCGTCGAGTTCGCCAACCTCGCCGAGAAACTGCGCGAGCCAGGCGAGCGCCGCTTTGGCATGCGGCCGTAGTACAGGTTCCCGCCACCCCAAACCGTCATGGCCGGGCTTGTCCCGGCCATCCACGGAAGCCGCACGTGGATGCCCGGGACAAGGCCGGGCATGACGAATTTTGCAAGAGGAGTTTGTCCATGCTGGAAGTCGAACGCGCGTCCGATCTCAAGGCCTATGAGGGCAAGGAGGTCGGGGTCAGCGACTGGCACACCGTGACGCAGGAGCAGATCGACAAATTCGCCGACGCGACCGGCGACCACCAATGGATCCACGTCGATGTCGAGCGCGCGAAAAAGGAAATGCCGGGCGGCAAGACGATCGCGCATGGCTGGCTGACCCTGTCCCTGGTGCCGCGCCTCGCCTCGACGTTATACCGGGTCAAGAACCGCTCGCGCGGCATCAATTACGGCGCCAACCGGGTGCGCTTTACCGGCATGGTGCCGGCCGGCTCGCGGGTGCGGCTGCGGCTGACGATCAAGGCGGTCGAGCCGGTCAAGGACGGCGGCACCCGGGTCACCAACGAAAGCACGATGGAACTGGAAGGCAGCTCGCGCCCGGTGCTGGTCGCCGAGACGATCGGCGTCACCTACGACTGAGGGCGCCGCGCGGCCCGACGCCGACGGGCGCTATTTCTTCAGCGCGCCCTTGAGGAAATCGCGCAATTCGGGGCTGATGCCGACCGCCAGCCCGGCGGCCAGCGCAACCGCAACGGCGGTATAGGGATGAGCTTGCGCGCGGGAGGCCATCTCTCGCGCCGCCAGCTCGCCGAGTGTTGCCGCGACGTCGTTGATGTCGCCGGCGCGGCTGGGAGCCGCCGAACCGACCCTCCCGCCTGCCGGCCGGCCTCGCCAGGTCATGCGAATGACCAGAACGATCAATCCCGCTATGGCGAACCCCGCCAGGCCGACCGCGAGGGCGGCGAACGGCGCCGGCATGACCGGGACGAGCAGCAGATAAAGTGCGACGCCGAGAAAGCCGACCGCAGCGGCCACCAAGATGATGGCAGCGATCGCTGCCGCCAGCGAGATCGCCGCGCGTGACAGGAAGCGTTGCAAGTTTCCCGCCTCGCCGTCGACGGCGGGCCTAGCCGCGCCGCCCGCTCAGGAAAAGGCCGAGAACGATGCCGGTAGCGAAGGCGGTAAGCGCCGAGGCGATCGGCCTTTCCTCGATTTCGTGGCCGACGCTCTGGGCGTGCCGCCTGGCTTCGCTCCACACCTTGTCGGCCGAAGCCGACACGCTTTCTTCGGCGCTCGCGACGCTCTTGCTGGCAATCTCGCGCATCGTCCCGGCGATCTTGGCGAGGTCGGTGCGGAGCTGCTTGATGTCGCTCTGCAACGCCGCGATGTCGGCATTGGATTGGTCAGCCATGAAGGCCCTCCGTTGCTGTGTGTTATTTCAAACGGTTGCCGCGGAGATTGGGTCCACGGCAGGGCGATCGATTGACCGAATCCACGAGGCCCGGCCGTCCTGGCTCAGCGCATCCTCTCCGCTAGCCGACCAGCACCGCCTTGCCGATGACCTTGCGGTCGATCACGGCCTGCACCGCGTCGGCGGCCCGCTCCAGCGGAAAGCGGTGCGAGATGCGGGGCTTGAGCTTGCCTTGCCCGGCCAGTTCGACCAGTGCCCGCATGTTGGCGCGGCCGATTTCCGGGTGGTGCTCGGTGACCCCGCCGAGCCGCACGCCGATGACCTCGAGACCTTTGATCAACAGGTAGTTGGTGCGCGGCGTCGACGGTCCGCCGCCCAGAAACCCGAGCACCAGGATGCGGCCGCCCCAGGCGAGGCAGCGCAGCGACTCGTCGAAGACATTGGCGCCGATCGGGTCGTAGACGATGTCGACGCCGTCATGGGTTCCGGTCAATTCCTTGACCTTGTCACGCAGCCCGTCGCGGTAGTCGATCGCGTAATCGGCGCCCTCCTCAAGGCACGCGGCGCGCTTCTCTTCGGTGCTGGCGGTGGCGATGACGGTGGCGCCGAACAGTTTGGCGACCTGGATCGCCGCAATGCCGATGCCGCCGGCGGCCCCGTTGATCAGCACCCAATCGCCCGCCTTCAGGCGGCCGCGCTGCAGCAGCGCGTGGTAGGCGGTGTGGTAGGCGCCGCTGAACACCGCCGCCGCCTCGATACCCATGCCGGCCGGCACCGGGTTGCAGTTCTCGGCACGCGCATTGCCGAGTTGGGCGAAAGCGCCGAGCCGGTGACGACTCATGACAGGGTCGCCGAGCTGGAACTGAGTGACCCCCTCGCCGACCGCGACAACTTCGCCGGCCCCCTCGTTGCCGGGCACAAAGGGCGGCTCCGGGCGGAACTGGTATTTGCCGGCGAGCATCAGCACGTCGACATACTGCACGCCGCGCGCCCGGATGCGCACCTGTACTTCGCCCGGGCCTGGCGGCGGCGGGTCGGGCAGCTCGCGCCACGCCAGCACCTCGGGGCCGCCAAATGCCTCGCAGACCACTGCTTTCATGCTGCTTCCTTATCGCCAATCGTCGAGCACGAAAATCCCCGGGCGACTGTAGCCCGGCTCGTTCGGCCGGTGCATTGTGACGACTTGCACCTGGCTGCGAAAGCCGCGCGCCAGCATCTGCCGGTAGGCCTCCTCGCGCGCCGTATTGACCCCCGCCAGCACCTGCGTCATGCCGACCGCAACCGCGAGATCGCCGCACCCGTCGAGCAGGGCGGCGAAGCGCGCGTCGGCGCCCTGGCCCGTCCGCACCGCGCCGAACTTGACAAAAAGGCAGCCGGCGCCGGCCTCGCTTGCCGGTCCCCAGTGGCAAACGGCGAAGCCGGCGAGACGACTCGCGCCCTCCCACAGCAGCAGCACATCGCCCAGATTGCGCGCGACAACGGTGCGGATTTCGCCGCGCAAATCGAGCCCCGCATAGAGTTCCTCGGTCAGCGCCCGGCTGGCCTCGCCGACTGCCTGCCGCTCGCCGGCCGACAGCGCGGAATAGCGCGAAACGGCGGGCGGCACGCTCGCCGGACCGGCCGGCGCCGCCATGATCGGCGTCAGATAGCGCGGATAGAAGCCGAATTTCTGATAGAGCCAGACGTGCTTGGTGCTGTGCGGAAAGGTGCACAGCCCGGCATGGCTGACGCCCCACTCTTCAAAGGCATCGGAGACGGCCTTGACCAGTGGCTGGGCGATGCCGCGGTTCCACAACTCGGGGCGGACCGATACCGGTCCGAAAAATCCGACGCTGCCCCACCGCGTCGCGAAGTTGCAGCCGGCCAGCGCACCGTCCTGCTCCGCCGCGAAAGAGGCGACATGCTCCGCCCCGTGGCGGCCGTAGACATAGTCGAAATCGGTCCAGAATTTCTCGGGATCGGGAGCGCCGAGAAAGGTTCCGAACGCCACCCGCACGATGCGCTGCGCCTCCGGGAGATCGCGTTCGGCGAGCGGGCGGATGTCAACCATTGTCGTCTCCTGTGCCGCATCAGGCGGGGCTGCCCCGCTGCGCGCCATGCTATGGCGCAGTGGCGGCCGCGGCAATCGGGCGCACGAGCCCGATTCATCGACGATCCCCGCCCGTTCGCTTGACGGCCGTCGCGGCGCAACCGATAAACACGGTGAATCGGAAGTCCGAATAAACGCTTGGGAGGAGACGCATGCGCTACCGCCATTCTCTGGCGCTGGTTTTGGCCGCGGCCGTGTTGTGGCCGCTCGCCGGCAATGCCGCCGACACAATCAAGATCGGCTGGCCGATGCCGCTATCCGGCCCGACCTCGGTTTACGGCGTCCCGGTCACCAAGGGCGCCGAGCTTGCCATCGCCGATATCAACGCCAAGGGCGGCGTGCTCGGCCGCAAGCTCGAACTGTTGCCACGCGACAGCAAGGCAAGCCCCGACGAGGCGGTGCGCCTCGCACGCGAGCTGATCATCAAGAACGGCGTCGATTTTCTTGCCGGTACCCTGACCTCGGCCGAGGCGCCGGCCGTCTCGACCATCGCCAAGGAAAACAAGATCGTCTTCATCGCCCCGGTGGCGAAGACCGCCAAGCTGACCGAGCCGCAATATCTCCACCCCTATATCTTCCGCATCTCGTCCAATACCGAGATCGAGGGGCATTCCGGCGCGCTGCTGATGGCGAAATGGAAGAACGTCAAGCGCGTCGCCACGATGGCCCCGGATTATGCCTACGGCCATGACGCGGTCGCCGCGTTTGTGGCGCACCTCAAGCAGCTGCGGCCCGACATCGAGATCGTCGATCAGCAATGGCCGAAGCTCGGCGAATCCGACTTCACCGCCTTCATCACCGCCCAGATGAGCAAGAAGCCGCAGGCCGTCTATGTCGACGAGTTCGGCGGCGACTTCGTCACCTTCGCCAAGCAGGCGGCGCCGCTCGGCTATTTCAAGGCGATCGACAACCGCCTGATCGACGGCGCCGAGGTCGGCACAGTCGACGAGGCGCAGGCGCTGGGCGCCGATTATCCCTATGGCATCTGGTCCGACACCTACGACCCGGTACTGACGTTTCCCGGCGCACCGGCCGCGCACAAGGTTTTCATCAAGCGCCTGGAAGTCGCGTTGAATTCAAAATACGGATCGGGCTGGGCGATCCAGGGCTACGGCGCGATCGTCGCCCTGGCCGACGCGATCAAGAAGGCCGGCAGCACCGGTTCCGACAAGGTTTCCCAGGCGTTGATGGGCCTCACCTTCGATACCCCGGTCGGTCCGCGGACGATCCACGCCAAGTCGCATGAGACCGAGATGGGCGAGTTCTGGGGCCAGATGGTCAAGGAGAAGGCCTATCCGTTTGCCGTGATGAAGAACCCGACCCTGATCAACCCGGGCATGCCGACCAACTGACGCCCCGCAACGGACGACGATGCGTCATGCGATGCCGGCACACGGCCGGCATCGCGCCGCCATCGGCGCAGCGGTGATCGACCGCGCGTCGAGCCGCCCCCTTTTTCGCTAGGAACCTGACCGGCCGTGGCTCCCGCCTTCATCTTCAGCCAGTTCATGGCCGGCCTGACGACGGCGATGTTTCTGTTTCTGATCGCGGCCGGTCTGTCGCTGATCTTCGGGGTGCTGCGGGTCCTCAACTTTGCGCATGGCTCGTTCTACATGCTGGGCGCCTATCTCGCCTGGCAGGTCGTGCAATGGCTGCATCCGGTGCATGCCGCATTCTGGCCGGCGGTGCTCGCAGCCGCGCTTGGCATCGCGCTATTGGGAGCGGTCGTCGAGCGCGTGCTGCTGCGGCATCTCTACGGCCGCGAAGAGCTCTATCAGCTGCTCCTGACCTATGCGCTGGTGCTGATCCTCGGCGATGCCGCCAAGTACCTGTGGGGAACCCAGCAGCTGTCGGTGTCGGGCCCGCCCGTGCTGGCGGGTGCGGTCGAGATCTTCGGCGCCACGCTGCCGGTCTACAATCTGTTCATCATGGCATTGGGACCGCTGATCGCGCTCTCGGTGTGGCTGATGCTGACCCGCACCTCGCTCGGGCGGATGGTGCGCGCCGCGGCGCTCGACCGCGAGATGCTCGATGCGCTCGGCGCCAATGTCGGCTGGCTCTATACGGGCATGTTCGCGCTGAGTACGTTTCTGGCCGGGCTCGCCGGCGCTCTCGTCACCCCGATCCAGGGGATCGTGCCGGGCATGGATGTCGAGATCATCGTGCAGGCCTTCATCGTCGTCGTGATCGGCGGGCTCGGCTCGTTCTGGGGCACGTTCTGGGGTTCGGTGATCTATGGCCAGGTGCTGTCCTTCGGCATCCTGATCTTCCCGGGGTTTTCGCTGTTTTCGGTGTTCGCCCTGATGGCGGTGATCCTGATCGTCCGTCCGTGGGGTCTGTTCGGCCGGCCGCTCCGGTGAGCGAGCGATGAGCGAACGGGTGGCCCCGGTGGTTGGCCTCGGCGCCCGCGTTTCGCGCCGGCAGATCCCGTGGACGCTGATCGTCTTTTTGATTGCGCTCTGGGTGCCGTGGCTCGGCTCGCGCTACGACACGTTTCTGGCGACGCAGATCGCGATCTATGGGCTGTTCGCGCTGAGCCTCAATCTGCTGCTCGGCACCACCGGCCTCGTCTCGTTCGGCCATGTCGCCTATTTCGGCGTCGGCGCCTATGTCTGTGGCATCCTGATGAAGACCTACGGGGTGTCGTTCCTCGTGGCCTTTCCGGCGGCCGGGCTGGCGGCGGCCGGCTTTGCCGTCGTGTTCGGCTTTTTCTGCGTCCGGCTGAGCCAGATCTATTTCGCGATGCTGACCCTGGCCTTCTCGCAGATCGTCTGGGCGGTGTGTTTCAAGTGGAACTCGGTGACGGGCGGCGATACCGGGCTGCCCGATGTGCCGTTCCCCAACCTCGACTGGATGTCGGCGATCCCCGGCCTGTCCGATCTGCGGATCGGCGAACAGTTCTATCTGGTAACGCTGGTCCTGGTGCTGCTGTGCGTCGCGGTGCTGCGCCGCCTGACCGGTTCGCCGTTTGGCCGCACCCTGACCGCGATCCGCGAGAACCCGGAACGCGCCGCCTTTGTCGGCGTCAATGTCCGCGCCTATGAACTCGCCGCCTTCACGGTCGCCGGCGGGTTTGCCGGGTTTGCCGGGGCACTGTTCGGCATCTTCAACCGCGGCGTCTTCGCCGATTACGTGTTCTGGTCGAAATCGGCCGATGTGATGATCATGACGATCCTCGGCGGCATGAACCATTTCTGGGGCCCGGCGATCGGTGCGGCCGTGCTGACCCTGCTCAACCAGGAGATCACCGACTATACGCAATATTGGCCGTTTGTTCTGGGCAGCCTGCTGATCGTGCTGCTGTTCGCCTTTCCGGGCGGCATCATGGGCGCGCTTGACGGCCTCCTGACCCGCCTCAAAAGGCGGTTCAATGCTTGAGATCTCCGGCCTTACCAAGTCATTCGCCGGCTTCGTCGCGGTCAGCGACGTCAATTTGCGCGTCGAGACCGAGCAGATTGCCGCGGTAATCGGGCCGAACGGCGCCGGCAAATCGACGCTGTTCAACCTGATCACCGGGCATCTGCAACCCGACAGCGGCCAGGTGCTGCTCGATGGCCGCGACATCACCGGCGTGCCGCCGCACAAGATCTGCGGCATGGGGCTCGGCCGCTCGTTCCAGCGCACCAACATCTTTCCGCGCCTGACGGTTTTCGAGAACCTGCAGGCGGCGTTCATCGTGCATCGCGGCCGCGGCGGCAATTTCTGGTCGCGCTCCGAGACGTTCTTCCGCGACGAGGTCGCCGCGCTGCTCGGCTCGCTGGGATTGCGCGACGAGGCCGACACGCAAGGCGGCACGCTCAGCTACGGCAACCAGAAGCAGCTCGAACTGGGTCTGGCATTGGCCAGCGACCCCGCGATGCTGCTGCTCGACGAGCCGACCGCCGGCATGTCGGCGAGCGAGACGCACGAGACGATCCGCCTGCTCGAGCGGATCGCCGCGGAGCGTTCGTTGACCCTCCTGTTCACCGAACACGACATGGAGGTCGTCTTCGGCATCGCGCAGAAGATCGCGGTGCTGCACCAGGGCCGGCTGATCGCCGACGGCCGGCCCGACGAGGTGCGCAACAACCCCGAGGTGCGGCGCATTTATCTGGGCCATGGGCTCAGTCACGGTGTCGAGGCGCCATGACCGGGCTGCTGGCGATCCGCGACCTCCACAGCGCCTATGGTCTCAGCCGGGTGCTGTTCGGCATCTCGCTCGATGTCGCCGCCGGGGAATGCGTCTGCCTGTTGGGCCGCAACGGCGTCGGCAAGACGACGACGATGCGCTCGGTGATGGGCCTCTTGCGACCGACCAGCGGCCGGGTCATCTGGAAGGATAACGATATCGCCGGCTGGGCGCCGCATCGCGTCGCGCGCGCCGGCATCGGCTTTGTTCCCGAGGACCGGCGGATCTTCGCCGAGCTGACGGTGTGGGAGAACCTTGACATCGCGGCGCGTGCGGCGCGGCGCAGCGGGCAGTGGGACCTCGCCGCGGTCTACCGGCTGTTTCCGGTGCTGCGCGAGCTGCGCAACCGGCCGGGCGGCTTTCTCTCGGGCGGCGAACAGCAGATGTTGACGATTGCGCGCACCCTGATGGGCAACCCCGAACTGTTGCTGCTCGACGAGCCGTCGGAGGGGTTGGCGCCGCTCGTCGTCGAGGCCTTGCTTGCCAATATCCGCCTGCTGAAGGCGCAGGGGCTGACGATCCTGCTCGCCGAACAGGGCGTCGATTTTTCGCTGGCGCTGGCCGACCGCGTCTACGTCCTCGAAAAGGGCACGATCCGCCACAGCGGACCGGCCGCCGAACTGCGCGCGGATGCGGCATTGCGCGACCGGCTGATGGCCCTCTGAAGCGGCGGTCAATCCCCGGCGGTCAATCCCCGGCTGTCAATCCCCGGCGGTCAATCCTGGGCGATCAGTCTTCGGCCTGGCCCTCCTGCGGGTCGCCGCCAAGCGCGCGCAGCATTTCCTTCAGTTCCTCGACCGCGGCGGCGATGCGCGCCCGCTCGGTGCCGCGGACGACCAGCGTGACCCCGAAATCGCTGCGCCGGAAATACGGGTAGGAGCCGATTTCGAGGTCGCCGTACCGCTCCTGCAGCGCGCCCAGACCCTTGGCGATCGTGCCCTCGCCGAGGGTGCAGCTGACGCTGCGGCTCAGCATTTTCGCGCCGCCCTTCAGCCGGTGCTTCAACTCGTTGAACGTCGCCTGCATGACCTGCGGTACGCCCGCGAGCACGAACACGTTGCCGACGCGGAACCCTGGCGCGCGCGAGATCGGGTTGGGCAACAGGCTCGCCCCGTCGGGCATCCGCGCCATGCGCAGCCGCGCTTCGTTGAGGCCGCCCGGCGGATAGTGGCTCTCGAGCAGACGCTTGGCCTCGGGATGAAGGGTCAGCGCAACCCCGAACGCCGCGGCGACGGCGGCGGCGGTGATGTCGTCGTGGGTCGGGCCGATGCCGCCGGTGGTGAAGACATAATCGAACTTCTGCCGCGCCTCGTTGACGGTGCTGACGATCGCCTCCGGATCATCGGCGATGATCCGCGCCTCGCGCAGGCGGATGCCGGCCTCGTTCAGCCCCTGCGCGAGAAACGCCAGGTTGGCGTCCTGGATGCGGCCAGACAGGATCTCGTTGCCGATGATCAAGACGCAGGCGGTTACCGTCTTGGGTGCCGGGCCGGCTTCAGTCATCGCCTCATCCTCGCGGTTCGCGGTCCCTCTTCTCTTTAGGCAAAGGCGCCGGCCGGCACAACCGCGCAGGATTGTCACCAGGGTGCAGCCTTCCTACCTTGATCGGTGCGACGCGGCGGGCATTGCCCGACTCCGGCGATCGGATTATCACCTGATGGCACGGCGGCGCGGTCGCATCGGCAGTCGGAGAAAGAGCATTCGGTCATGCAGCAGGACGTGATCGCGGGCCTCGCCGCGGAGCGCAGCGCGCCGCGCAGCGGGCAGATCAAGATCCACCGCCCCGAGGATTTCGAGGGCATGCGGCGGGCCGGCCGGCTGGCCGCAGCGACGCTCGATTTCATCACGCCCCATGTCCGCCCCGACGTGACGACCGGCGAACTCGACCGGTTGTGCCACGAGTTCGTCGCCGATCACGGCGGAACCTCGGCGCCGCTCAACTACCGCGGCTTTCCGAAATCGATCTGCACCTCGGTCAACCATGTCGTCTGCCACGGCATTCCGGGCGACCGCCGCCTGATGGACGGCGACATTCTCAATATCGACGTCACCCCGATCCTCGACGGCTGGCACGGCGATTCGAGCCGCATGTTCCTGGTCGGCGAGCGCATCGCGATCAAGGCGAGAAAGCTCGTCGATGTCACCTACGAGGCGATGATGCGCGGCATCGCGGTGGTGCGGCCGGGGGTGCATATCGGCGCCATCGGCGACGCGATCCAGCGCCATGCCGAGAGCCACCGCTATTCGGTGGTGCGCGATTTCTGCGGCCACGGCGTCGGGCGGGTGTTCCACGACGCGCCCTCGATCCTGCATTACGGCCGCCCCGAAGACGGGCCGGTGATGCAGGAAGGCATGTTTTTCACGATCGAGCCGATGATCAACGCCGGGCGCTTCGAGGTGAAGGTGCTGAGCGACGGCTGGACCGCGGTGACCAAGGACCGCTCGCTGTCGGCCCAGTTCGAGCACACAATCGGGGTCACCGCGACCGGCTACGAGATCTTCACGATCTCGCCCTTGGGGCTGCACCGGCCGCCCTATGTCATTCCTCCGGCAGAAACTCCTCGGCTAGAATCTGATCGGGGGTGAACGGGCATTCCGCCGGAAACACGGCCTCCGGAAGGCCTGTCTCGCCAAGCGCTTTGCTGACTGACAACCGATAGATCCTGGTCAGATCGCGCGCCAACACCGGCTTCAGACTCGGCGATTCGTCAAGCAATTCGGCAATCTGCTGTCGCTGTTCCTTGATCGTCCCCGACCAACTGCGCGAGCGGTATCCCGGCTGATATCGCCATTTCAGAAGATGCATCGTCAGGACCGCCAGTCGGTTGCGCAGTTCGCGACGAATGCCCCGCCCCATGTCCTCCATTTCCTCCGCAAGGTTCGCAATATCGAGCTGCGAGAATTCGCGGGCGCGCAGCAGACGCGCCTGTTGCTCGGTCCAGGCGAAGAAATCCTCGTCATAAGCGACGGCATTGCGCGGCATCGGCCAGGCTCCACAGGAGACGCGGTCCATAATATAGCATTGTGCGCGGCGCGGGCCCCCAGGAGTCGCCGGCGACTGGATCGCGGGGACGCGCTGTGTTCCTATTCGCCAGCCATCCCCAAGCGGAGAAGATTCATGCAGATCGGATTTGTCGGGCTCGGCATCATGGGCCGGCCCATGGCGCACAATTTGATCAAGGGCGGGCACCAGCTGTTTGTCTACGGCAAGCGCACGGTGCCGCCGGAAATCCGCGAGGCGGCAAGCGTCTGCGACACGCTCAAAGCGGTCGCCGAGCAGGCCGAAATCATCGTCATCATGGTGCCCGACACGCCGGATGTGCGAGACGTGCTGTTCAGCGCCGATGGCATCGCCGCCGGCCTCGCACCGGGCAAGACGGTCGTCGACATGAGCTCGATCTCGCCGATCGAGACCAAGATCTTTGCCGCCGAGATCGCGCAAAAGGGGTGCGAGTATGTCGACGCGCCGGTGTCGGGGGGCGAGGTCGGCGCCCAGGCGGCCAGCCTCACGATCATGGTCGGCGGCGCGCCGGCCGCCTTCGAGCGGGTCAAGCCGCTGTTCGAGCTGATGGGCAAGAACATCACGCTGGTCGGCGATGTCGGCGCCGGGCAGACCACCAAAGTCGCCAACCAGATCATTGTCGCGCTGACCATCGAGGCGGTCGGCGAGGCGCTCCTGTTCGCCTCCAAGGCCGGCGCCGACCCGGCCAAGGTGCGGCAGGCGCTGATGGGCGGGTTTGCCTCCTCGCGCATCCTCGAAGTGCATGGCGAGCGCATGATCAAGCGCACCTTCGACCCCGGCTTTCGCATCGAACTGCACCAGAAGGATCTGAGCCTGGCGCTGTCGGGCGCGCGGGCGCTCAGCCTGTCACTGCCCAACACCGCGACGACGCAGGAGCTGTTCAACGCGGCCGCCGCCTTGGGCGGCAAGGGCT
Organism: Allostellaceae bacterium; assembly: GCA_035534535.1. Lineage (GTDB taxonomy): Bacteria > Pseudomonadota > Alphaproteobacteria > ATCC43930 > CGMCC-115725 > DATARH01. The sequence continues at coordinate 15,012 of DATLRS010000134.1, read as the reverse complement.
GGGACCATTCCGGCCTCGTTCGCGTCCTCGAACACCTCGCCGGCCATCAGGTCGCCAAGGGATAGAGCTGGGATAGAGCTGGGATAGAGCGGGCCTCAGCGCAGATCGACGAATTCGACCCAGTTCGGCTGCTTGCCCACCGCGTGCTGCTTCACCGGTTCGAGGACACCGTCGGGGCGGATCGAATAGACCGTCAGATGGTTCGAATCGAGCCCGGCCGACAGCAGAAACCGGCCGCGCGGGTCGATGCCGAAGCCGCGCGGCGTGGTTTCGGTCGGCCAATGCCCGACGCGCGACAGCGTCCCCCTCGCAGGATCGATGCGAAACCCGGCGAGGCTGCTGGTCCGGCGTTCGCTGCCATAGAGGAAATGCCCGTCGGGCGTGACGTGCAGGTCGGCGGCGGCGATCGGCCCCTTGTAGCCGGGGGCCAGCATGTCGACGAATTGCAACTGCTTCAGGGTGCCGTTGGCCCGGTCGATCGCATAGGCGCCGATCGTCGCTGTCGTCTCGGTGATCAGATAGAGAAACCGGCCGCTCGGGTGCAGGGCGAGGTGGCGCGGGCCGGCGCCCGGCTTGGTCGCGATCGCCTCGGGCGTGTTCGGCGCGAATTTGCCGCTCGCCGCGTCGAACCGCAGCTGCATGATGATGTCGCCGCCCAGACTGGTCGCGTAGGCATATTTGTTGGCGGCATCGACGATGACGCAATGCGCCTTGGGCTTGGTCGCGAGGATCTGGCTTGGCGGAGCCGTGACCCGATGCGCGGCGTCGATCGGATTGATGGTCAGCTCGGCCGCCGGATAAGAGGCGGCGAGCAGCCATTTGCCGGTTCGATCGACCGCCAGGTAGGCCATGCTGGCGGCGAGCGCCGCGTTGCCGAGATGTTTGAGCCGCCCGGTCGTCGGATCGATCGCAAAGCTCGCGACGGTGAACGGCTCGCTGCGCAGCGCGGCATAGAGAAATCGTCGATCGGGGCTGAGCGCCATCGGCAAGCTGGTCGGCGATGGCTTGTCACCGCCCGGGATCGGCGTGTTCTCGATCAGCTCGAGATCGCCGTTCGCACGGTTCATCGCCAGGACGTAAACGCTCGGGTCGCCGGCGTTGGAGACATAAACCGCGGTCTCGGGCGTGGTTCCTGCCATGGCTCTGCGACCTCCGATTGCGGGCAGCGGCGTCGCGATCCCGGCCATCGCGACGGCCAGCAAATGCCGCCGCGTATGCCGCGCGATCGTCATTGGGACGCGGCGGGCTTTGCCGCCGACAGCGTGACGCCGTGCCCGCGCATCTCCTCGACAATGGCTTTGGCGTCGCCGTCGCCCGCCGCGGCGAGGCTGACAACCCCGGCGGCCAGCGCGCCGAACTGGCGGCGCACATTGGCCGTCTCGCGCAATGGCTTATCTTGCAGATCGCGCAGCTCGGCAAGACTGTGGCGCTCCTCCACCAGCTCGACGCCGCGCAACACCACGCTCAGAAAGGTCGAGAGCACGAGCAGCACGAGGGCAATCCCGCCGGCCTGACGCGTCGTCATGCGAGGCCCGCCATTCGCTCAGCCACCCCGGCCGTTCACGGCGGGCGATGTGTGGGAGACCTTGATCGTGATCCCGTTGCGGCTCAGCAGCGCATGCAGTTGGCGGTCTTGCTTCCTGATTGCGGCCAGCGCGATCTGGCGGATCAGCAGCTGGTTGACGCGGGCCAGTTGGGCACCCTCGGCGATCGCATGCTGGCGGCGCGCGACGTCGACCTGCAGCGCATGGTTGCCGCGCGCCAGCGCGAAATTGACGATCGTGACGACCACCGGGACGGCCGCCAGGACCACCAGCAGGATGTTGAGCGCGCCGCGTTCGTGCATGCCCGGCTTATCGCTGCAGGTCGCGCGCCGCGCGTGCCGCCGGCCGCTCGGCGCAGCGCTTCAGCCAGTCGGCCATTTTTGGCACATGCGAAAAGTCGATCCGCGCCGGCCGCGCCCACGACAGGATGCTGGCGAGGTTGAGATCGGCGACGGTGAAATGCTCGCCCAACAAATAGGGCGAGGCGGCGACCACGCTGTCGAGCACCATCAGGGGCCGGCCGAGCTCGTGTTCGCACTTGTCGGCGAGCGCCGCGTCGCGCTGGTCGGCGGGCAACAGCGCGCGGTGAAACATCGCGGTCAAGACCGGGCGCTCGATCTCGGTCATGCCCCAGAAGCTCCATTGCCAGGTGCGCGCCTCGTCCTCGAACAGGATCGGGTAGAGGCTGCCGCGGGCGTATTTCTTCGCCAGATACAGGTTGATCGCCATCGATTCCCACAAGACGAAGCCGTCGTCGTCGATCGCCGGAATGTGGCCGTTGGGGTTGATCGCGAGATAGTCCGGCGAGCGGGTTTCGCCCTTGCCCATGTCGATCGGCACGTTCTCGTATTCGAGCCCCAATTCCTTCGCCATCCACAGCGTGCGAAAGGCGCGCGAGCGCGGAATGCCGTAGATCTTGAGCATGGCTCTCTTCCTTTGCGTTGCTCTCTGCCAAAGCCTCGCACGATGGCCGCCATCGGGCAATCGCCCACAGCAATCGCTCTCCCGGCTTAGCACGTCCGTCATGGCCGGGCTTGTCCCGGCTACCCACGTCTTCGATAGTGCATCGTTCGAGAAGCGTGGATGCCCCGCACAAGACCGGGCATGACGGGTAGGGATTATCCTCGGGATTATCATGCCGCACAGCGTTGAGACGGTGACGGTCGCCGGCGCGGCGATCCGGCTGTTCTGCGGCGGCCCAAAACCCGCTGACGCGCCGCCGCTGGTCTTTCTGCACGGCGCCGGCGGGCATACCGGCTGGATGCCGTTTCTCGAAGAGCTGGCGACCCGCTACGCCGTCTTCGCGCCTGAGCATCCCGGGTTTGGCCAATCGGACGACCCGCCCTGGCTCGACGCGGTCGCCGACCTCGCCTATTTCCACCTCGACCTGCTGGCGGCGCTCGGGCTCGACCGGGTGCATCTGATCGGCACCTCGCTCGGCGGCTGGGTGGCGGCCGAGATGGCAGTGCGCAATACCGCGCGCCTGGCCAGCCTGACCCTCGTTGGTGCGGTCGGCATCACCGCCGCGGGCGAGCCGATCCCCGACATCTTCCGCATGCCGGTCGAGGAGAATCTGCGCCGCTACTATGCCGACCCCGAGCGCGCCGCGCGCCGGATCGGCGATCTCGCCCGGGCTTTCCTGAACTCGGCCGACATGAACATCGTCGCGAAAAACCGCGCGACCGTGACGCGGCTCGCCTATCGGCCGCGCTTCTGCAACCCCGATCTGCCCAAATGGCTGCACCGCATCGACGTGCCCACACTCTTGTTATGGGGCGCCGAGGACGGCCTCGTGCCACCCAGATTCGGCGAGGCCTACCGGGCACTGATCCCCGGCGCCCGGCTCGTCATCCTGCCCGACGCCGGCCATGCCCCGTTCGACGAGCAGAAGGATACCTTCCTCGCCGCGTTTCTCGAATTTGTAGGGTCATGAGCGGGCGCGGGTCAGAGCAACCGCCCCAAATGGGCCGCCGCGTCCGCTGCGAGAGTGAGAAGCGGCTAGGGGATCAGGCCGGATTGAACATCGGCCTTGATATGGCCAAGCTCGGCCTCAAGATTATCGCCGTGGAAGCAGAGCACGCATGCCCCCGACGGTGACAAGCCGCGGCCGCCGGGCGGCTTGGCTCGCGGTCGCGCTCGCCGCGACGGTCGTGGCTGGCGTCGTCGGCGTCGTCGCGCATCTGTGGACCGCGATCGGCAACGCCGAGATCAGCGCGGCCGGCTGGATCGCGATGGTGCTCGGCGTCTTGGTGGCGCTGGCGCTCGGCGTCGGGCTGATGGCGCTGGTCTTCATCAGCAGCCGGCGCGGCTACGACGAGCCGGGTGGCGATCGTTGTTGATCGGCGGCGGCGCCTCCCCCACTTAAGCGATCAGCCGCTGGCGCCCGATCGCCTGGCGCAGCGCTCAGGCTCGACCGCGCGGGGCATGCAATGCCGTTGAAGAAAGAGACGCAGTACCACGCCTGGTATTGGATCGCCGCGCTGCTCGTGATCATGGGGATCCAGGCGGTGTTTGCCTCCTACACCCAGATCCAGACCATCCCCTACAGCCAGTTCCAGAGCGACCTCAAGGCGGGCAGGATCGCCGACGTGGCGGTCAGCGGCAATTACATTCAGGGTAAATATAAAGATAAGGATAAACAAGGCTACGACAAATTCATTACCACCCGCGTCGCTCCCGATATCGCCAAGCAGCTTGAAGAATATCATGTCACATTCGCCGGCGAGATCGAGAGCCATTGGCTGGGCGACATCTTGTCGTGGATCATCCCAGTGGCGCTGTTCGCTGGCGTCTGGATTTTCATGTTTCGGCGCTATGCCAGCCAGCAGGGGTTTGGCGGGCTGATGTCGGTCGGCCGCAGCAAGGCCAAGATCTTTGTCGAAACCGACACCAAAACGACTTTTGCCGACGTCGCCGGGGTCGATGAGGCAAAGGCCGAGTTGCAGGAGATTGTCGCCTTCCTCAAGGACCCGGAGCGCTATGGCAGGCTCGGCGGCCGGGTGCCGAAGGGGGTGCTGCTGGTCGGTCCGCCGGGCACCGGCAAGACGCTGTTGGCGCGCGCCGTCGCGGGCGAAGCCAATGTGCCGTTCTTCTCGATAAGCGGCTCGGAATTCGTCGAGATGTTTGTCGGGGTCGGCGCCGCCCGGGTGCGCGACCTGTTCGAACAGGCGCATCAGAAGGCGCCGTGCATCATCTTCATCGACGAGCTCGACGCCCTCGGTCGCGCCCGCGGCGCCTACCCGGGCGGCGGCGGGCATGACGAGAAGGAGCAGACGCTGAACCAGCTGCTCTCCGAACTCGACGGCTTCGATACGCGCGCCGGGATGATCCTGCTGGCGGCGACCAACCGGCCCGAGATCCTCGACCCGGCGCTGTTGCGCGCCGGCCGCTTCGATCGCCAGGTGCTGGTCGACCGGCCCGACAAGGTTGGGCGGGTGCAGATCCTCGAGATCCACAGCCGCAAGATCCGAACGAGCGCCGATGTCGATCTTCAGATCGTGGCGTCGCTGACCCCGGGTTTTACCGGCGCCGATCTGGCCAATCTCGTCAACGAGGCGGCGCTGCTGGCGACGCGACGCGGTGCCGACGCGGTCAGCCTCGCCGATTTTACCGCGGCGATGGAGCGCATCGTCGCCGGCCTGGAAAAGCGCAACCGGCTGCTCAACCCGCACGAGCGCGAGGTCGTCGCCCATCACGAGATGGGGCATGCGCTGGTCGCCCTGTCGCTGCCCGGCACCGACAAGGTCCACAAGGTGTCGATCATCCCGCGCGGCATCGGCTCGCTGGGCTACACGATCCAGCGGCCGACCGAAGACCGCTACCTGATGACCCGCCAAGAACTCGACAACAAGATGGCGGTGCTGCTCGGCGGCCGCGCCGCCGAACAGATCGTTTTCGGCGAATTGTCGACCGGCGCCTCCGACGACCTCGCCAAGGTGACCGATATCGCGCGCAGCATCGTCACCCGCTACGGCATGTCGCCGGAACTCGGCCAGGTCATCTATGAGAAAAGCCCGCGCAGCTTTCTCGGCGGCGAATCGTCGCCAATTCTCTATCAGGAACGCAGCTACAGCGAGGCGACCGCGCGCGAGATCGATGCCACGGTCAAGTCGCTGGTGGAGGAGGCATTCCGCCGCACCGTTAACTTGCTGCGGGCCGGGCGCGGCACGCTCGAGGCGGGCGCCCGCCTGCTGATCGAGCATGAAACTCTCGACGAAAGCGATCTCGCCGCCCTGATGAAGGAGCGCGCCGTCGCCGAGTAGGGTCCGCTCGGCTGGCCCTGTTGCATAGGGCAGCCGCACAGTCGATGATAGGGGCCGCAATCGCAACAGGCAGGGACCGTGGGCAAATCAGCAGAGCAAGGCGGCGTCGCCCGCTATGGGCGCGGCACTGGGATCCCCGATCCAGTCGACATTCATGTCGGGTCCCGCGTGCGCACGCGGCGCCTGCTGATCGGCATGAACCAGGAGACGCTTGCCAGAGCCCTCGGGCTGACCTTTCAGCAGGTCCAGAAATACGAGGGCGGCGCGAACCGGATCAGCGCCTCGCGGCTGTCGGAGATCGCCGACATTCTAGGCGTCCCGATCTCCTACTTCTTTGGCGATCTGGAGCCCGGCGGCGGCTGGCCGGACGCGGGCGAGGCGGCGGCGCGCGAGCGCCTGCAGCGCCCGGAGACGATCGAATTGATCCGCTCCTATTACGCGATCTCCGATCCGCAGGTGCGCCTCCAATTCCTCGACATGGTGAAGTCGGTGGCGCTTGCGCGGCAATAGCCGGCGATGAGCGATCGCGCGACCGCGGCGCCCGGCGCGTTCGGTCGCGCGGCGGACGCGGCCGTCGATATCGACGGCCTCGCCAAGCGGTTCGCGGCGCGCGCCGCGAGAATCGGGGTCATCGGTCTCGGTTATGTCGGGTTGCCGCTGCTGCGCACCGCCGCCGAGCGCGGGTTTACCACCCTCGGCTTCGACATCGACCGCGCCAAGGTCGATCAGCTCAACGCGGGGCGCTCGTATCTGCGCCACATCAAAAGCGAAACCATCGCCGCGCTGCGCCAGCAGAGGCGGCTCGCCGCGACCGATGATTTCGCCCGTCTCGACGAGGTCGATGCGATCATTCTGTGCGTCCCGACGCCGCTGACCCGGCAGCGCGAGCCCGATCTGAGCTTCATCGTCTCGACCACCGAAGCGATCGCGCCGTATCTGCGGCGCGGCCACCTCGTCGTCCTCGAATCGACGACCTATCCCGGAACGACCCGCGAGATCATGCGCCCGATCATCGAGCGCTCGGGGCTGCGGTCGGGGCGCGATTTCTTTCTCGCCTATTCGCCCGAGCGCGAGGATCCCGGCAATGCCGAATTCGCCACCGGCGATATTCCCAAGGTGGTCGGCGGCGACGGGCCGGACGCGCTGCGCCTCGTCGGCGCGCTCTATGACGGCATCGTGACGCGCACCGTGCCGGTCAGCTCGCTCGACACCGCCGAGGCAGTCAAGCTGACCGAGAACATCTTTCGCTCGGTCAACATCGCCCTCGTCAACGAATTGAAGATCGTGTTCGAGGCGATGGGCATCGATATCTGGGAGGTAATCGAGGCGGCCAAGACCAAGCCGTTCGGCTATATGCCGTTCTACCCCGGCCCCGGTCTCGGCGGGCACTGCATCCCGATCGATCCGTTCTACCTGACCTGGAAGGCGCGCGAGTTCGACATCGCAACCCGCTTCATCGAACTGGCGGGCGAAATCAACACCGCGATGCCGCGGCGGGTCGTCGACAAGACGGTGGCGGCGCTGAGCGAGCGCAGCGGCAAGGCCCTCCGGGCGGCGCGCATCCTGATCGTCGGCATCGCCTACAAAAAGAACGTCGACGACACGCGCGAAAGCCCGGCCCTGACGATCATGGAGCTGCTGGAGCACCGCGGCGCGAGCGTCGCATTCCACGATCCGTTGCTTGCCGAGATCCCGCCGACCCGCGAGCACGCAGGGCTCGCCGGCCGGCCGTCGAGCCCCTTGACCGCCGCGATCGCAGCCTCGTTCGACGCGGCGATCATCTGCACCGACCACGATGCGGTCGATTACCGGCTGCTGGTCGAGCATTGCCCCCTCGTCATCGACACCCGCAACGCCTGCGCCCGCCGCGGCCTTGCCGGCGCGGGCGTGGTCCGGGCGTAAGCGGCTAGCGTTCTGCTGCGGCCGCTAAAATCAAGGCGCGGTCGTGAGCGATGATCGGCACCCGGCAACGACACCCCCCGCCGCGCCGCTGCGCCGCCGGGTGCTGATCATCGTCAATCCCGCGGCCGGCCGGGCACGCTCGTCGCGCCGTCGGCTCGACCGGGTGGTGGCGGCACTGCGGCGGTGCGGCTGCTTGGTCACGCTGCGCCAGGCCGGGCCGCAAGCGGGCGACGCCGAGCACCTGGCGCGCGCGGCCGCGCCCGATTTCGACGTCATTGTCGCGGCCGGCGGCGACGGCACGCTCAATGCCGTGGTGAACGGCGTCGCGGCGGCGCCGCGCCCGATCGCGCTCATGCCGCTCGGCACGGCCAATGTCGTGGCGCAGGAGATCGGTCTGCCGCGCGCCCCCGAACGCCTCGCCGCGATGATTGCCGGCGGCCCGGCCCGGCCGATCTGGCCGGGCAAGGTCGGCCAGCGGCTGTTTGTGCAGATGGCGAGCAGCGGGTTCGACGCCGAGATCGTCGCCGCGGTAAATCCCCGGCTGAAGCGCCGGTTCGGCCGCCTCGCCGTCGCCTGGGGGATCCTCCTCTGCCTATGGCGTTATCGGCCGCGCCGGCTGGCCGTGCTAATCGACGGCGTCGAGCACCGCGCCGCGGCGGTGATTGCCGCCAAGGGCCGCTTTTATGCCGGCCCCTACACGATCGCCCCGCGGGCCAGCCTGGCCGAGCCGATTCTCGACCTCGTGCTGTTCCAATGCTCCGGGCGGCTGGCGGTGCTGCGCTATCTGGGCGCACTGATTGCCGGCCGGCTGCCGGCTCGGCCCGACATCACGACCGTGCGCTGTCGCGAGGCGCTCGTCTGCGGGCCCGAAGCGGCGCCGGTGCAGGCTGACGGCGAGGTCGTCGCGGCGTTGCCGGTGACGATCGGGATTGCTGACCGGCCGCTGCCGCTGGTGCACCCGTGAGCCGGGCATCGCCATCGGTGTGGAATTTTTGCAACAGAAAAGCGTGGCACTCGGCGATGGCATGGCGCGATGCTTTGGTTTCGGCGCACGGGCTTGTAGCCTGATAGGCGCGGTCTTTGGGTGGGTGGAACATGTGCGGGGGGCAGCGGCGCTGGCCTGCGCCGGCGTCGGCGTCGGGGCGCAAGGGCGGATGGCTCGGTCTGTTGTTGGGCGTCGTGGCGGCGGCATTGATGCCGACCGGTGCGTCAGCGCAGAACCTGACCTACGGCGAGTTCAAACTCGGCGTGCTCGCCCACGACGTGCCGTTCCTCGGGGGCAAGGAGGGCGGCACCGACGTCAATCCAGAAATCATCCTGCCCTCGCCGATCGCCGATGCGTGGGCGGCGCAACTGCCGGGCTATCTGCGCTGGATGGTGCAGCCGCGGCCGACGGTCGGCGCCGAGCTCAACACCGGCGGCTTCTCCAACCAGTATTATTTCGGCGCCACCTGGACCTGGCAGCTGGCGAGCAACGTATTGATGCCCGAGGACGGGATCACCTTCGGCATCTTTTTCGGCCCCGGCTTCAACGACGGCGAGACCGTCGCGACCCAGCCGAACCGCAAGAGTCTCGGCTCGAACGTGCTGTTTCGCGAAGCCTTCGAACTCGGCTATCGCATCAACCCGGTCTATGAGATCTCGGCCTTTCTCGACCACGTCTCGAATGCCGGCCTGGCCCGCTACAACCAGAGCATCAACGATTTCGGCGGCCGCATCGGCATCCGCTTCTGACCCTGAGCCAGGCCGCCGCGAACGAGCGGCGATCCCCCCGGGCGATCAATCAGCGGCGAGGACGCGGGCGAGCTGGCTCAGCGCTTCCTGATGCCGCTCGTTCGTGATCAGCGCGAAGTTGCGGGCCAGTTCGAGACACATCCGCTCGCGCGGGCTGACCGAGCGCGCCCCCTGCCCGTCCAACCCGTCGAAGAAATAGCCGACCGGCACGCTGAGCACCTGCGCGATCTCATAGAGCCGGCCGGCCGAAACGCGATTGATGCCGCGCTCGTATTTATGGGCCTGCTGGTAGGTGACGCCGATCAGGTCGGCCAGTTGTTGCTGGGTCAGCCCCAGCATGATGCGGCGCTCGCGCACGCGGGCGCCGACATGGCGATCGATGTCCTGCGTCCGCTCGGTTGAGCGGCGTACCACGGCGGCGCGGAAAGGAGGCTCGCCATCCGTGCCGGTTTGCGGGCGCGCGTTGCTGCTGGGGTGCTGCTGTTGGGTCATCTCGGTCCACTCGATGAGGTTGGATCTCTCAGTTCCTTGCGCAGGCGTCCTGGCGACGAGGCGGCGCGACGATCGGTCAAGCTAGCACGCCGCAGGAGCACTCGGCACCACTGCCGAACCCGTCCCGTTAGCGGCTCCAGCATCCCTCAACCGCTGGATCCTGCGAGATTCGACGGCGGTCATGTGTCAAATTTTAGGCACAGTTTGCGGCGCGGCAGGGGCGCCCTGCTCTGTTCGCATGGCGCCCCATCTGTGTTGGCGTTTGACAGGCCGCCGCCGGCAATGATACCCGACGCATACCGTAACGATGGCAGGTCGATGCCGCGGATCCAAGTCGGCGATGGCGCAGTCTATTACGAGCGCCAGGGTGTCGGGTTCCCCGTCCTGTTCGTGTCGGGGCTGTCCGGATTCGCCTCGTTCTGGCATGATCAGGTTGCCGCCTTCGGCAAAACCTTCGACGTCGTCACCCACGATCATCGCGGCGTCGGGCAGAGCGACCTGACGCGCAGCGGCTTTACCGTCGACCGCATGGCGGCCGACGTCATCGGGCTGATGGACGCGCTGGAGATCGAGCGCGCGCATGTCGTCGGGCACTCGACCGGGGGCGCGATCGCGCAAATCCTGGCGATCGAGCACCCGAAACGGCTCGCCAGCGTGGTTCTGTCGGCAACTTGGACAAAGCCCGACGCCTATTTCCGCCGCCTGTTCGGGCTGCGCAAGGACATCCTGCTGCGGCTCGGGCCCAGCGCCTATGTCCAGGCCAACACGCTGTACCTCTACCCAAGCGCGTGGGTCTCACGCAACAACGAGCGGCTGCGGCAGCAGGAGGCGCAGAACCTTGCGATCTTCCCGCCGACTGAAGTCGCCGCCAGCCGAATCGATGCGATCCTGGCGTTCGACCGCACCGAACAGCTGTCGCGCATCAAGACCCCGACGCTGGTCGTCGGCGCCGAGGACGACATCGTCACGCCGGCCTATTTCTCCGAGGAGCTGGCGCGCCTGATACCGGGGGCCGAGATCAAGATCTTCCCGCGCGGCGGGCATGCCTTGACGCAGGTGCGAGCCCGCGAGTTCAACCAGGCGGTGTTGCCGTTTCTTGCTTCGCACACCCCGCGGTAAGCGGAGCCGGGCCGGCCTACGCGTCGCCCGGAATAGCTCGGATTTAAGGGTTCTTCAACCTATCGAGTGCAAAGGTGTTACCGCTTCCCAAGCGGGACCCGTACCCCGTCGTGGGCTCATCGAGGTAACAGAACAATGCCCCCTGCCGACGACGAAATGTCAGGCCATTTGTCTGCTGCTCTCGCGGCGGCGGGCGATGGGGCCTACATCTGGGAGCTTGAGAGCGACCGCCTCGACTGGTTCGGGCAACTCGCCATCACCGGGATCGAGTTCACCACCGAGTTGGCAACCGGACGCAGCCTCGCCGGCCGCGTGCACCCCGACGATCTGGTGCAACGGCAGTTGTCGCTCGCCGCGCATTTCGAGGGTGAAAGCGCCTTCGATTGCGAATTCCGCCTGCGCGACGGCGAAGGCAGGTTTGTCTGGGTGCACGAGCGCGGCCGGGCGCAGCGCGATGCCGAGGATCGCCCGCAATCGATGCTCGGCGTCATCCGCGCGCTCGGCGACCGCAAGGCAAATCAGACGCGCCTCGAACGGCTCGCCAATTACGACGAGCTGACCGGACATTTCAACAAGAGCCGGCTGCGCGAAATGGTCGACCAGATCATCGCCGCCAACCAGCGCAGGCACAGTCCGGCGGCCTTCCTGTCGGTCGGCATCGACAACATGACGACGATCAACGACGTGTACGGCTACGAGGCAGCCGACAGCGTGCTGATCGAAATCGGCCGCCGGCTCGACACCTGCGTGCGGGTCAGCGACGTGATCGGCCGCCTCGGCGGCGACCGCTTTGGCGTCGTTCTGGCAAATTGCCCGGCGGACGGCATCGGGGCGGCCGCCGAAAAGATCCTGGCGACGATCAACTCAAAGCCGGTGACGACCGAGCGCGGGCCGATCTCTGCGACCGTGTCGATCGGCAGCGCGGCGTTTCCCGAACAAGGGCTGACCTCGTACGATGTGATCACCCGTGCCGAGAGCGCGCTGTCGGAGGCCAAACGCGCCGGCCGCGACTGCCATTCCCATTACCGCCTGACCGACGAGCAGCGGGAGCGCCAGCGGCACAGCCTGTCGATCAGCGAGCAGGTGCAATCGGCGCTGCGCGACGACCGCATCATGTTCGCCTTTCAGCCGGTGGTGGTCGCCGCGACCGGTGAAGTCGATCATTACGAGTGCCTGTTGCGCATGCGCACCCCCGACGGGCGGATCGTCTCGGCCGGTGAATTCGTGCCGGTCATCGAGCAGCTCGGCTTTATTCGGCTGATCGACCATTACGTGCTGGAAAAGACGCTGGAGGAGTTGGAGCGCCACCCCGGCGTCAAGCTCGGCTTCAACATTTCCGGCCTGACGGCGGCGGACCGGCCGTGGCTGCGCGCGCTGATCTCGCAGGTGCGCAACCGGCCCGACATCGCCTCGCGCATCATCGTCGAGATCACCGAAACCGCGGCGCTTTATGATCTGGAGGAATCGGCCCGGTTCGTCAGCGCGCTACGCCACGCCGGCTGCCACGTCGCGCTCGACGATTTCGGCGCCGGTCATACCTCGCTGCGCCACCTGCAGAGCCTGGCCGTCGATACCGTCAAGATCGACGGCTCGTTCATCACCAACCTCGCCAACAATCCCGAGAGCCAGGTCTTCCTGCGCCACCTGCTCGGGCTGGCCAAGGGGTTCGGCTTCCTGACCGTCGCCGAGTGCGTCGCCACCGCCGAGGACGCCGCGATCCTGCAGCGCGAGGGCGTCGGGTTTCTGCAGGGGTATTATTTCGGCCGCCCGTCGCTCGATCGGCCCTGGCTGGCTCAGCCGAAACTCAGGGCCGTCGAAAGCATCGAAAGCAGCCCGATCATCGGCGTCAAGCGGGCGGCCCGCGGCAGCTGAAGCGGTTCAGCGCTCCTGCCGGGTCTGGTCGAGCGCTTCCAGCTGCTGGCGCAACGCCTCGATCTGCGCTTCGAGCCGGCGCAGGCGCGGGTCCTCCTCCGCTTCGGCCACGCCGCGGCTGGACGGCGGCTCGGAAGCGGCCGGCTTGCCGTCGCGCGCGTAGGGTGACAGCATCTTCAGGGCGCGGTCGAACAGCGCCATGTTCTGCTTGCCCATCTCCTCGAACTGGCCGAACGGAAACATGCCGAAGGTGGCGCGCAGGCTGTCGCGCATCTGCTCCTGATTGCGCGCGAAGGCGCCCATCGCCTGCTCCAGATAGCCGGGCACGAGGAATTGCATGCTGTCGCCATAAAGGCTGATCAGTTGCCGCAGAAAGCTGATCGGCAAGAGGTTCTGCCCTTTCTGCTCCTGCTCGACAATGATCTGGGTCAGCACCGAGCGGGTGATGTCCTCGCCGGTCTTGGCGTCATAGACGACGAAATCGCCGCCTTCCTTGATCAGTCGGGCGAGGTCGTCGAGCGTCACATAGCTGCTCGTCGCCGTGTTGTAGAGCCGGCGATTGGCGTATTTCTTGATGACCGTGGGCTGCTTGCCGTCTGCCATCTGGTGCTTGTGTGCCTCGGTCATGCGCCGCCGTCCTGCAAAAAGGTAAGATGCTGCTTTGCAACAATACAGCGATTCGGCCGATTCGCCTCATCAAACGCGACAATTCGCAGCGGGCGATGCTGTAGGGGACGACGGCACGCCCTATACTTTGCCCGATGAGCGAAGCAGACGATCTGGCGCGCCGCTTTTTCGAGCTGTGGGCGGAATATCTGGCGGCGCTGCTGGCCGATCCGAAAGCGGCGGAGCCGCTGCGCCACTGGCTCGCGCGCGCCGCGGCGGCACCGCCCGACGCGCCGCCCGATGATGCCGCCGCCGGCCGGCCGTCTCGCCCCCCACCCGGATCGGCGCCTGCTGCCGCGGCCGCTGCCGGCCCATCTGGCGAGCGCGATGCTGCTGTGGCTGAGCTCGCGCGCCGCATTGACGAGCTTGTCGCGCGCGTCGCCCGTCTCGAACGCCCCCGCAAGCCGGGCGGACAACCGGCTGCAGGCACTCGCCGGCGCGATCGCCCGGCTCGGACCTGAGACGGTCGCAGCGGCGCTCGACCGCGAGCTGCGGCACCGCGCCGCCGCCTTCGTCGCCGGCCTCGAAGCCTATCGCCATCATCCGTACCGCCGCGCCGTGCCGCGCGTGCCGGTGCGGTGGCGCGGCGGCGCGGTCCGGCTGCTCGACTACGGACGCCGCGGCGCCGGTAATCAGGCGGCCGGGCCGACGGTGTTGATCGTGCCGTCGCTGATCAACCGCTCCTACATCCTCGATCTGGCGCGCGAGTGCAGCTTTGTGCGCCATCTCGCGGCGGCGGGGCTGCGCCCTTTGCTGCTCGACTGGGGCGAGCCCGGCGCGGCCGAGCAGGCTTTCGCGCTCGGCGATTACATCACCGGGCCGCTCGACGCCGCCGCCACCGCCGCGATCGGGCTGGCCGGCGGGCCGATCGCGGTGTGCGGCTATTGCATGGGCGGGCTGTTGGCGCTGGCCCTGGCGCTGCGCCGGCCGGCCGAGACGGCGTGTCTCGCACTGCTCGCGACGCCCTGGGATTTCCACGCCGAGCGTTCGGCCCAGGCGCAGCTCCTTGGAGCGCTCGTCGAGTGGCTGCCGGCGTTGGTCGGCGACGCCGCCGCGGTGCCGGTGTCGGTGATCCAGAGCCTCTTCCTGGCGCTCGACCCGTTTCTCGCCGAGCGCAAATTCATCCGCTTCGCCGGGCTCGATCCCGCGGGCAAGGCGGCGAAAAGCTTTGTCGCGCTCGAGGACTGGATCAACGACGGCGTACCCCTGGCGCGCGCCGTGGCGCTCGAATGCGCCCGCTCATGGTATCGCGACAACGATCCGGTGCAGGGCCGGTGGCAGGTCGCCGGCCGGCCGGTGCGGGCCGAGGATATCCAGGCGCCGACGCTGGTCGTCCTGCCGAGCCGCGACCGCATCGTGCCGCCACGCTCGGCCGCGCCGCTCGCCGCCGCGATCCCCGGCGCGGATGTGTTGCGGCCGCC
>DATLRS010000133.1:0-8562 GCA_035534535.1 Allostellaceae bacterium | reverse complement strand
GGTTATGTCGCCCGCACCTCGGCGAAGGTCAAGGCAGGTCAGGCCGCCTTGCGCAGGAAGCGGTCGATGCCGTCATCGCCGGCGGCGCGCTCGATCTCGCCCTCGCCGACCAGATAATGCAGGTGCGCCAGCGCCTCGCCGAGCGCAAAGCCGGCTTGGTGGCGGTCGAGCTTGCGGCGGAACATGATCGGCAACAGCTCGGCGGCGCTGTGCGGCCGGGCGCAGGCGGCGATGACCTCGGCGCAGCGCTCGCGGTGATGCGCGGCCAGCTCGTCGATCCGCAGATGCGCGCCGCGGAACGGCCGATGGTGCGACGGCAATACCAGGATGTCGGATGGCAGGGCGCGGCGCAATCTGTCGAGCGAGGCAAGGTAGCGGGCCAGCGGATCGCCGTCGGGCTCGTGCGGCTGGACGCTGATATTGGGCGAGATGCGCGGCAGGATCTGATCGCCGACGATCAGCGTGCCGGTCTCGGCGCAATAGAGGCAGGCGTGCTCCGGCGCGTGGCCTTCGCCGATGATGACGCGCCACTCGCGCCCGCCGATCGCGATCGTCGTGCCCTCGCCGATCCGGCGATAGGCCGGCGGCACCGACGGCACGCCCCGGCGATAACCGGCGTGGCGCACCCCGAACAGATCGCTGTCGTCGGGCGAGAGCCCGGCACGTCGGGCGAAATTGCGCGCCGATCGGGCATAATCGGCGGCGCCCTCGCCGGTCATCATGCGGGCGTGCAGCCATTCCTTTTCGGTGATCCACAGCGGCGCTTCCCAGCGCTCGGAGAGCCAGCCGGCCAGCCCGATATGGTCGGGGTGGAAATGGGTCACGACGACCCGGCCGACCGGCCGTCCGGCGAGGTTCTCGGCAAAGATCTGCTGCCACAGCGCCTGCGTCGTCTCGGTCCCATAGCCGCAATCGACGATTGTCCAGCGGGGGCCGTCGTCGAGCAGCCACAGATTGATGTGGTCGAGCGCGAACGGCAGCGGCATGCGCAGCCACAGGACGCCCGGGGCGATCGCGATGACTTGGCCGGGCGCGGGCGCTGTCGCGACCGGGAAATGCAGCGTTTCAAGCATGTCGGCCGGGACCTCGACGTGACCCCTCAAGGTGGGCCGCGGCCGAATTCCGCGCAAGCGCCGATGCCCGCCGGTCAGCCCTGCGCTGCCACCGCACGGTTAGGCTTTGCGGTTACTGGGTGCGCACATAGGCCGCAACGTCGCGGATCTGCTCGGCCGTCAGGTGCTTGGAATTGTCGTGCATGATCTCGTTGGCGCGCGCGTTCGAGGCGAAGGCTTCCAACTGGCGTTCAATATAGTCGCGATGCTGTCCGGCCAGCCGTGGGATGACGGAATTGCCCTCGGCATGGGCGCCGTGGCAGGCCGCGCAGGCCGGCACGCTCTCGGCCGGGATGCCGGCGGTAAAGATCTTGTGGCCGGCCACCGCCTGCGGCGAGTTGTCGGGTTCGCCCGGCTCCGGCGGCTGCTTCGAATAATAAGCGGCGATGCCGGCGATCACGCCGTCGCTGAGATGCGCCGCCATGCCCCACATATAGGTCTTGGCGTGCGGGTCGGCCCGCTTATGGTCGCGGAAGGCCTTGAGTTGCGCCTCGAGGTAATCCTTCTGCTGCCCGGCGAGCCGCGGAAAGGTGGGCGAGACGCTGCGGCCCCGGAACCCATGGCAGGACGAACAGACATGCACCATGCCGTCGACTTCTGCCGGCGTCGCGGTGGCTGTCTGGGTTGCGGCGCGCGACGTGCCCGCCGGCAGCACGGCGGCGATCAGCGCGGCCAGCATGACCGACGCGCCGATCTTGCCGCCGCCCGAGCCGGCCCGGCCGACGCGATTGCCGCGATCGGACATCATCTGCAAGCGGATCCTCATCGTCTTCTCGCTGTGATGGTCAAAAGGCCACCCAGGCGAAAACAAACAGCGTGTTGTTGTCGGTCGCCGCGTGGCCCGTCATCCCATTGAATTCGGGATAATACGTGTATTGGACGCCCAGCTTCAAATTGGCCCAGCGCCAGAAAGCCGGGCCGCCATAATTGAACGGGATATAGTCGAGTTCGGCGATAAGCCCGGTCGAATTGGGGCTGTTATTGCCCGAGTCGTTGGCATAAAGCGTCGCGTCCGGGGTCCCATCGAGGCGAAACACGCCCAGCGTCGCGCCATAAGTCTGATCGTAGTAATAGGTCGCCTTGGCGTGGAAGCTGCGCAGCGTGTTGTGCCCGTTCGATGCGAAGCCGGCCGCCGAACTCGCGTCCAGATTCTGGTTCTCGAAGATCGCGCTCGCCTGCACCGAGAAGCTGTTGTGGTCCGCGAGAAACTGGTACTGCGCGTCGAGGCCGATATCGGTCAGTCGGTCGGTGCCGAAACCGTACGTGCGGTGCGGCGTAACGTTCGCGGTCATGCCGAACACGCCAGCCTCGATCGAGTTCTGTTCCCAGTCATGCTGCAACGCCAGTCGCCAATAAGGCGCGATGCCCTCGAGGACATTGTTGTCCGCTGCATTGGCCCCCAGCGCCGATTGTATTCTCGGCGACAGGCTGTGGTAGCCGCCGGCCTCCAGATAGATCAGCCGGTTCCATAGGGCGTAGGTCGTCAGGCCCGCCACCTGTTGCCCGAAGCCGCCTTCGATCATCGTCGCGGCCGCCGGTGATTCCGCGAGACCCGAGGCGACAAAGGGAAAGCTCCAGGCCGGCGTCGTGTTCCAGACGTCCTGCACGGTCGGGTTGTTGTTGAAGCTGAGGCCCCACACCGTCTCGGCATCGAACAGGCTGGCCGTGCGGGCATAGCGGATATCGGTATTGTCCAACGCGAAACCGCGGCCGATACCGTCATAGGTGAGCTGCGCAAAGGCCCCCAGATGGGGCGCTATCTGGCCGCCGTAAAATACGCTGGTTTGATCGATGGCAAAATTGTCGTTGGGGCCGAAATGCGGGTTGGTGCCCGGCTGATCGGCGTGCGTGTGGTTGAACGAGCCATAGGTCATCACGGCGATCGGCGGATAGTCGGAGGTGCTGCCGCCGAAGGTGTAGCCGTTCAGCTTGAACAGGCGGCCATAGGGCGTCAGTTCGGGAAAGCCGTTATGGCAGGCAGCGCATTGCTGCCCGGTCTGGCGGGCGTAGCTCGGCAGCGCCAGCGCCATTCGCGAATGACCTACGCAAACCATGAGAATCGCGACCAGCAACAGCGCGCCCGGGCGCCAGATCGCAGCGATCCGCAGGATCGCCCGCCATGCTGAAGGATCGAGACGCATAGGAATATCCCTCGTGGGGCGGTAGATTGTCCGCCGATGATTTCACCGAATCGCCGCCGGAGCAACCGCAGGTTCAGAACACCCCTGCCGCCAGCGTTGAGTGCGGTCGCGGCGCTGACCGCGTTTGCGCTGGCGGCACAGGCGCAACTCGTTGCCAACCCACGGTTCGGCGACCCGACGCGCGGCACGAAAATCTTCGCGCGATGCGCCCGCTGCCACAGCCTCCAACCGGGCAGGAACCTGACCGGGCCGACCCTCGATGGCCTGTTCGGGCGCAAGGCCGGCAGCGTCCCCGGCTTCAAGTATTCGCTGGCGCTGCAGCGGGCCGGCTTCGTGTGGTCCGACGACACGCTCAGCGAATACCTCAGCGGCGCAACGCGGCTCCGCAAGCTCGGCAGGCAGCCCTACCACCATATCAAGGACCCCACTGCGCTCGGCGATCTGATCGCCTATCTCCAAGCAGCGACCCGCCGCTAGGCCTTGATCCACAATTTGCACCAGCCCTTCGGGTTGATGACGCCATCGACCGACTTGCAGGCGGCAGGCGGCTCGAACAGCTTGCAGCCAGTGCAGTCATGTCCGTCTTTCGGCGTCGTCTGATAGCCGACCAGCTTCTGGGCAATCTTGGCCTGCGCCTCCCGGGCGGTCAGGCTGGCCATGCCGACCCCGCCAACCAGAGCGGTAGCGCTATGTAGGAAACGGCGACGCGAAACGGACATTGGCTTCTCCCTCAGTTGCGAACCCTGAAACGATGCCAGAGATTGCCGGTTCCTCATTGATCCAAATCAGGCCCCCTGCAGCCGTCGGTTTCGCGAGCCAGCGGCGAATTGACCCGGCATGGCCGGCCATGCAGGAATATCGGACGCGGCGTTGCTGGCTGATCACCCGCGGTCGCCCGGCCGCGCCCGGCGGGCGTTTAGCTGACTCGAGGAGCACGATGCGCGATTTCAATCAACCCGGCCGCTCGGCGGCGATGGCGGCGAACGGCATGGCGGCAACCTCGCACCCGCTCGGCACCCTCGCCGCGCTCGATGTGCTGCGCGCCGGCGGCAATGCGGTCGATGCGGCGATCGCCGCGGCGGCGATGCTGGCGGTCGTCGAGCCGGCGATGACCGGGATCGGCGGCGACTGCTTCGTGCTCTATTCGAAAAAAGGTGCGCTGCCGCTGGCGCTGAATGGCTCGGGCCGGGCGCCGGCCAAGGCGCATGTCGAATGGTATGTCGAGCACGGGATTCGCGAGATCCAGGTACCGACGCCGCATGCCGTGACGATTCCGGGGGCGGTCGATGCCTGGTGCACCCTCAACCGCGAGCACGGCACCCGCCCGCTCGCCGAACTCTTGGAACCGGCCGCCCGCGCTGCCGAGGACGGCTATCTGGTAACGCCGCGCGTCGCGCTCGACTGGCAGCGCAACCTGGCGAAGCTGCGCGATCCGCTGACGGCGAAGCTGTTTCTGCCCGGCGGCAGTCCGCCGCTGCCCGGCGACCGCATGCGCAACCCGCCGCTCGCCGCCACCCTGCGGCGGATCGGGCGTGACGGGCGCGAGGCGTTCTATGACGGCCCGGTGATGCGCGACATTCTCGGCCGGCTCAAGCAGCTGGGCGGGCTGCACGAGGCCGGTGATTTCGCGGCGCAGCATTCCGACTGGGTCACGCCGATCACCGCCTCCTATCGCGGCTATGACGTCTACGAATGCCCGCCCAATGGCCAGGGGTTGAGCGCGCTGTTGATCCTGCGCATCCTCGACGCCTATGCGATGGCCGGTGAGAGGTTCGGCGAGGCCGACCGGCTGCACCTCTTGGCCGAGGCGACCAAGCTCGCCTATGCGGTGCGCGACGGCCATATCGCCGACCCGGCGCAGGTGCCGGTCGATGTCGCCGGCTTTCTGTCCGATGCCTGGGCCGAACGGGCGCGCTCCAGGATCCGGCTCGACCAGGTGCAGCCGGCCGCGCCGCGCGGCGGCGTCGAGCACAAGGACACAACCTATCTCTGCGTCGTCGATCGCGACGGCAATGCGATCTCGTTCATCAACTCGATCTTTTCCGCGTTCGGCAGCGGCATCCTGGCGCCCGAGAGCGGCGTTCTGTTGCACAATCGCGGCACCGGCTTTCGCACGCTCCCCGGTCACCCCAACGCGATCGCGCCGGGCAAGCGCCCGCTGCACACGATCATCCCGGGCATGCTGTGCAAGGACGGCAAGGCGGTGATGCCGTTCGGGGTGATGGGCGGGCAGTATCAGGCGGTCGGCCACGCCCATTTCCTGCACCGGATGCTCGACCGCGGCATGGACCCGCAAGAGGCCGCCGAGGCGCCGCGCAGCTTCGCGTATGAAGGGGTGTTGCAGGTCGAGCGGGCCAACCCGGAGCCGGTGATCGCCGATCTGATGGGGCGCGGCCATCGCATCGAGCGGCTCGAGGTGCCGATCGGCGGCTGTCAGGCGATCTGGATCGACCATGCGCGCGGCATCCTGATCGGCGGCTCCGAGCCGCGCAAGGACGGGTTGGCGCTGGGGTATTGAGCGCGGTTGCGGGCGTCGCCGAGATCGGCTTTGCGCGGCGCGACGGCGCGACCCGCCTCGCGCATCTCTATCAGTGCGATCCGCTGCGGGTGCTGTTCCCGGCATCGGAACCAGGCGAGGCGGCGCTCGCCGTGCTGGTGACCACCTCCGGCGGACTGGTCGCCGGCGACCGCCTCGCGACCACCCTTCGCCTCGCGCCCGGGGCCGTCGCTCATGTTACCGCGGCGGCGGCGGAAAAAATCTACCGCTCGACCGGCGCGACGACGGAAATCACCCAGTCCCTCGCGATCGACTGCGGCGGCTGGCTCGAATACCTGCCGCCGGAGACGATCCTGTTCGAGGGCGCCCGACTGCGCCGCCGCACGTCCCTGGCGCTGATGCCGGGGGCCGGCTTTCTCGGCGGCGGCATCCTGGTGTTCGGCCGGCGGGCGCGCGGCGAAGCTTTCACCCGCGGTCTCCTCAACGAGCGCTGGGAAGTCTACCGCAGCGGCGTGCTCGCCTGGGGCGATGCGCTGCACCTCGATGATGATATTGCCGCACTGATGGCCGATCCGGCCTGTTTCGCCGGCGCCGCCTCGTGCGCGACGCTGATCCTGGCGCCGCAGGACGGCGATCCCGGCCGCTTTGTCGAGGGCGCGCGCGAGGTGCAGCAGCAATCGCTGACCGCCGGGCTGCGTGGCGGCGTCACCGCGGTCGGCGGTCTTCTTGTTGCCCGCTGGCTCGCCGCCGATCCGCTGCCGCTGCGCCGTGCCTTTGCCGATCTTGCTTGCCATTTGCGGCAAGCCGCGATGGGATTGCCGGCGCGCCTGCCGCGCCTGTGGGATGTTTGACGTGGCATGTTTGATGCTGAGAGCAACGGATGAACCTGACCCCGCGTGAGAAAGACAAGCTGCTGGTCGCGGTCGCGGCGATGGTCGCGGCGCGGCGCCTCGAACGCGGCGTCAGGCTGAATTATCCCGAAGCGGTGGCGCTGATCACCGACTATGTGCTGGAAGGCGCCCGCGACGGCAGAACCGTCGCCGAGTTGATGCGCGACGGCGCCACCGTCATCTCCCGCACGCAGGTCATGGAGGGGGTGGCCGAGATGATCCACGAGATCCAGGTCGAGGCGACCTTCCCCGACGGCACCAAGCTCGTCACCGTGCACGAGCCGATCCGGTGAGACGGCGTCGGCCCCTCACCCCGGCCCTCTCCCCGCAAGCGGGGAGAGGGAGGGACCCGCGTAGCGGGAAGGTGAGGGGCAGCGCACGACGGGTGACGACAGAAGGGCCCATTCCATGATCCCCGGTGAACTCTTCCCGGCCGACGGCGACATCGAATTGAACACCGGCCGGGCGACCGTGACGCTGACCGTCGCCAATACCGGCGACCGGCCGATCCAGGTCGGTTCGCACTATCATTTCTATGAGACCAACAGCGCCTTGCAGTTCGAGCGCGAGCGGGCGCGCGGCTTTCGCCTCGACATCCCGGCCGGCACCGCGACCCGCTTCGAGCCGGGGCAGAGCCGCGAGGTGCGGCTCGTCGCCTATGCCGGGGCGCGCCGCGTCGTCGGCTTCAACGGCCGCGTCAACGGGGCGCTCTGATTATGGCGACAACCCTCTCGCGCGGCGCCTATGCCGCGATGTTCGGGCCGACGGTGGGCGACCGGCTGCGCCTCGCCGACACCGAACTCGTCATCGAGGTCGAGGAAGACCGCACGATCTACGGCGAGGAGGTCAAGTTCGGCGGCGGCAAGGTGATCCGCGACGGCATGGGGCAATCGCAGCGCGCCCGCGCCGAGGGCGCCGTCGATACGGTCATCACCAACGCGCTGATCCTCGACCACTGGGGCATCGTCAAGGCCGATATCGGCATCCGGGGCGGCCGCATCGTCGGCATCGGCAAGGCCGGCAACCCCGACATCCAGCCCGGCATCGACATCGTGATCGGCCCCGGCACCGAGGCGATCGCCGGCGAGGGCAAGATCGTGACGGCCGGCGGCATCGACAGCCACATCCATTTCATCTGCCCGCAGCTTTGCGAGGAGGCGCTCTACAGCGGCATCACGACGATGCTCGGCGGCGGCACCGGCCCCGCCGCCGGCACCGCCGCGACGACTTGCACGCCGGGGCCGTGGCATCTCGCGCGCATGCTGCAAGCAGCCGAGGGGCTACCGGTCAATCTCGGGTTTTTTGGCAAGGGCAACGCGTCGGCGCCGCGGCCGCTCGTCGAGATGGTCGAGGGCGGCGCCTGCGGCCTCAAGCTGCACGAAGATTGGGGCACGACGCCGGCGGCAATCGACAATTGCCTCGGCGTCGCCGAGCAGCTCGACGTCGCGGTCGCGATCCACACCGACACGCTCAACGAGAGCGGGTTTGTCGAGGACACGGTCGCCGCCTTCAAGGGGCGCAACATCCACGCCTTCCACACCGAAGGCGCCGGCGGCGGGCACGCCCCCGACATCATCAAATTGTGCGGGCTGCCCAACGTCCTGCCGTCCTCGACCAACCCGACGCGGCCCTACACGGTCAACACCATCGACGAGCATCTCGACATGCTGATGGTGTGCCACCATCTCGACCCGCGCATCCCGGAGGATGTCGCGTTTGCCGAATCGCGCATCCGGCGCGAGACGATCGCCGCCGAGGACATCCTGCACGATCTGGGCGCCTTCAGCATGATGTCGTCCGACAGCCAGGCGATGGGCCGGGTCGGCGAAGTCATCATCCGCACCTGGCAGACCGCCGACAAGATGAAGCGCCAGCGCGGTGCCCTGCCGGAAGATAACCCGCGCAACGACAATTTCCGCGCC
>DATLRS010000132.1:0-20767 GCA_035534535.1 Allostellaceae bacterium | reverse complement strand
CCGTGTACCATGTAATACAGGTTTTCGGCGATATTGGTGGCATGATCGCCGATCCTCTCGATATTTTTCGCCATGAAAAGCAAATGCGCATAGACGCCGATGTTGCGCGGATCTTCCATCATGTAGGTGAGAAATTCGCGGAACAGGCTCGAATACATTTCATCGAGCTCTTCGTCGCGGGTCCACACCATGATCGCCTTGTCGGCGTCGCGCTCGACAAAGGCGTCGATGACATCCTTGACCAGCAACAGCGCGAAATGGGCCATGCGCGGCAGCGAGTGCGCCGGCGCGATCGGCGGCGACTGCGCCAGCGCGATCGATCGCTTGGCGACGTTGACGGCGTAATCGCAGATGCGTTCGAGATCGCTGGCGATCTTCAGCGCGGCGACGATCTCGCGCAGATCGCGCGCCATCGGCTGACGCAGCGCGAGCAGCCGCACCGCGAGATTGTCGACGTCGCGCTCCAGCTGATCGACCCGGTCGTCGCCCTCGATGACGCGGGCGGCAAGCTCGCTGTCGCGTTTCGCGACGGTCTCGATCGCAGCGGCGAACTGGCTTTCGGCGTATCCGCCCATCTCGACGATCATCTTATTGAGGCGCGCCAGCTCCTCGTCGTAGCTCTTGACGATGTGTTCGGAAGCCATGCCCGTCCTTCCTGTCAGCCAAAGCGGCCGGTGATGTAGTCTTCGGTGCGGCGTTCCTTCGGGTGGGTAAAGATACGCTCGGTCTCGTCGAATTCGATCAGTTCGCCGAGGTACATGAAAGCGGTGTAATCCGAGCTGCGTGCCGCCTGTTGCATGTTGTGGGTGACGATGGCGATGCAATAGTCGGCTTTCAGCTCAGCAATCAGTTCTTCGATCCGCTGGGTCGAGAGGGGATCGAGCGCCGACGCCGGCTCGTCGAGCAGCAGGACTTCCGGCTGGACGGCGATCGCGCGGGCGATGCACAGGCGCTGCTGCTGCCCGCCCGACAGGCTGAGGCCGCTCTGGCGCAGCTTGTCCTTGACCTCATCCCACAGCGCGGCCTGGTGCAACGCCGATTCGACGCGGCCGTCGAGCTCGGATTTCGCCAGCCGTTCATAGAGCCGAATGCCGAACGCGATGTTGTCGTAGATCGACATCGGGAATGGGGTTGGCTTCTGGAATACCATGCCGATTTTTGCCCGCAGCACGTTGAGATCGAAACCGGGCGCCAGGATGTTGTCGCCGTCGACGATGACCTCGCCGGTTGCCACGTGGCCGGGATAAAGCTCGTAGATGCGGTTGAGGATGCGCAGCAGGGTCGACTTGCCGCAGCCGGACGGCCCGATAAAGGCCGTCACCCGCCGGTCGCGCAGGGTCAGATTGATGTCCTTCAGCGCCTGAAAATCGCCGTAGTAGAAGTTGACGTTGCGCAGTTCGGCCTTGACCGGCAGGGCGGCGGCCTGCGGCGCCGGCGCCCGTCTTGCGGCCGCCTCGGGCAGCGGTGCCGCCACCCGGGCGAAGGAAACCTTGATATCGGACATATCCTGCATCGGCCCATCCTATCCGAGTTTCAACCGCCGGCGCTGCGCGCGTTGGCGTCCGTCCCCAGCAGCGTCGACAGCCGCGCCAGGACGCTGAGAAGCAACACCGCCAGAACCAGGATAAGCGCACCGCCCCAGGCTTGGGCATGCCAGTCATTGTACGGCGAAATCGCGTAGGTAAAGATCTGCAACGGCAGTTCGGCCATCGGCTGGGTGGGATCGAATTCCCAAAACTGACTGCCGAAGGCGGTGAACAGCAGCGGCGCGGTCTCGCCGGTGACCCGTGCCAAGGACAGGATCAGCCCGGTGATGATGCCCGAGCGCGCCGAGACGAGCAGGATCTTGAACGTTACGCGGAATTCCGGGGCGCCCAGCGCGGTCGCCGCCTCGCGCAACTCGCGCGGCACCAGGGCAATCGCTCCCTCGGTCGCGCGAATGACCAGCGGCACCATCAAAACGGCGAAGGCAAACGACGCCGACAGGGCGGAAAAGTGGCGGAACGGCTGGACCAGCACCGTATAGGCATAGATGCCGATCGCGATGCTCGGCACCCCGGCCAGGACGTCGGCGACAAAGCTGAGCGATTGCGCCAGCCGGAGATGACTGTAAACCGCGAGATAGATGCCGACGAAGATCCCGACCGGAAACGCCATGATGGCCGCGATGGCGATAACGATCAGCGACCCCACGATGCCGTTGGCGACGCCGCCGCCGGTGATGCCGGTCGGACGCGGCAGCCGGGTCAGGAAAGACAGCGACAGCGCGCTGATCCCCTCGTGCACGATGTAGCCCATGATCAGCAGCAGGATGACCGCGACGCCGGCAGCGCAACCGCCGCACAGCGCGACCCAGACGAGGCTGCTCAGCCGCCGCCTTGCCACCACCGACGGGGAGATCGCCAGAGCGCGCATCGAACTCGCCCTCGCCTCAGCGGATGAACAGCCGCACCATCAGCCGCCCGAGGCCGATGACCAGCAGACTGACGACGAGCAGGATCAATCCGAGTTCGATCAAGGCGCTCAGATAGAGATCGGAGGTCGCCTCGGTGAACTCGTTGGCGATGACGCTAGCCACCGTGTAGCCGGGGGCGAACAGCGAAGCGGAAATCACCGGTCGGTTGCCGATCACCATCGTCGTCGCAATGGTCTCGCCCAGCGCCCGGCCGAAGGCGAGCATGCAGGCGCCGAAAATGCCGCGGCGCACCGCCGGCAGCACCACCTTCGCGGCGGTCTCCCACGGCGTCGCGCCGAGCGCCAGCGCCGCTTCGCGCTGCCGCATCGGGATCGCAGCGATCAGGTCGCGGGTGATCGCGGTGATCGTCGGCACGATCATCAGGGCCAGAATCAAGGCCGCGGTCAGCATGTTGACGCCGTAGATCGTGCCCTGAAAGATCGGCAGGAAGCCAAAGCTCGCCTGCAATGCCGGCCCGATCCAGGTGGTGACCACCGGCGCCAGGACAAACAACCCCCACAAGCCGTAGACGATGCTCGGCACCGCGGCCAGCAATTCGATCAGCAATCCAAGGTAGATGCCGAGCCGCCGCGGCGCGAATTCGGCCAGGTAGATGGCCGCCAGAATGCCGACGCTGGCCGCCAGCACGAGGGCGATGCCCGAGCTGACCACCGTGCCATAGATGAACGGCGCGGCGCCGAACTGCTCGGTCACCGGGTTCCACTGGCTGCTCCACAGAAACCCGATGCCAAAGGTGCGCAGCGACAGCCGCGCGCCCCACACCAGCTCGGCGGCGAGGCCGGCGACGACGAGCAGGAATACCCAGCATGATCCCCGCAGGCTGGCGGCAAAGATTGCCGCCGCGACGCGGTCCAGCTGCCGCAGCGAGCGCGGCCGGATGCCCGCGGGCGGTGCGGCCGTGGCGGTCCGCTCGCTCACCCGATCCTCCCGTGACGCGCCGCCGCGACGACGATCAAAGCTCGGTTTTCGCAAGAACGCCGAGCGCCCGCTGCTGCACGTTTTCCGGCAGCGGCACGTAATCGACGGTCTTGGCGATCGGCTGCGCCGCCGTGACCAGCCAGGTCATGATCGTTTTGACCAGCTTCCCGCGCGCCGGATCCTGCGGCTTCTGATACAGCAGGACCCAGGAATAGCCGCTGATCGGGTAGCATTCGGCGCAAGGCGTATCGACGATCGAGAAATTGGTCGCCGAGACGTCCGGCTTGGTTGCCGCCGCCGCCGCCACCGTGTTTTCCGCCGGATAGAGATACTTGCCGGCCTTGTTCTGCACCTCGGCGTAGGTCATGCTGTTCTGCAACAGATAGGCCAGCTCAACATAGCCGATGGCGCCCGGCGTTTGCTTGACCAACCCCGCGACGCCTTCGTTGCCCTTGCCACCGATGCTGCTCGGCGCCGGCCACTGCACGTTCTTGCCGGTGCCGACCTTCTGTTGCCATTCCGGCGACACGTGGCTGAGAAAATCGGTGAAGATGTAGGTCGTGCCCGAGCCGTCCGAGCGGTGCACCACGGTGATTTTCATATCGGGCAGTTTCATTCCGGGATTGAGCTTGGCGATCGCCGGGTCGTCCCACTTGATGATCTTGCCGAGATAGATGTCGGCGATGACCTCGCTCGTCAGCCGCATGCCCTTGGCAATCCCTTGCAGGTTGTAGGCAATGCCTTCGCCGCCGAGGGTGACCGGAAGCTGCAGCACCGAACCCTTGGCGCGCGCCAATTCCTTGGCGTTCATCGGCACGTCGGTGGCACCGAAATCGACCGTCCTGGCGGTAAACTGCTGAATGCCGCCGCCGCTGCCGATCGACTGATAGTTGACGGTCACGTCCGGGTGCTTCGCCGTGTAGTCGTAAAATGCCTTGGAGAAGAACGGAAAATCGAAGGTCGAGCCGGCCCCGACGATCTGGGTGGCGGCCAGGGCCGCCGGCGCCATCGCCAGAGCCCCGACGAGGACGCCGGCAGAGAGCAGATGCGGGCCGGTCCGCCTTGCCCGGCGGCTGCGGGTCGCTGCCTGTGTCAAAAAATCCTCCTGTCTCGCTGTTCGGCCATGCCGGCCGACCGCGGCGGCTTGTACCCGCGCCGTGATGCGATCGTGTGACGCTTTCGTTGCGGTTTAATGACGGGCGCGGGCTGCCCGTTTCACGGCGGCTCGGCGGCCCGCAGCCAGACCGTGAAGGTCGAGCCCTGCCCCACCGTGCTGGCGATCTCGAGCCGGCCGCGATGGCGGTTGAGGATGTGCTTGACGATCGCCAGACCGAGGCCGGTGCCGCCCAATTCGCGCGAGCGCGCCGTATC
Source organism: Allostellaceae bacterium (assembly GCA_035534535.1). Taxonomy (GTDB): domain Bacteria; phylum Pseudomonadota; class Alphaproteobacteria; order ATCC43930; family CGMCC-115725; genus DATARH01. The sequence goes on along the minus strand of DATLRS010000132.1, from coordinate 16,002 downwards.
GACGCGGTAGAAGCGCTCGGTCAGCCGCGGCAGATGCTCGCTAGCGATGCCGTCGCCCTGGTCAGTGACCGCAACCCTCACCTGTGAGGCGGCCGCGCCGCTGCCGACCGTGCCGCTCACCGTAACCTCGCTGTGCGGCCGGGCGTATTTGACCGCGTTGTCGAGCAGGTTCTGGAAGATCTGCGCCAACTGGTCGCGGTCGCCCAGAACCTGCGGCAAATCGGCAGACAGCGTGCGCAGGATGCGGATGTCGCGGGCGGCGGCGCGCAGCTCAAAGCCGCGCGCGACCTCGTCGATGACCGGCGCCAGCACGACCCGGCCGGTCGGCGCGACATGCTCGTTCAGCTCGATCCGCGACAGCGACAAGAGATCGTCGACCAGCCGCGCCATGCGCCGCGCCTGCTCGCCCATGATGCCGAGAAAGCGATCATGCGCGGCGGCGTCGTCGCGCGCCGGCCCGCGCAGGGTCTCGATGAAGCCGATCAGGGTGGCGAGCGGCGTCTTCAATTCGTGCCCGGCATTGGCGACGAAATCGGCGCGCATCTGCTCGCTGCGCTTCAACTCGGTGACGTCGTGCAGGATCAGGATCGCCGCCGCACCGGCCAGCGCCGGGGCGTGGTCCGGGCGATCAGCGATCCGGGCGACATGGGCGCGCAGCACCCGCTCGATCGGCACCGACAGGGTGAACTCGACGCCGCGCGCCGCATCCCCCGCCAGCACCGAATCGGCGGCGGCGAGCAGCAGCGGGTTGCGCAGCGCCGCCGCCAGATCGCGCGGCGCCGCACCGGCACCGATGAACGCCGCCGCCGCGCTGTTGGCGCGGACGATGCGGCGCTGGCGATCGATCAGGATCAAGGGGTCGGGCACCGCGGCGATGATCGCCTCGGCCGCGGCGAGCCGCGCCTCGATCTCCGCGGCATGGTCCTGCCAGGCTCGGTTCAGCCGCAGCACCGCCTGCCGAATGGCCCGCACCGACCGGCTGAGGCCGGGCGGCCGATCGGCCGCGGCCGCGCCGGGACCGAGCCCAACGATCGCCCGGCGCGCCGCAGATCGGAGCATTCGCTGCGAAATTACCGCAGCAAGCACAGCGAGCGCGAGCGCTGCAGCGCTGACACCGAGCGCCTCCACCGGCGCGAGGTCGCCATTCTCGAACAGCAGCGCGACGACGATTGACGCCGCCAGCCAGGGCATGACGATGCCGGCGATCGCCCAGCCGAATTCTTCCCGCCACATTCGGGCGGCCCGTAGCCCCGGCTCAGCCGATCGCGTCGTGCGCGGCGAGCGCGGCGAGGTTGACGAGGTCGGAGACGGTGGCGCCGATATTGACGATCTGCACCGGGCAGGCGAGGCCGATCAACAGCGGCCCGACGACCGTGCCGCCGCCCAGATGCGGCAAGAGCTTGGCGGCGATGTTGGCGCTGTGCAGCTCCGGCATGACCAGGATGTTGGCGGCGGCGGTGAGCCGGCAGAACGGATAGAGCTGGCGCATCAGCCGATGATCGAGCGCCACATCGGCGCTCATCTCGCCGTCGTATTCAAAGCCGGGATCGCGCTGGTCGAGCAGGGCCACGGCGTCGCGCACGCGCTCGGCCTGCGGCCCCATCGGATTGCCGAAACTGGAATACGACATCAGCGCAACGCGCGGCACGAGCCCGAGTTCGCGCGCCTTCGCAGCGGCCGCGATCGCGATGTCGGCGAGCTGCGCGGCGGTCGGGCTCTCATGCACCAGCGTGTCGGCCAAGAGCACGGTGTGCTGCCGCGCCAGCAAGAGCGTCAGGCCGCAGACCAGCGACCCGGGCTTCACCTCGATGACCCGCATGACCTCGTCGAGCACGTCGAACGAGTTGCGCGTCAGCCCGGTCACCATCGCGTCGGCGTCGCCGCACGCCACCATGCAGGCGGCAAACACGTTGCGGTCCTGGTTCACCAGGCGCTGGCAGTCGCGATAGAGCAGGCCGCGGCGCTGCAAGCGCTCGTAGAGGAAGTCGGTGTAGCGCTGGGTGCGCTGCGACAGCCGCGCGTTGTGGATGTCGAGCGGCGCTTGCGAGGCGAGCCCGATCGCCGCCATCGTCGCGCGCACCCGCTCCTCGCGGCCGACCAGGACCGGGTTGCCATAGCCGCTCTCGGCGAACTGCAAGGCGGCGCGGATCGTCTTTTCCTCCTCGCCCTCGGCAAAAACGACGCGCTGCGGCCGGGCGCGCACCTTGGCGAAGATGAATTCGAGCCCTGCCGCGGTCGGGTCGAGCCGCGCCCGCAGCGAGCGCCGGTAGGAATCCATGTCGAGGATCGGCTTGCGCGCGACGCCCGAATCCATGGCGGCCTGCGCCACCGCCGCCGGCACTGCCGAGATGAGGCGCGGATCGAACGGCGCCGGGATGATGTAGTCCGGCCCATAGCGCAGCCGCTCGCCGGCATAGGCGGCGGCGACCTCGTCGGGCACGTCCTCGCGCGCGAGGCGCGCCAGCGCCTGCGCCGCGGCGATCTTCATCGCGTCGTTGATCTGCGAGGCGCGCACATCGAGGGCGCCGCGAAAGATGTAGGGAAAACCGAGGATGTTATTGACCTGGTTGGGATAATCGGAGCGGCCGGTGGCGATGATCGCGTCGGCCCGCACGGCGCGCACCTCTTCCGGCGTGATTTCCGGGTCGGGGTTGGCGAGCGCGAAGATGATCGGTTTGTCGGCCATCGCGCGAACCATCGCCCGATCGACCGCGCCCTTGACCGACAGGCCGAAAAACACGTCGGCCCCCTCGAGCGCCTCGGCGAGGGTGCGCGCCGCCGTCTCGACGGCATGCGCCGACTTCCACTGGTTCATGCCCTCGCTGCGGCCGCGGTAGATCACCCCCTTGCTGTCGCACAGGACGGCATTGGCGTTGGGCAGCCCCATCCTCTTCAAGAGGTCGACGCAGGCGATCGAGGCCGCGCCGGCGCCGTTGACCACCAGCCGCACGTCCTGCAATTCGCGCCCGGTCAGATGCAGCGCATTGATGAGGCCCGCGGCGGTGATGATCGCGGTGCCGTGCTGGTCGTCATGGAACACCGGAATGTCCATCAGTTCGCGCAGCCGCTCCTCGATGACGAAGCATTCCGGCGCTCGGATGTCTTCGAGATTGATGCCGCCGAACGCCGGGTGCAGGAAGCGCACGCAATTGACGAACTCGTCGACGTCCTTGGTATCGATTTCGAGATCGATCGAATCGATGTCGGCAAAGCGCTTGAAGAGCGCCGCCTTGCCCTCCATGACCGGCTTCGCCGCCAGGGCGCCGAGATCGCCGAGCCCCAACACGGCCGTGCCGTTGGAGATGACCGCGATGAAATTGCCCTTGGACGTGTAGTCGTAGGCGGCATTCGGCTCGCGCTGGATGCGCAGGCACGGAAAGGCGACGCCCGGCGAATAGGCGAGCGACAGGTCGCGCTGGGTCGTCAGCGGCTTATGCGGCCGAATCGACAATTTGCCGGGACGGCCGCTCGCATGAAACTGCAGCGCCTCATCCTCGGTGGTGCGTACGATGCCGGTATCCATCGCGATCGATGCTCCTCGCGCAGGCGGCTTCGCTGCCGTCGCCGGCGCGACTCTAGAGACCCCTCCGCGCCGCGTCAAAGCCGCGGCCGGCGTTCGGGCGAATGGCAGCGTTGACAGAGGGAGGCGCGCCACTATAGTGCGCCGCTCGCCGACGGGTCGCCCGGTCCGGCGGGTTTCGTGCCTGAGTTTTGCGCCGCCGCGGGGTTGTCGCGGCGGGCGCGCCAACCGATATCGGCTCCTAATCATGTTTGCAGTGATCCGCACCGGCGGCAAGCAGTACAAGGTCGCCAAGGATGACGTGATCGCGGTCGAGAAGCTCGACGGCGAGCCCGGCACGACGATCGAACTGGGCGATGTGCTGATGGTCGGCGACGGCGCCGACGTAACCGCCGGCACGCCGTTATTGCCGGGCGCGTCGGTCAGCGCCGAGCTGGTCGAACAGCGCCGCGCCGCCAAGATCATCGTCTTCAAGAAAAAGCGGCGGCACAATTACCGCCGCAAGAACGGCCACCGCCAGTATCAGACCGTGCTGCGGATCACCGAGATCCGCGCCGGGGGCTGAGGCGGCGCCACACCATCCCCGTCATGGCCGGGCTTGACCCGGCCATCTACTGAGGGCAAGTACGTGCCAACCACCCGTGGATGCCCGGACCAGGTCCGGGCATGACGGAGTAAGGCGGAGGGTTCGAGATGGCACACAAAAAGGCGGGCGGCTCCTCGCGCAACGGCCGCGACAGCCCCGGACGGCGGCTCGGAGTCAAGAAATTCGGCGGCGAGGCCGTCATCCCCGGCAACATCATCGTGCGGCAACGCGGCACCAAGTTCCATCCCGGCGACAAGGTCGGCATGGGCCGGGACCACACGCTCTTCGCGCTCGTAGCGGGCGCGGTGCAGTTTCGCACCGGGGTCGGCGGGCGCAAATTCATCTCGGTGGTGCCGCGCCCGGGTAATGATCCGCCGGCTAGCGATCGACCGGCCGAGGCTGCTGAATAGCCGCTCCCCGCAGCGGTCCGAACGTCAGGGGAGCGGCCCGGCCGCTCCCCTTTTTGTTTCGGGCGACAGAGGCTCATGAAATTCCTCGACCAGTGCAAGATCTATCTGAAGAGCGGTGACGGCGGCCGTGGCGCGATGAGCTTCCGCCGCGAGAAGTTCATCGAGTTCGGCGGCCCCGACGGTGGCGACGGCGGCAAGGGCGGCGACATCGTGCTGCTCGCCGCCGACAATCTCAACACCCTGATCGACTACCGCTACCGGCAGCATTTCCGGGCGCAGAACGGGCGCGGCGGGGCCGGCGCCAACCGTACCGGCGCCGCTGGCCGCGATCTCGAATTGCGCGTCCCGCTGGGAACCCAGGTTCTTGCCGACGACAAGGAAACGCTGCTGGCCGACCTGACCCTAGCCGGCGAGCGCGTTGTCCTGTTGCGCGGCGGTGACGGCGGCTTCGGCAACACCCACTACAAAAGCTCGACCAATCAGGCGCCGCGGCGCTCGGGCCCGGGCTGGCCGGGGGTCGAGGCGTGGGTGTGGCTGCGCTTGAAGCTGATCGCCGATGCCGGGCTTGTCGGCCTGCCCAATGCCGGAAAATCGACGCTCTTGGCGCGCCTGTCGCATGCAAGGCCGAAGATCGCCGACTACCCGTTCACGACATTGCATCCGCAGCTCGGCGTCGTGCGGCTCGACGACGAGACCGAATTCGTGCTGGCCGACCTGCCGGGCCTGATTGAGGGGGCGAGCGACGGCGCCGGGCTCGGCACCCGCTTTCTCGGACATGTCGAGCGTTGCGCCGTCGTCCTGCACCTGATCGACGGCACCGAGGAGGATGTCGTTGGCGCCTACCGGACGATCCGCCGCGAGCTGGCCGATTACGGCCACGGGCTGGCCGACAAGCCGGAAATCGTCGGCCTCAACAAGATCGACGCGATCGACCCCGCCGATGTGGCCGGAAAATGCCGCGCGCTGGCCCGTGCTGTGCCCCCCGGCACGCCGGTCTTGCCGCTCTCCGGCGTCAGCGGCGCCGGTCTTCAGCCGGTGCTGGGGGCGCTCGTCGCCGCCATCCAGACGGCCCGCGTGGACGCGCCCGACACGCTGGTATCGGCCGGATGAGCGCGCCGACCCCGGCCGCTTCACTCGCGGCGGCGCGCCGCATCGTCCTGAAAATCGGCTCGGCATTGCTGGTCGGAGAGGATGGCGAGATCCGCCGCGCCTGGCTCGACGCGCTGGTCGTGGACGTCGCGCGCTGCCGCCGCCGCGGCCAGGAATTGGTCGTCGTCACTTCGGGCGCGATCGCCGTCGGGCGCAACCATCTCGGCCTGCGCGGCCGCACGCTGCGCCTCGAAGAAAAACAGGCCGCCGCCGCCACCGGCCAGATCCGCCTTGCGCACGCCTATCAGGAGGCGCTGGCGCGGCACGCCATCACGGTCGCCCAGATCCTGTTGACCCCGGACGACACCGAGGAGCGGCGCCGACATCTCAACGCCCGCGCCACCCTGGCGCAGCTGCTGGCCCTGGGCGCGGTGCCGGTGGTCAACGAGAACGACACGATCGCCACCGCCGAGATCCGCTTTGGCGACAACGACCGGCTCGCCGCCCGCGTCGCGCAGATGGTGAGCGCCGACATGCTGGTGCTGCTGTCCGACATCGACGGCCTCTATACCGCCGACCCGCGCACCGATCCGGCGGCCCGGCATATCGCGCTGGTGCGCGAGATCGGACCCGAGACCCTGGCGATGGCGGGGGCGGCGCCGCCCGGCTACAGCTCGGGGGGCATGGTGACAAAGCTCGCCGCGGCGCGCATCGCGATGGGCGCCGGCTGCCATATGCTGATCGCCGAGGGCGCCCTGCCGGCGTCCGGAGCAGCGATGGGCCCGCTGGCGGCGATCGAGGCCGGCGCAAGGGCAACCCTGTTCCTACCGAACGGCGAGCCGCGCTCGGCGCGCAAGGCGTGGATCGCCGGGGCGCTCAATCCGGCCGGCGCGGTCATCGTCGACGACGGCGCGGTACGGGCCTTGCGCGGCGGCAAAAGTTTGCTGCCGGCCGGCATCGTCGCCGTCGAGGGAGATTTCGAGCGCGGCGACTGCATCATCGTCCGCAGCCGCGCCGGCGCCGAGGCCGGCCGCGGCCTGTCGGCCTATGCCAGCGCCGACATCGCCCGCATCGCCGGCCACAAGAGCGGTGAAATCGAGGCGGTTCTCGGCTACCGTGGCCGCGACGAGATCATTCACCGCGACGATCTGGTGGTGACCGAACGGCGATGACGTCCATGACCGATACCCAAACCCTGACCCGCACCGCGACGCCCGCTACCGAACTCGCCGCGACGATGGCGGCAATCGGGCAGCGCGCCCGGGTGGCCGCCGCGGCCTTGGCGCTTGCCCCGGCCGCGGCCAAGGTAGCGGCGCTGCGGGCGGCGGCGCAGGCGGTGCGCGACGAGGCCGCCGGCATCCTCGCGGCCAACGCCGAGGATCTCGTCGCGGCAACCCGCGCCGGGATCGGCGCCGCGCTCCTGGACCGCCTCGCGCTCGACCCGAAGCGCCTCGCCGCGGTGGCAACGGGGCTTGAGGATATCGCCGCCTTGCCCGACCCGATCGGCCGTGTGCTGGCCGATTGGACGCGGCCCAACGGCTTGCACATCTCGCGCGTCAGCGTGCCCTTGGGGGTCATCGGCATCATCTACGAGAGCCGCCCCAACGTCACCGCCGATGCCGGCGGTCTCGCCGTCAAATCGGGCAATGCCGCGATCCTGCGCGGCGGCTCGGAGAGCTTTCATTCCTCACATGCGCTGGTCGCGGCGCTGCGCCGGGGATTATGCGCCGCCGGATTGCCCGAAGACGCGATCCAGCTGGTGCCGACGCGCGAGCGCGCCGCGGTCGGGATGATGCTGACGATGAACGGGGTCATCGACATCATCGTGCCGCGCGGCGGGGCCTCCTTGATTGAGCGGGTGCAGCGCGAAAGCCGCATCCCGGTCATCGCCCATCTCGAGGGGCTGTGCCACACCTATCTCCACGCCGCGGCCGACCCGCAAAAGGCGCGCGCCATCGTGCTCAACGCCAAGATGCGGCGGGTGTCGATCTGCGGCGCGACCGAGACATTGCTGATCGACCGCACCGTCGCGCGCACGCTATTGCCGCCGATCCTCGCCGACCTGCATGAAGCCGGCTGCGAGGTGCGCGGCGACGAGGAGGTGCGGGCGATCGACCCCGCGGCCGCGCCGGCGACCGAGGCGGATTGGCGCACCGAATATCTCGACGCCATCCTCGCGGTGCATGTCGTCGGCGGCCTCGATGAGGCGGTCGCGCACGTCAACCGCTACGGCTCGCACCACACCGATGCGATCGTTACCGAGGATGCGGCCGCGGCCGAGCGCTTCCTCGCCGAAATCGACAGCGCGATCGTGCTCGTCAACGCCTCGACCCAGTTTGCCGATGGCGGCGAATTCGGCATGGGCGCCGAGATCGGCATCTCCACCCAGCGCCTGCCGCCGCGCGGCCCCGTGGGTGCGGCCGAATTGACCACCTACAAATACCTCGTCCGCGGCACCGGCCAAGTGCGCCCTTAGGGAGCAGTCGTCAACTCCCGAGCAGCCGCACGCGATCGGCAAGATCCGGGTGGCGGGCGGCGGCGGCGGCGAACCGGCGATCGTCGCTGACGACATATGATCCATGTTGTAAAGCGAGTGCGAGGTAGACGCAGTCATAGACCGGATGACCAATCTCGGTTGCGAGTTCCAATGCACGGGGGATGTGCGGCTCCATTGCGAGGGAGCCGACCGGCGCGGTGGCCAGCTCAGACATTCGGGCGTGCGCCTGTTCGACCGTGATTTCACCGAGTCTTGCGTGGCGCCACAACGCGTTTGCCGCTTCCGCCAGCCACAGCACGGGCGCAATCAGTTGCTGACCGCGGAGGGCAAGTGCTGCGTCGGTCCCGGGTTCGTCAAACACCCATTTGAGCGCGACGGAGGCATCGATGACGATGCTCACCGCTCGTCGCGGTCCTGGCGAATCAGGTCTGTCGAATTGCTCAGTGGGTGACCGCGGGTCTCGGCGCGGAGCTTTGCCGCGCGTTCCCAAAACCCGGCGCGGCCGGCGCACAAAGCTTCTTCGAGGATGATGCGGTGCTCCGCCTCGGCGCTACGGCCATGCCCGGCGGCCCGGCGCTTCAGGGCCTCGACGACATCCTGCGGTACGTCTCGAACGAGCAATTGCGGCAACCTTCTTTGGCTCCCTACGGCGCGTTCGGGGGTGGTTCGTGTTTTCATGGCTGTCTGCCCGGCTATTTGCTATCGTATGATAGCATGGCAATTTAATCCAAGGCAAAGCCGGGGTGGCGCGGCTGCGGCGGAGCGATTAGATATGGTGCACATTGCGAGCGCGCGCGGCGCGCGGCGCGTGCTCCCTCTCCCGTCGGGCGAGGGATTTTGCTGCGATCGAGACCTGATTTGGATGCGCCATCGCCCATGAACGCCCTGCCCGCCTCCGTCGGCGACACGCTCGCGCTGCTCGACAGCGCCGATTATGTCGCCGACCGCTCGCTTGCGACCGCGGTGCACCTGTCGCTGCACCTGAAGCGTCCACTGTTTCTCGAAGGCGAGGCCGGGGTCGGCAAGACCGAGATCGCCAAGGTGCTGGCGAGCGCGTTGCAGCGCCGCCTCATCCGCCTGCAATGCTACGAGGGGCTCGATGTCTCCTCGGCGGTCTATGAGTGGGACTATGCCCGCCAGATGATCGAAATCCGCCTCGCCGAGGCGGGCGAAGAAGAGCGCAGCGAGATCGAGAGCGCGATCTTTTCCGACCGCTTCCTGATCAAGCGGCCGCTGCTGCAGGCGCTGGCGCCCGAAATGGGCGGGCCGCCGGTCCTGCTGATCGACGAACTCGACCGCACCGACGAACCGTTCGAGGCCTACCTCCTCGAACTCCTCTCCGACTTTCAGGTGACGATCCCCGAGATCGGCACGATCCGCGCCGAGCACCCGCCGATCGTCGTCATTACTTCGAACCGCACCCGCGAAATCCACGACGCGCTGAAGCGCCGCTGCTTCTACTACTGGATCGACTATCCGACCGCCGAACGCGAATTGGAAATCCTCAAGCGCAAGGCGCCGCGCGCCAGCGCCAGCCTGTCGCGCGAGGTCGTCGACTTCGTCCAGAAGCTGCGCAAGATGGATCTGTTCAAGCTGCCCGGCATCGCCGAGGCGATCGACTGGGCCGAGGCGCTGATGCAATTGGACGTCCTCGAACTGACGCCGCAGGCGATCAACGACACGCTGGGCGTCCTGCTCAAATACCAGGACGACATCGCCCGCATCCAGGGCAGCGAAGCGGCCAAGATCCTTGAACAGGTCAAGGCCGAAATCGCCGCCGCGCCGCGCGAGGGGTGAGCATGACTCCGGTGAGCAGCCCCTCACCCTGTCCCTTTCCCCGTTGTACGGGGAGAGGGAACGCCCGTCGCCGTTTCTCGATAAGCTCCCTCGCCCCGCTTGCGGGGAGAGGGTTGGGGTGAGGGGGCGGTCGTCGCCGTGGCAGATCTCGCCAACGCTGACGCTCGCCGGGGAGCAGCAGCCGACGGGCGGCTTGTTGCCAATCTGATGCATTTTGCCCGCACGCTGCGGGCGGCGGGGCTGCCGGTCGGGCCCGGCAAGGTAATCGATGCGGTCGCGGCGGTCGAACGGGTCGGCATCACCGACCGGCGCGATTTCTACTGGTCGCTGCATTCGGTGTTCGTCAACCGGCCCGACCAGCGGATGCTGTTTGACCAGGCGTTTCACGTCTTCTGGCGCAATCCCGAGATCCTGAAAAAGATGCTCGGCATGGTGTTGCCGCAGCTCAACATCGAGATGCCGCAGGAGGAAGGCGCCGAGATGCTGCGCCGCCTCGCCGAGGCGCTGCACCCGGGCCAGGAGGCGCGCGACACCGGCGAGACCGAGCTCGAATTCGACGCGGCAATGACGTTTTCCGACCGCGAGCAATTGCGCGGCATGGATTTCGAGAAGATGTCGCTGGAGGAATTGGCCCGCGCCAAGGCGGCGATCGCGCGCCTCAGCCTGCCGATCCATGACATCCCGACGCGGCGCTTTGCCCGCAACCCGCGTGGCGCCCGCACCGACATGCGCGCCACCCTGCGTGCCGCCTTGCGCTCGGGCGGCCTGATCGAACTGAAGCGCAAGAGCCCGCGCCGCCGCCCGCCGCCGCTTGTCGTCCTGTGCGACATCTCCGGGTCGATGAGCCGCTACAGCCGCATCTTCCTGCATTTCATGCACTCGATCACCAACGACCGCGACCGGGTGTTTACCTTCGTGTTCGGCACGCGGCTGACCAACATCACCCGCTACCTGCGCTTCCGCGACGTCGATGTCGCGCTCGACCGGGTCGCCGAAGTGGTGGCGGACTGGTCGGGCGGCACCCGCATCGGCCATTGCGTGCACGAGTTCAACCGCTTCTGGTCGCGCCGCGTGCTCGGGCAGGGGGCGGTCGTCCTGATGATCACCGACGGGCTGGACCGCGACGCCGGCACCGGGCTGGCCGCCGAGATGGACCGGCTGCACCGCTCGTGCCGCCAGCTGATTTGGCTCAACCCGCTGTTGCGCTACGAGGGGTTCGAACCAAGATCTCTGGGGATGAAGGCGATGCTGCCCTATGTCGACGAGTTTCGCCCGGTGCATAATCTGGCAAGCCTCGAAACCCTGATCGAGGTGATCAGCGGCGCGGCGCAGCGGCACAGTGCGGCGGCGATGGCCGGCGAGCGCTACGGCTCCCGGGAAGAGGATTGAGGGAAGAGCAATGAGCGACACGGCGGAAATCATGGAACAGGCGGCGCGCTGGCGCGAGGCGGGCCAAGGCGTTGCGCTGGCGACGGTGGTCAAGACCTGGGGCTCGTCGCCCCGGCCGGCCGGCGCCAAGCTGGCGGTCGCCGACAGTGGTGCCTTTGTCGGCTCGGTGTCGGGCGGCTGCGTCGAGGGCGCCGTCGTCGGCGAAGCGCAGGCGGTGATCCGCGACGGGCGGCCGCGCCTCCTCGATTTCGGGATCAGCGACGACCATGCCTGGGAAGTCGGGCTTGCCTGCGGCGGCAAGATCGAGATCTTTGTCGAGCGCGTCGAATGAAGACGCGCTATCTCGACGCGGTGATCGCCGCCGGCCGCGACAGCCGTTCGGTCGCGCTCGCCACCGACATCAAGAGCGGCGCGCAATTATTGTTTGACGGCGCCCGGTTCGAGGGCGAGCTCGAACTCGACGAGGCATCGCGCGCGGCGATGCGCGACGCGCTGCGGGCCGACCGCAACCTGACGCTCGACACGCCGGCGGGGCGCGTTTTTGTCCAGGTGTTCAGTCCGCCGCGGCGCTGTTTTGTCGTCGGCGCGGTGCATATCGCGCAGCCGCTGACCCGGATGCTGGCGCTGACCGACTACCAGGCGATCGTCATCGACCCGCGCCAATCCTTTGCCACCGAGGCGCGCTTTCCCGGCATCGAACTGACGACCGAGTGGCCCGACGAGGCGCTGGAGCGGCTGAAGCCCGACCATCGCTCGGCGATCGTCACGCTGACGCACGACCCCAAGCTCGACGACCCGGCCCTGGCCGTGGCCTTGCGCTCGCAGTGTTTCTACATCGGCGCGCTCGGCTCCAAGCGGACCCACGCGCGGCGCCTGGAACGCCTCTCCGAACTCGGCTTCGGCGCGGCCGATTTCGCCCGCATCCACGGCCCGATCGGCTTGCCGATCGGCGCGGTGTCGCAGGCCGAGATCGCGATCTCGATCCTCGCCGAGATGACGCAGATCCTGCGCAAGGGCGCCGCCCAGCCGCTGAAGGCCGAAGCGGCGTGAAATGATGAGGCCTCCCCTTCCATTGTCATCCCGGCGCAGGCCGGGACCCATTGGGCAACCGCACGTGCGGCTGACAAATGGGTCCCGGCCTGCGCCGGGATGACAGGGAGTGGAGGCGTCGATGCGTTTCGGCGAGGTTCCGATCGGCGAGGCGGCCGGCGCGATATTGGCGCATAGCGTCAGGCTCGGCGCGACGGCCCTGAAGAAGGGCCGGGTGCTGTCGCCGGCCGATACCGAACTGATTGCGGCCGCCGGCATCGACCGCGTCGTCGCGGCGCGGCTCGACCCCGGCGACATTCGCGAGGACGCCGCGGCCCAGCGCATCGCCGCCGCCGCCGCCGGCCCCAACATCGCGACCGCCAACGCCTTCACCGGCCGCGCCAACCTGTTCGCCGAGACGCGCGGCGTCTTGGTGTTCGACCGCGACCGGCTCGACCGGCTCAACCTCGTCGACGAGGCGGTGACGCTGGGGACGCTGCCGCCGTTTGCCGTCGTCGACCCGCGCCAGATGGTCGCGACCGTCAAGATCATCCCGTTTGCCGTGCCCGCCGCCGCCGTCGACGCCGCCGCTTCGTTTGCCGCGGCAGGCGCAGCGCTGCTGCGCGTCGCCGCCTTCGTGCCCCGCCGGGTCGCGCTGATCCAGACGCGCCTGCCGGGCCTCAAGGAGAGCATTCTCGACAAGACCCGCGACGTGACGACGCAGCGCCTCGCCGCGCTCGGCTGTACGCTCGCCGCCGAGGAGCGCTGCGACCACACGACAGCCGATCTGGCGCCGCGCATCGCTGCCGCGGTCGCCGCCGGCGCCGAGATGGTACTGGTGCACGGCGCCTCGGTGATCGTCGACCGGCGCGACGTTATCCCGGAGGCAATCGTTGCGGCCGGCGGGCAGATCGAGCATTTCGGCATGCCGGTCGATCCCGGCAACATGCTGCTGCTCGGCCGGCTGGCGGATCGGCCGGTGCTGGGGCTGCCCGGCTGCGCCCGCTCGCCCAAGGTCAACGGTTTCGATTGGGTCCTGGAGCGGCTCGTCGCCGGCGTGCCGGTTGGCCCGCACGACATCATGCGGATGGGCGCTGGGGGCCTGTTGGCCGAGATCCCGTCGCGCCCGCTGCCGCGCGCCGAGGCGAGCCCGGCGCCGGTAGGGAAACCGCAGCCGAAAGCGCCGCCCGGCCCGCGCATCGCCGCGCTGCTGCTGGCGGCCGGAAGGTCAAGCCGGATGGGGTCCAACAAGCTGTTGGAGCCGATCGACGGCCGGCCGATGGTGGCGCTGACCGCGCAGCGCCTTCTGTCGTCGCGGGCCCGCCCGATCATCGCCGTGCTCGGCAATCAGGCCGATGCGGTCGATGCCGCGCTCGGCAAATTGCCGGTCGAGCGGGTGCGCAACCCGGCCTTCGCCGAGGGCCTGTCAACCTCGCTCAAATGCGGCCTTGCGGCGTTGCCGCCCGACAGCGACGGCGTCATCGTCTGCCTCGGCGACATGCCGCTGATTACCGGCCGCGATCTCGACCGGCTGATCGCCGCCTTCAACCCGCTGGAAGGGCGCGCCATCATCGTGCCGACCCGCCGCGGCAAGCGCGGCAACCCGGTCTTGTGGGCCCGCCGCTTTTTCGCCGACATGGCAGAACTGGCCGGCGACGTTGGCGCCAAGCACCTGATCGGCGAGCATGGCGAGCTGGTCTGCGAAGTCGAGATGGATTCGGACGGCGTGCTGGTCGATGTCGACACGCCCGACGCGCTGGCCGCATTGCGCGACCGGGTCAAACCCTCAGCCGCCTGAGCCCCGCGTCGCGTTGTGGACGAGGTAGGCGGCGAAATCGGCCGGTTTTAGTTTGAGATCGGTCCGGTCGCTGGCGCCGGCCAGGGCGCGCGAGACGATGATGTGGTTCTCGACGTGCTCGGCACTGACCCGGAAGATGCCGGCGGCGCCTTTGAGCTTCGGGTAAAGTCGCGGGTCAATCATCCGTTCCTTGCGGGCGAGCCGGTCGAGCACCTCCGCCTCGCCGAGTTCCCCGACCTCGTCGCGGCCGACAACCTTCCAATCCGATTCGCCGGCCCAGCCGGCGGCGGCCAGCGCCTTCGGGTCGGCCTCCGACACCCCGACCTTATAGACGTGCTTGCCGAAGCCGACATCGAAGGCCCAGCGGCCGAGCCTCGCGCTGCGTGCGACATAAAGTACCGGCATCCCCCGCTCGCTTTCCCGGCCTGGGAATAAATCGCTCCCGGCACCCGTTACAACGCTGCTTCCGGGTCCCGTCAACCCCCGGATCGCCACCAGGGATTATTGCCATGCCGTTGCTGATCGGATCCACGACCGTCGTTTGCACGCTGATCAGCATGATGCTCGGCCAGATTACCATGGGCATGGAAGCAGCCGGCGTGTTGCTCGCTGCTGTTGTCTTGATGAGCCTGCAGCGCGAATAATTCCGGCGACCATCGCGCAAACCAGCCGCGCCACCCGGTTGCACATCGCAAGACTTCGAGAACCCGCGGGTTGCCGGAAACTTGAGCCTTGAGGCGCCGGCGGGCGCGCTGATCTGCCATCGCGTTACAAAGTGACACAAACGGCGAGTTTTTGTTAAGCTCCATCCGCTATCCGTATGCTGAGCAGCAGGGGGATCGTGCGGATGAAGCGATTGCTGTTAACCACACTCATCGTCGGCGCCCTGGCTATGGGGTTGCTGGCTGACTCTTCGGCCTTCGCGCTCGGGCTCGACCCGGCGCTTTCCGGGCCGCAGATCGGCCCGGCGCATGCCAAGGGGGTGGTCGTCTGGAGCCATGGCCGCTCGATCAACGCCGAGGATTACAAGTCGCCGACGCCGGTTTATCTCCAGGCGTTGCGCCATGACGGCTGGGACGTCATGCGCTTCGACCGGCTGGCCCGCGGCGATACGCTGAACCGCAGCAGCCGGCGCCTGGCCGACTACGCCGTCCAGCTCAAGCACCGGGGCTACAAGCAGGTCGTCCTCGCCGGGCAATCCTTTGGCGCCTTCCTGTCGCTGATGGCGGCGGACGACTCCACGGCCGTCGATGCGGTCGTCGCGACGGCACCGGCAGCCTACGGCAATTTCGATGATTTCTACGAGAGCTGGCGGCTCAACGCGACAAACCTCTATCCGCTCTTGGAGCGGGTGAAGCGCGCCCGGGTCATGGTGTTCTATTTCCATGACGACGATTTCGATCCCGGCGGGCGCGGCGACCGGTCGCGCGAGATCCTGGCGAAGCGCCGGCTGGGCTACGCCGTCGTCGATCAGCCGGCCTACTTTACGCAGCATTGGGCGGCCTCGACCGGGTTGTTCCTGCGGCGCTTTGGCGGCTGCATCAGCCGGTTTGCCGACGATACCAAGCTGTCGGGCGAGTTCGCTTGCGCGCCGCGCTGGGGAACCATGCCGAGCGCCGAATTGAAGTTGCCGCCCGAACTTGCCGACCGGGCGCCGCATCGCGCCTTGGCGGGGGCGTCCGGGGGGGCGACCGGCTCGGGCGCCGGCCCCGGGATCGGTAAGGCGGCGCACGCGGTTCGCGATGTGTGGTACGGGTTCTACCCGAACGGCCGCGAGGTGCTGCTCGGCGTCGAAGCGGTGCACGGCGACAACCTCACCGCCGTCTATGCGATCGGGCCGAGCATCGACAACCAGGACCCGGCGACCTGGACCCGCCGCCAAGGCCG
>DATLRS010000131.1:0-25046 GCA_035534535.1 Allostellaceae bacterium | reverse complement strand
GCGGGCGAGCAACACGCTCTTGCGCGAGGATCGGCCGGCGCTCGCGGGCACGCCGCGCCGACCGCGGTTCGCCGCCGGATGGGACGAGCTGATCCCCTCCTGGCCGCTGCTCGCCGGTCTGGCGATGTTCGGCCGGCTGCTTGCCAGCCGCATGGCATTGCTCAACGATCCCGACACCTATCTGCACATTGCCGCCGGACGCTGGATCCTGGCGCACCGGGCGCTGCCGCTGCACGACCCGTTCTCGCACAGCATGCCGGGCGCGAGCTGGCTCCCGATGGAATGGCTGGCGCAAATCATCCTCGCCGGGGTTTACGACGCGTTCGGCTGGAGCGGCGTCATCCTCGCTGCCGCGGCCAGCGTTGCTGTCGCCATCGGCCTCTTGATGCATTTCCTGCTGCGGCGGTTCGAGCCGCTGCCGGCGTTGATCGCGACGGTCGCCGCCGGGGGGCTGCTGCTGCCGCATGCGCTGGCGCGACCGCACGTCTTCGCCCTGCCCCTGCTGGTGCTGTGGTCGGGGGCATTGTTGGCAGCGCGCGACGCCGACCGCCGGCCGCCCTTTGGGGTACTGCCCGCGATGGTGTTGTGGGCCAATCTGCACGGGAGCTTCATGTTCGGGTTGGCGCTGGCCGCATTCCTTGGCGGCGAAGCGGTGTTATGGCCGGGCGGCGGGCGTTCGCGCTGGGTGGAAGGGCGGCTGTGGGGCGCCTTCCTCTTGGCCGCTGTCGTCGCGGCGCTGATCACGCCCTTCGCGGCGGCCGGGCTGTGGCAGCCGATCCGGCTGACCCGGATGCCGGCGCTGCAATCGACGTTCAGCGAGTGGCTCAGCCCGGATTTCCAGAAATCGCCGGCCCTCGAAATGGCGATTATAGGGGTGCTGATCGTCGGCTTCGCGACCGGCACCCGGCTGCGGGCAACCCGGCTGCTGCTGCTGGCTGGTCTACTCCATATGACGTTGCAGCATGTCCGCCATGCCGACCTGCTCGCGCTCGTCGGGCCGCTGGCGGTGGCCGCCCCGCTCGGGAGCCGCCTTGCCGCTCTGACGGCGCAGCCGGAACCGTCGCGGCTGACGCGCTGGCTGGCGCGCCCTGCCCGGCCGCCCGGGCTTGCCGCCGCGGCGCTGACGCTGGCGCTGGCCGCGGCGCTGGCCGCACCGACCGCGCTGCACCCGATCGTTCGCCACGACGACGCCGTGACCCCGGGCGCGGCCCTGGCGGCGGCGCGCCGGCTGGGCCTGTCGGGGCCGGTCTTCAACAGCGAGACGTTTGGCGGCTATCTGATCTTCCGCGGCGTGCCGACCTTCATCGACGGCCGCATCGAAATGTACGGCAACACGTTTCTCGCCACCGATTACGCGGCCGAGCGCGGCGATGCGGTGGCGCTTAAGCAGATCCTTGCCCGCTACCACATCGCCTGGGCGTTGCTGGCGTCCGGTTCCGGCGCCGGCACGGTCATCGACCACCTGCCCGGGTGGCGGCTTGTCTACGCCGACAAGCGCGCGGTCATCTATCGCCGGTCGGATCCACCCTGAACAGCGGCATCAGCTTTCGCCCGCAGGCCGGGCAAACTCGCCCGAGCCAAACGGCGCCGTCCCGCAGCAGCGGTAGCCGTATGACATAACAGAGAGCAATGGCCGCGAGCCCGGCGATCAGCCACCACCAGACGAGCTCTCGCAGCAGCCAGAAGAGCATCGGCAGCCGGTCGCCCGGCCGCCCGCCGGTTACCACCAGGAGCCCGCGGCGAAAGAATTCGTCCCACATCACGAACAGAACCGCCGCGATCAGGCGCGACCGCAGTCGTCGCGCCGCCGCGCTGGCGGTCTTATCGCGCAGTTGCAGCAGCCCCGGCAGCACGAACAGCAGAAAGACGCCGCGATAATTCACGTTCTGAGCGGCAAAGAAGCAGCCGGTCACCAACAGACTGCCGATCGCCGCAAAGCGCATCTCGGACGCGGTCCAATCGATCCCCGCGGTGTCGAGCAGCACCGCGGTGCGCCACATCCGGGCCAGCGCAAAAAACGACAGGAGGGCGAGCAGCGCGAGGGCGAACAGCACCGCCGCCCCATGCAGCTGCGGCAGCCCGCGCGCCAGGCCGAACGGCAGGTTTCGGGCGGAAAACGAATCGGTGTAAAAGGAAAGACCCGTGGACAGTTTCGACATGTTCGCCAGGGCCTGACCGAGCACGTCGCGATAACCCGCGACAAACAACGCCAGCGCGGCCACCGCGCCACCCAGGACGAGCACCGCATCGCGCCGGCATTCGCGGGCAACCAACACCAGCAGCACCGCCGGATAATATTTCAGCAACGCGGCGCCAACGAGCACCGCATACGACCACAACCGCCAGCGGCGCGCGGCGGCGGCCTGCAAAACCCCGGCGCCGAGCACGAGCAGAAAGATCACCAGATCGATGTTGGCCCGCTCCAGGGCATAGAGGGTCATCGGCGAGAACGCTGCCAGCGCCAGGATCGCGAGCGGGGCGCGGCCGTGGGCCCGGACCACCAGCGCCAGCGACAGGATGAACAACACGTCGAGCGCGATACCGACCGACGGCGTTGCCGCGGCACCCATCGGCGGCACCAGCGTCAGCCATAACGGCGAATACACATGAACCCGGCCAAGCACGTCGCACGGGTTCACCTGATAGACATCGAGCCCGCGCCGCTGGCATTCGGCGGCGGCAAGAACGGCGTGCGTATCAAGAAAAGGGATTACGCCCGGTTCGACGCCGAGGGCGCGGAGCGCGGAGCGACCGAACGATTGCAACCCGGCCGCCCACAGCAGCACCATGCCCCCGAACGCGCACAGCAGCGCCGCCGGAATCGCCAGGCGGTAAAGCGTGCGCTCGTGTCGAGCGGTCCAGGAAAGTGTCGTCATCAAGCGGCCATGGGCATCGTCGACGGTCCGCACAGCCTCGCGGCAGCACCTTAACGCGGCGTGAACGCCAGACGCGCTGCCGCGGCAACGCCTCCCCTTCAATATTGGTCACCACTTTAACATTTGTTAAGCGTGTGCTCGACAGGATTGCATCGTATCGTTGGCATCGGGTGCGGATCGGGTGACCACAACCATCGCCATCGTAATCCCGGTCCTCGACGACTGGCCGTCCTTCGCGGCATTGGTCGCCGACATCGCGCACCGGTATGCCCGCGGCGATGTTGCGGTTCACCTGTGCGCGGTCGACGATGGCTCGATCGCCCCGTTTGCGCTCGAGACCCTATCGCTGCCGCCGCAATCCTGCATCGTCAGCCTCGATATCGTCCGGCTGGCCCTCAACCTCGGTCACCAGCGAGCAATCGCGGTCGGCCTGTGCGCAATTGCCGACGGCCGAGATTGCGATGCCGTGCTGGTCATGGACGGCGACGGCGAAGACCGCCCGAGCGACATCGCCGCGCTGCTCGCCGCCGGTCGCGAGCACCCGGACTGCGTCGTGATGGCGGGCCGCGCCAAGCGGTCCGAACCGCTGATGTTCCGTTTCTGGTACCGCCTTTACCGGCTGCTGTTTCGCCTGCTGACCGGGCAAACCATCAGCTTCGGCAATTTCTCGCTGTTGCCGATGCCGGCGGTGCGCCGCCTCGTGCACATGCCCGAGTTGTGGAACAACCTCGCCGCCTCGATCATGCGCTCGCGCCTGCCGTATGTGACCGTGCCGACCGATCGCGGGGCGCGGTTTGCCGGCCGCTCGCGCATGAACCTGATATCGCTGATCGTGCACGGGCTGAGCGCCCTGTCGGTGCAAACTGACATGATTTTCGTGCGCGTGCTGTTGGCTGCGATGGCAATTGCCGGCGCGGCGGCCCTCGGCATCCTCGGGGTCATCACGATCCGGTTTGGCACCAACCTCGCGATCCCCGGCTGGGCGACGACCGCGGCCGGCGACCTGGCGATCATTCTGCTGCAGACGTTGGTCGTCATCGTCGCGGCGAGCCTAACGATGCTGGCCGGGCGCAGCAACCGGCCGATCATCCCGATCGTCGACTACCGCCCGTTCGTGGCCGGCCGCGAGCGCTACCAACTCGGGGCGCCGGTGCGCGCGGCGGCAGCGACGACGGCAGCGACGGCGGCAGCGACGACGGCAGCGCCATGAGCCAGCGCTATGTCGGCGGCGAACTCGAACTCTTTGCCGAAGCGACGCATTGGAAGTCCTATTTTGGCGGCGTTCTGCGCCCGTTCGTCGGCGGCCGCGTGCTCGAGGTCGGCGCCGGCATCGGTTCCAACATCCCCTTTCTGTGCAACGAGCGGATCCGCTGCTGGACCAGCCTCGAACCCGACCCTGCGCTCGCCCGCCGCATCGACGCGCAGATCGCCGCCGGAAGCCTGCCGCTACGCTGCCACGTCGTCGCCGGGACCATAGCAAGCATCGCGCCGGGCGCGCGCTTCGACACGATCTTGTACATCGACGTGCTCGAACACATTGCCGATGACGTGGCTGAATTGGCCGGCGCGCGGCGGCATCTGGCGCCGGAGGGACATCTGATCGTGCTCGCGCCGGCGCACGGGTTTCTGTTCAGCCGGTTCGATGCCGCGATCGGCCATCACCGACGATACGATCGGGCGAGCCTGGCTCGTCTGGCGCCGCCGGGGTGTCGCCTCATCGCGTCCCCGATGCTCGATTCCGCCGGGTTCTTTGCCTCGCTCGCCAACCGGTTGCTGCTGGCCGCGGCGATGCCGTCGCCGCGGCAGATCGCCGTGTGGGACAAGTGGCTGGTGCCGTTGTCGCGCCATCTCGACGCCGCCCTGGGCCACCGATTCGGCAAGACGGTGGTGGCGGTGTGGCGGGCGGCGGATTGAGCGGTGGGTTTCGCGCTTGTCCCGCGGCGCCAATCGCCCCTATATCGGGCCGTGCAGCGGCCGCTGCACCCCTTGTAGGAAAGCGGAAAAGCGCCAGACTCTTGTCATGCAATCGACCAACGACATTCGCGCCGCCTTTCTCGACTATTTCGCGGGCCACGGCCACGAGGTCGTGCCGTCAAGCGCGCTCGTGCCGCGCAACGACCCGACGCTGCTGTTCACCAACGCCGGCATGGTCCAGTTCAAAAACGTCTTCACCGGCGTCGAAAAGCGGGCCTACCAGCGCGCCGCCACCTCGCAGAAATGCGTGCGGGCCGGCGGCAAGCACAACGATCTCGAAAACGTCGGCTATACCGCGCGCCATCACACGTTTTTCGAGATGCTAGGGAATTTCTCGTTTGGCGATTATTTCAAGGAACAAGCGATCGAGCTGGCGTGGAACCTCGTGGTCGGCGAATTCGGGCTCGACCGCGACCGGCTCGTCGTCACGGTCTATGCCGAGGATGACGACGCGGCCCGGCTGTGGGCCAAGATCGCCGGGCTACCCGACGGGCGCATCATCCGCATCGCGACCTCGGACAATTTCTGGGCGATGGGCGACACCGGCCCCTGCGGCCCGTGCTCGGAGATCTTCTACGACCACGGCGCGGCGATCCCCGGCGGACCGCCCGGCAGCCCAGACGAGGACGGCGACCGTTTCGTCGAGATCTGGAACCTCGTCTTCATGCAGTACGAGCAGCTGCCCGGCGGTGAGCGCGTCGCCCTGCCGCGGCCGTCGATCGACACCGGCATGGGGCTCGAACGCATCGCCGCGGTCTTGCAGGGCAAGCACGACAATTACGACATTGATCTGTTCCGCGCGCTGATCCTGGCCTCGGCGGAGGCCTCGGGGGTGGCCGCTGACGGGCCGCACGCGGTGTCGCACCGAGTCATCGCCGATCACCTGCGCGCCGCCGCCTTTCTGATCGCCGACGGGGTGCTGCCGAGCAAGGAGGGGCGCGGCTACGTGCTGCGCCGTATCATGCGGCGGGCGATGCGCCACGCGCAGATGCTCGGCTGCAAGGAACCGCTGATGTGGCGCCTCGTGCCGCCCCTGGTGCAGCAGATGGGCGCGGCCTTTCCGGAGTTGCTGCGCGCCCAGCCGCTGGTCAGCGAAACGCTGCGGCTGGAAGAAGAGGGGTTCCGGCAGACGCTGGATCGCGGCTTGGCGCTGTTGGAGGACATGGCGGCCGGCAAGGGCCTGAAAGACGGCAAAACCCTCGACGGCAGCGTCGCGTTTGCGCTCTACGACACCTACGGGTTTCCGCTCGACCTGACGCAGGACATTCTGCGGCCGCGCGGCATTGCCGTCGACGTCGCCAAATTCGATCGCGAAATGGACGCCGCGCGGGCGCGCTCGCGGGCGTCGTGGGTCGGCTCGGGCGAGGCAGCGACCGAGGGGGCGTGGTTTGCCGTGCGCGACGAGGTCGGGGCGAGCGAGTTCCTCGGCTATGAGACCGAAGCCGCCGAGGGCGTCGTGCTGGCGATCCTGCGCGACCCGAATTCTGCGACACGGCAGGCGGTCGCCGAGGCCAGCGCGGGCGACGAGGTCGGCATCATCGTCAACCAGACGCCGTTCTACGGAGAGTCGGGCGGCCAGGTCGGCGATACCGGTGTCATCTTCTCGCCGGCGGGCGGCGAGTTTGCGGTGCGCGATACGCAGAAGAAGGCGGGCGACCTGCACCTCCACCTGGGCACCTTGGCGCACGGCACGCTGAAGGTCGGCGACGCGGTGGAACTGCGGGTCGATGGCGAGCGCCGGCGCCGGCTGCGGGCCAATCATTCGGTGACCCACCTCTTGCACCAGGCGCTGCGCCGCCGCCTCGGCGAGCATGTCACGCAAAAGGGCTCGCTCGTCGCACCCGATCGGCTGCGCTTCGATTTCAGCCACCCGCGGCCGCTTGGTGCCGACGACGTCGCCGCGATCGAGGGCGAGGTCAACGACCGCATCCGCGACAATGGTGACGTGCGTACCCGCCTCCTCACCCCGGATCGCGCGGTTGCCGAAGGCGCGCTTGCGCTGTTCGGCGAAAAATACCCGGAAGAGGTCCGGGTCGTCGCAATGGGTGGCCATCTCGACGGCGCTGAGCGCCCGTTCTCGGTCGAGCTGTGCGGCGGGACGCATGTCCGCCGCGCCGGCGACATCGGCCTGTTCAAGATCGTCGGCGAAAGCTCGGTCGCCTCGGGGGTGCGCCGGATCGAGGCGCTGACCGGCGCCGCGGCCGAGGCCCATCTCGCCGCCGAGGCGGAGTTGCTGCGCCAGTCGGCAGCCGCGTTGCGCATCCGCCCGGCCGAGTTGCCGATGCGGCTCGCTCGCCTCGTCGACGACCAGCGTCGGCTCGAACGCGAACTCGCCGAGGCCCGCCGCCTGATCGCCGCCAGCGCTCGGCCGACCGAGCACACCGAGGCGGCCGCGCGCGGACCGCGGCTGATCGGCGGCATCGCCTTTGACGGCCGCATCGTCGATGACGTGCCGGGCCGCGAGCTGCGCTCGCTTGCCGATGATCTGAAGCGGCGCATCGGTTCGGGGGTCGTCGCCGTGGTGTCGCGCGCCGACGGCAAGGCGGCGATCGTCGTCGGCGTCACCGCCGACCTCACCGCCCGCATCAATGCCGTCGACCTGGCGCGACGAGGGGCGGCAACGCTTGGCGGCACCGGCGGCGGTGGCCGCCCCGATATGGCGCAGGCCGGCGGGCCCGACGCGGCGCAGGCTGCAGCAGCGCTCGCCGCGGTCGAAGCGGCGTTGACGGCTCAAGCCGGCGAGGCCGTCGCAACCGCAGGGTGATCGCGTCGCGCCTCCCGCCGAGACCGATTCGCCTTCAGCTCCCCGATCCGCTCTCGCCAGCGATCTCGATATGGCTAGCTAAGACGTTGGTTTTCAACCCTACATCGATGCCGCTCGACGAGATCGCAAGCACATCGCATGATACCTACGAGCAATGCCCCGGGGGTCTGGCGGCTTGCGACACGTGGGGTTTGGGTGCGCAAGGGATGAAACGAACAGACGTCGCGGCGTCCATTTTGCTGGTGCTCGGGCTGCTTCCGCTGGCTGGGTGCGAAGAGGCGACGATGCATGTCGACCCGCTCGCCATCGACGGTCGTGATGGTGGCGGCAAGCCGATCACCTATGATGCGCTGATGCGCATCGCGGCGGCCGCGCATGCTGGCGGCGATCTCGCCAACGCGCTCAGCATCTACCGCCGCGCCGCAGCGCTCAATCCTGCAGCGCCCGCGCCGTTTGTAGCGGTCGGCAACACCCTGCTCGAAATGGGTCAGATCAACGAGGCAATCGTTGCCTATAATTCGGCGTTAGGCCGCAGCGACCACGATCCCGAAGCGCTGCGTGGCTTGGCCCGCGCCTATCTGTTGACCGGCAAGCCGCAGCTTGCAGGCCAGCCGCTTGCCGTCGCCTATCAGGGCACCCCGAACGATCCCAAGCTGCTTGAGCTGATCGGCGTCGCCGACGATTTCGCCGGCCAGCATGAGGAGGCGCAGGCCCGCTACCGTCGCGGCCTCGAGTTGCTGCCTCGCGATCGCGGTCTGTCGCTGGACCTCGCGTTGTCGTTGGCGCTGACCGCCAATTATCGGGAGGCTGCCGCGATTCTACGGCCGCTCGCCACGTCGGTAAGCTCCACGCCGCGCGAGCGCCAGACGCTGGCGCTGATCTACGGATTGCAGGGCAACCGGCGCGCGGCGGAACAAATGGCGCGGCTGGATCTCGGTCCGCAGGCCGTACAGCGTAACCTCGCCTATTACGACACCTTGCGGCTGATGCCGCCCGACGCCCGCCAGCGGGCGATCCAATCGCTCGCGGTAGAGCCGGGTCGCCCGTCGTCCCCAGCAGGGACGGCACCTCGGCAGGGCTGACCGCGACCGCTATCCGCGGCCTAGTTTGGATATCGGAAGGACGCTGGACTGCTCCTGCGACGGATGGCCATCGGCAGGCGAAGCGGGGCGAGCGCCGCGCCGTTGTTGTGCCGCCTGCCGGGATTGCCTATCGGGTGGCGCCGCCGCCCGTAGTCGTGGTCGATTGCTGTACCGTCGACGTCGACGCCGGACCTTTCTTGGAGAATGTATCGACGACCGACAGGATCGCCGGGCCGAGCACCATGATAAACAGCGTCGGCAAGATGAAGAGGATCATCGGCACTGTCAGCATCGCCGGCAGTCGCGCCGCCTTTTCTTCGGCGCGCGTGATGCGTGCTTCACGAAATTCGGCCGCCAGGATGCGCAGCGATTGCGCAAGCGGCGTTCCAAATTTTGCCGTCTGCAGGAGCGTATTCACGACGCCGCGGATCGCCGCCATGTTGGTGCGCGCATTAAGGTTGTCGAACGCTCCTTTACGATCCGGCAGATAGGTTAATTCGGCGGCGGTGATGCTAAATTCCTCGGCCAGTTCGGGCCATGTCAGCTCCAGTTCGCGCGACACGCGTTGGAGCCCGGCGTCAAGGCTCAGCCCCGCCTCGGCGCAAATCACCAGTAGATCGAGAGAATCCGGCAGCCCCAGTTCCATTCTATGGGCGCGCTTTTTGATCAGGTTCTTGATGAACATATCGGGCGCGAAGAAGCCGAGCACCGCCGCACCGGTCGCTGCGAGGCTGCGCCACCCCGGCGGGATCGCCAGCGCGTGCGTTCCAAAAGAGTCGGCGTAAGCCGCGGCGGCGAAGACGAACGGCATCGCCAGGCGGGCGAACAGGTAGCGAACCATCGCATCGCTCGAGCGGATTCCGGCCTGTGCAAGCAAGTCGCGTGCATCGCGCGCCCGCGTTGAGCGCAGCAGGTTAAGCCGCGTCACCACTTGCCGCATCAGCCCCGGCGCCGCCCGCGGCGCCCGCTCGCGCCGGGTCTCGAGGGCTAGTTGGCGCAGGTTATCCCGGCGCTGGGTAATCTGCCCATAGCGGCGCTCGAACGGGTCCTGGCCGCGCATCGCCTGCCACACCGCAAGAAACGCGACCATAACGGCGACCGCGGCAAGCACGGCAATAAACAGATCGGGGCTCAGCCAGATCGGCAGCCAGTCCTCAAGCCGGAAATCCGATACCCGCGTGCTGACCATGGCTTAAATCTCGAATTGGGCCATTTTGACCATGATGCCGATGCCAACGATCAGCATGCCGAGCGCGACGCCCACCATGATCAAACCGCGAACGTCGTTGAACATGGGAGCAATATAATGCGGCGATGTTACAAACAGGATGCCCGTGACAGCAATCGGCAGTGACCCGAGGATCATCGTGCTGGCGCGCGCCTCGCTCGCCATGGCGCGCGCCTTGGCCCGCATCAACCGGCGCCGCCGCAGAACATCGGAAAGGTTGTTCAACGTCTCCGCCAGATTGCCGCCGGTTTCCCGCTGAACGCTGAGCGCTATAATAAAGAATCGATACTCCGGCACATCGATGCGCTTGGCGATGTCCCAAAGCAGACTGTCGAGCTCGCGACCGAGCCGCATGCCCGCCTCGATCCCGCGAAATTCGGTACCCACCGGATCGCCGATCTCCTGCCCCGCATTGACGATCGCCTCACTGATCGGCAGACCGGCGCGCAAGGCGCGCACCATCAGGTCGATCGCCTCGGGAAATAAGCCGAGGAAGCGGCCGATGCGTTTGCGCCCCATGCGCCCGACGACATAGTGCGGCGTGAAGACACCGATCGCGATCCCGAACATCAAACTCGGCACGATGCCCAATCGGGTAAAAATGAAGATCGGGAGGGCGGCGATCACAATGACCCCGATCGTCGCCAGGACATACTGACCGACGCTGATTTCCAGTCCGGTTTTGGCCAGTCGCTCCACGAGCACCTGGCGGCGCGGCAGCCACCGGCCAAAAATGCGATCCATGCCGGGCGTCGCGCTCTCGCGGCGCGTCAGCGAGCGCATCTCGCCGGCACCGCCGCGACTGCTGCTCTTGCGATTGGTGACCTGCTGCAGACGCCGCGCGTAGCGCCGCGAGCCGGCGGGGACGAGCGCAACGGCCAATAACAGCACGGTCAGCGCGCCCATCACCCCGACGATGAGCGCGATGGCGGTCGGATTAAACGACCCAAGCATCGCTCAGATAACCTCGATCAAGGCCCGGTCGAGCCCGAAATATTCGGCGCGCGGCAGGAAGACGGGGCGGATCCCACTCGGTTGGAAGGCGCCGCGCAACCGGCCGTCGGAGCCTTCGCCCTGGAACTGGAAGGTGAACAGATCCTGCGTCGTGATGATGTCCCCTTCCATACCGACCACCTCGGTGATCGAAGTGATGCGCCGTTGGCCATCGCGCATCCGGTTAACCTGGCAGATCAGGTGGACCGCCGACGCTATCTGCGTCCGCATCGCCTTCGACGGCAGGTTGATCCCGGCCATCCCGATCATGTTTTCCAGCCGGGTCAACGCCTCGCGCGGATTGTTCGCGTGAATCGTGCTCATCGAACCGTCATGACCGGTATTCATCGCCTGCAGCATGTCGAGCGCTTCGTCGCCGCGGCACTCACCGATGATGATCCGGTCGGGCCGCATGCGCAGCGCGTTCTTCAACAGATCGCGCATCGAGATCTCACCGGTGCCTTCGAGATTGGCGGTGCGGGTCTCGAGCCGAACCACGTGCGGCTGCTGCAGCTGCAATTCAGCGGCGTCCTCGATCGTCACGGTGCGTTCGGTGCTGTCGATCATCCGCGACAAAGCATTCAGCAGGGTCGTCTTGCCCGAACCGGTGCCGCCGGAAATCAGGATGTTGAGCCGGCAGCGCGCCGCGATCTTCAGCACCGTTGCCATCGCCGCCGAGATGCTGCCATTGGCCGCCATCACGTCGAGCGTGATCGACTTCTTGGAGAATTTGCGGATCGAGATCGACGCCCCATCGATCGCCAGCGGCGGGATGATG
Source organism: Allostellaceae bacterium (assembly GCA_035534535.1). GTDB lineage: Bacteria > Pseudomonadota > Alphaproteobacteria > ATCC43930 > CGMCC-115725 > DATARH01. Next base: position 13,351 of record DATLRS010000131.1, on the reverse strand, counting down.
ATGTTGACGCGGCTGCCGTCGGGCAGGCGCGCATCGACGAGCGGCCGCGCCTCGTCGATGCGGCGTCCAATCCGCGTGACGATCTTGGTGCAGATATTCATCAGGTGCTGATCGTCGCGAAACACCACATCGGTCAGCTCGAGCTTGCCGCGCCGCTCGACATAGATCTGCTTTGGCCCGTTGACCATGATGTCGTTGACCGTCTCGTCGGCGATCAGCGGCTCCAGCGGCCCGAGGCCCAGCATGTCGGCGATCAGCGATTCGACGAGTTCGCGTTGCTCGGTGAAATTCAGCTGGATCTTGGTTTCCGCGAGCAATTCCTTGACCCAACCGGTCAGCTGCGCCTCGAAGGCCGGGCGCGGCATTTCGGCGGCGGCGGCGACGTCCATATGCTCCAGCACGAGCGGCTGGATCTGCGCCTTGGCCGCTTCGATCGCGGCTTTGTGCGGGCTGCTGCGACCGCCGGCTTCAACCGAGCCGGGGGACAGCAGCGTCTGAATGACATCGGTAACCAGATCGCGGCGCCCGATCGGATTGGCATCCATCCCGTGCCGCACGAAATACGCCTGCACCGCCGCATCGACGATCTTGGCGAGATCACCGCGGCTCAGCAGGGCTCGCCGTTCCGGCCGGATCTCGGCGCCGAGGCGCGCGCTCAGCTCCTCGCGAGCGATCGCGAGGCGGTCCTCCATTGTCGATTCCGGGTCAAGAGCGGAGACCGTGCCGCCGGCATTTTCCGAAGGCGCAGCGTTGTTCGGGGCACCGTCAACCTTTGCCCGTCGCGCCGACAGCTCTGCGATGCGGGCATCAAGCCCGCCCTCGGTCCTTCGTCCGAACATCGTCACCATCGCGAGAACCCGAATATCTTGCGTTTTTGCGTCTCGCCGGCGCCAACGAAACCAACAACAAGCTGCTCGATTTCGCGCACGACCGGGCTACGCGGCGCCGCCACCGGCAACGGCTGACCGGCATTTGCTGCCGCACCGGCCGATTTGGCATCGTGCGGCAGGGTCGCGTCAAGGGATTTACCAACCGCCTTTTCGAACTCGGACTTGCCGACCGTCGCGCGCTCGCCGCTGGCGCCCGCATCGACCAGCAGCACCTCGGTTTGCGGGGCGTGCTCGCGCATCAGGGTTTGCAGCCGGATGGCATCGCGCAACCCGGCCAAACTGCGCTCGCAGACGATCACCAACTTGTTTGCGGCACCCAGGACAACGCGTTGGGTCGGCGTCACCCACCGCGGCAGATCGATCACCACCCAATTGAACTTGCGGCGCAGCTCATAGAGCAGCACATCGATCGCACCGGCATCGATCATCAGCGTCTCGGCGACCGCCGCCTCGGCGGCCAGAACGCGCAGCGTGTCCGATATTTTAACCGTCGCCCGATCGACGAACAAGGCGTCGATACGCGATGGCTGCTCGAGCGCTTCGCACAATCCGGTGCCGGGATCGGTGTCGAAATTGAGCGCCACCGTGCCGAAATGCAGATCGAGATCGAGCAGCGCCGTGCTCTCCTTGTGCTTTTCGGCCAGCACCCAGGCACACGCCACCGCTGTGGTGGTGGCCCCGACGCCACCCCGGCTGCCGATAAACGCGACGACCTGGCCGAGCCCGCCACCGAGGCCGCCGGCCGCCGCGGCGGCGCGCCGTTCGAGGCTGGCCGAGAGCGTCTCGCGGCTCAGCGGCTTAACCAGATAGTCCGTTGCCCCCGCGGCCAGCAGATCGCGGAACAGCGACACGTCGTTGACGGTGCCGACCGCCAGCAGCTTGAGATCCGCACCGCCAACCGAACGGGCCGCGCTGAGTTCCGCAATCGGCGCGGTCGAATCCGAGAGATCGAGGATCAGCACGCGCGGATTGGCGCCCTCGCGGAAACGCCGCAAAGCCTGGTCGAGCGTTGGCTCGAGGCTCAACTCGTCTTCGAGCTGCAGCTCGCGAACCGTGCTTTGGACGCGATCGAACGTCGCCTGATCCTGGAGGACCGCGATGATGCCTTCGCGGTCCGGCTTCTTCGCGGCGGTGGCCGCCGCGCTCGTCGCCGTCGCCCTCATGGCCCGGTCCCGGCGCTGCCGGCGCCGGTGCCGCCGCCGCCGCTCGGCGCTGTTGATGTTGATGTGATCGGTCCCAGCCCCGACGCCGCCTGCAGCAACACCACCTTGCCGGCCTGGTAGTTCTGCACGGCCGCGGCGGCCGGGACAGCATCGGCCAGCCCGACCGGCCGGCCCTCGGCCAAATCAGCCGGGCTCGCGATGCTCTGCGCCAGATCGACCGCCGTCGCACAACCATAGTTGCTGGCGAAGGTGTTGGTGTACCGCCCGGCCGGCTCCTTGCTCCAATTGGGGCATGGCGGCAGCGTCACGAGGTATCGCCCAGTGTCGATCAGCGCGTGGTTGGCCGCCACCCCGGCAGGCGGCCCCGCGCTGGCGATAATACGGTACGGCAGCAGCGCCTCGGCAACGGTCTCAACGCGCGCCGCAGCGAGGCGCGGGAAGCCTCCCACCGAAACCGTGACCTGGTCGGATGGCGCGATCCGGCCGGTCGCCGCCAGCACCCGCAGCCGCGCCGCGTCGCGCGGGACAAGCCGGCTCGATCCGGGGAGGAAACGGACGTCGATCAGCGACGATGCGCGATTAAGCACCAGATTTTTCGGCGCCTCGGTATTCGTGTATTCGGCCGCTCCCGGCCGACACGCCGCCAGGGCCAGCAGGAGGGCGACGGCAGCCAGATAAGGATGCACTTTCATGACCGTTCCCTCCCATCAATCAAGGCTGAAGCCGACCGGGCCGATCAGGCCCTGGGCGCCGGCCCCGAGCGGGCCTCTCGCGGGGGCGGGCAGGCCCTGTCGGTAGGTGGCGGCGTTGATGATTTGCTGCATGTCATGCGGCGCGACAAACCCATCGGTCGGCAATGCCAGGTTGTCTGCCAGCGCCGGCCTGACGAGATAGGGCGTGACAACGATGACCAGTTCGCTCTCGTTCCGCTGAAACGATTCCGACCGGAACAACTGGCCGATAACCGGCAGGTCGCCGAGCCCCGGCACTTTCGAGATGTTCTCGGTCGTGTTGTTCTGCAACAGCCCGCCGAGCAGGAAGCTCTGGCCGCTGCCCAACTCGACGGTGGTTTGCGCCAACCGTTCGATCAAAGCAGGGATCGCGAACCCGTTGAGCGTCACCGCACCTTGGCTCGCTGCCGTGCTCAGCTGGCTGACCTCGGTGCGGATCGCCATATTCAGATGCTCAGCATCGATGATCGTCGGGGTGACTTGGAGCTGCACGCCGTACGGCTTGAACTCGACCGTGACCACCGGCACGCCGCCGGTCCCGCCTGAGGAAGCCGTGGGGACTGGGAATTCGCCGCCGGCCAGGAACGAGGCGGGCTGTCCGTTGGTCGCGGTCAGGTTGGGCTCGGCCAGCGTCGTCAGGAAGCCTTCATTCGCCAGGATGTTGAGGGTTCCAAGAATCCGCGAACTCGCGCCGCCCAATGCGACCGACACAAGGTTGTCGCCGGCTGCGGCAGCGGCGCTTTGGACGTCGCCAACGCCAACGGCGCTCCCGCCGTTGGCCGTCGCAAAGCTCGAATGCCCGCCGAGCCTGGCCCAGTTGAGCCCGAGATCCTTCATCACGTTGCGGTCCACTTCGGCGATCTTGACCCGGATGTTGACCTGGTTGGGGGTGGCGACGGCGAGCCGGTTGATCACCTTGCCCTTGGTCTCGCCAGCGACCGAGGCGGCGAGGCTGCGGACCGCTTCGGCGCGTCCGGCGCTCGATACGCTGCCGCTCAGCACCAGCGAGTTGTCCACCGAGCTGACCTTGACGTTTTCGCCGGGAGTCAGCGCGCTTACCGATTGCTGCACCCGACCGACATCCTGCTCGACCCGCACCGGTGCATTCAGCAGCACGTGATCCTGGGCATCGACCGCGTACAACACCGTATCGCCCGGCGTCTTGGCGGTGAGGTAGATCAGCGTCGGCGATTTGACCTGCACGTCGGCGATGTCAGGTCTGGCGATGAACACGGTGGCGGCCGGGCGCGGCAAGCGAATGAGCGTGCCTTTGCCGGCCGCTACCACAATCGCCGGCCCCTTCGCGTTGACTTGGCTAACGACGCCGGGCCCGCCGGGGTCGGCAGGCGCTGCCGCCGCCTTCGCACCGGGCGCGGTGGTATCGGCGGCATTGACCGCGGCGCTCAGCATCAATCCCGAGGCGGTCGCCGCGATCACGGCCAGTAACTTGCGCATCATGTCCCCCCCGCCGAACCAGCCGGCCCTGGCGCAGTGCCGGCTCTCTTCGACAAATCAGTAGCTTCGCTCGTTTTGGCCGCACCACGCAAGATTGTGACGGTGCTTTGCGCCGAAGGCTCCTTGCCGCTTACGAATTTGGGCAACAGCGGGTCGATCTCGCTGTCGATCGTGTAGGTCACCGCTGCGGCATCGAACGAATCGGCGGCGACCTGCGGCCTCGCCGCGCCGTGGTCCGCGGCGGGCTCGGACTTGCTGCCGGCAAGGCTGTCCAACACCAGCGACAGCCTGCCGACCTCGCTCGCGAGGACGATCACCTCGCTTTGCTTCGGGGTGACCTCGAACGTCACGGTATGAGCCACGGCGGCCGTGCCGGGCTTCATTTCGAGCCGCTGATCGACGCCGATCACCCGGATGTGGCGCAGCATGGTCTCAGCCGCCCTGTGCTCGTAGTTACTTTGGCCGGTCGCCGCGGCGGCCTTGGGCTTCGGGATCGGATAGGTAAGCAGGATGTCAACCTCGTCGCCGGGAAAAATAAAACCGGCAATTCCCGACGTCAGCGTCACCGGCACCGTGATGGCGCGCGTCCCCGGCCGCAAGACCGCCGCCAGGAAGCCACGATTGCCGGGCGAAATGACATTGGCCGTGGTGATCGGCTGGCCGCTGCCGATCGGGCTCACCGCCACCCAGCCGGTATAGGATTCGGGCTTCTTGGGACCGCTGTTGAGGACGTAATCTTTGGCGATCGTGCCGGCCGGCCACACCTGCCAGACAACATCTTCCGGCCGCAGAATTTGCCCGCGCGCGATCGCGGCATGCGCCACCAGCACCTGCCTGACCGGTGCCGGCGCCGTGACCGGAGCCTGCGCCAGCTCCCGGGCGCGCTGCGAGGCAAGCCAGGAGCGGGCGAGCAGCGCGGTGCCGACCGCCAGGACGACAGCGAAAATCAGCAGGAAGACGGTACGGGCGCGCATGGCTTGTTCAACCGAGATGAGGAGAGAGGGTTACGATCAGCGCGGCACCGACGATGGCGAGGCCATATGGCATCGGCATCTTCAGGCCGCGCTCGGTGCGGTCCGGTCGCTGACCAAAAATGCTGCGGGTGAATTCCGCGATCTGGCTACCGAAGGGCAGCTGTCGAAACCGCGCCAGCAAATAATCAAGCACTTGCGCAGCGACGACTCCTCGCAGCAGACGATCGACGAGCAGCAGCAACAGCGCCAGTGCCCCGCCTATGATGGCGACGAGCACAAGGAGCTCATAGGTCCCAGTGGGTCCGCCGGCCCACAGAGTGACGGCACCTAACAGCTTGACGTCCCCGCCACCGAGTTGTTTGAAAGCGAACAGGATGAAACCGCCGACAAACACCGCCAGGGCGCAGCCGATCGTTAGGAGCGCGCCGGATAGGCTGGGCGTACCGGCAAAGTAGAAATGGAAGGGCCATAGCGCGCACAAGATGATCGACAGCAGATTCGGAATCACCAGCCGCCGAAGATCCTCGAACGCCGCGATCGCCATCACGGCGGTGAACGCGACAAGGACAATGACTTGCAGGTCGAACGTCATGGCGAAGGGCGATACCTCCAGCAGCCACCGGCGCTGCACTTCGACGACTGCCGCCAGATCCGTCGACGACTGCCGCCAGATCCGGCGGCCGAAGACGGAACCCTGAACCAACCGGACATCCGGTGGCCAAGCGATAATGAAACTACCATGTGACGGGTTGGTTAATAAAGATTTAGCCGCGATAGCCTTTTCGATTACCTATATCTAGTTCGGGCTAACGGGGGGCGCACCAGTTGTTGCGCAAGGGAAGCGGCCGTGTGCACCCTCGCCCGCCGAATCGCTAACCGCTACCACGCCGGCGATCGTCCGCCTGCACCCACCGCTCCCGCAACCGAGCCGTGGCGCTGGTTTATCGGTCATCGGCGCGCCCTGTCCTTGCCGATTCGCGGCGCGGGATGCGTTATCATCTAGGCGGGCGGTTCGCCAGAAGGTTGCGCCCTAAACCGCTGACGACGGGTTAGCGCGTTGGGCGGCCCGCGGATGCCGGCTCAGACGTGGTCGGCTCAGACGTGGCCGGCTCAGACGTGGCCGGCTCAGAAGTGATCAGACGTGAAAGGACTCACCACAGCCGCAGCGGCCCTTCTCGTTCGGATTGCGGAAGACAAAGCCCGTTTGCAGCTTTTCCTCAACGTAATCCATCTCGGTGCCGAGGAGGAACATGATCGCCTTGGGGTCGACCAGGATCGTCACCCCCTTGTCCTCGACGATTTCGTCGAACTTGCCCTTTTCGTCGGCGTATTCGAGCGTGTAGCTGAGGCCGGAGCAGCCGCGGGCGCGCACCCCGACGCGCACCCCCACGGACGCCTTGCCACGCCGGGCCAGCAGCGCCTGGATGCGCTCGGCCGCCGCATCCGTCACCATCAAAGCCTGCTTCAGCGCCATCGCCTCACATCTCCTGCCACTCGATATTGCCGCCCTCGGCCGCCCAGTCAATTGTTAATGTGGGGGTCGCGATGCCTCGCGTCATCCTGCGATCGACAAGGCTCATGCGGCCCGCCGCGCCACCCGCCGCGCCAGCGCTGTCCAGGCGTCGAGGAAATGGGCAATATCGGCCGCACTCGTCGACCAGCCGAGGCTGACGCGGATCGTCCCGTCGGCGATCGCCGGCGGCGTCGCCATGGCCGCCAGCACATGGCTCGGGCCGACCTTGCCCGACGAGCAGGCGGCGCCGGCGCTGATCATGACGCCCTCGAGGTCAAGCGCGATGACCTGGGTTTCCGCCGAGACGCCGGGCAATGCCAGGGCAGTCGTATTGGGCAGGCGCGGCGCGCCGGCGCCGATCACCAGCGCCTGCGGGATGGCGGCAATCGCTGCCGCTTCGAGGTTGTCGCGCAGGTCCCGCACCCGCTGGTAGTCGGCCAGCCCCCGGGCCGCGGCCTCGGCGGCGGCGGCAAAACCGGCGATCCCCGGCAGGTTCTCGCTGCCGGCGCGGCGGCCGTGTTCCTGGCCGCCGCCGCGGATCATCGGCGCGATCTCGGCCTTGCCGTCGACAATCAGGGCGCCGATCCCGGGCGGCCCGCCGAGCTTGTGCGCCGAAAGGCTGAGCAGATCGGCGCCGATCACGGACAGCGACAGCGCGATCTTCCCGACAGCCTGCACCGCGTCGCAATGAAACAGCGCGCCATGCGCCCGCGCAATCGCAGCGATCTGCGCCGCCGGCTGGATGACCCCGGTCTCGTTGTTGGCGAGCATGACCGAGACCAGCGCCGGCCGATCGTCGCCGGCAAGCTGCGCCTCGAGCGCCACAAGATCGACGATGCCCTCGGTGTCGACGGCGATGCGCTCGGCCGCGGGCATGGCCTGCAACACCGAGCTGTGCTCGACCGCCGACACCAGCGCGCGCTCGCGTCCGCTGCCGCACAGCGCGAGATGGTTGGCTTCGGTGCCGCCGCTGACAAAGACGACCGCTTCCGGCGCGGCGCCGACCAATGCCGCGACCGCGGCGCGGGCGCCCTCCACCGCGTGGCGCGCACCGCGGCCCCAGCGATGCACCGAGGACGGATTGCCGCAGCGCGCCAGCATCGCCGCGATGGCCCGAGCCGCCTCGGGCCGCAGCGGCGCCGTCGCGTTCCAGTCGAGATAGGTTTCCCGTCGCGGCATGAGGCGCGAATTTATCCGGCGCTGGCGGCGCGGTAGCTCTCGCGCTGGGCGAGGCCGCTGGTGCCGAGCACCCGCTTTTCGCAGACATCGCCGAGCGACACCGAGCTGAGATAGACATGGATCTGGTTGCTCAGCTCCTCCCACAGATCGTGGGTCAGACAGCGGCTGCGGTCGCCGCGGCAGCCGATCGCGGCGCCAGGGGCACAGCGCACCGCATGGAGCGGCTCGTCGACCGCCACGATGATGTCGGAGATCCGCGTCGCGTCGCGGTCGCGCGCCAGACGATAGCCGCCGCCGGGGCCGCGCACGCTCTTGACGAGGCCGCAACGCCGCAGTTTGGCAAAGAGCTGCTCAAGATAGGAGAGCGAGATCTCCTGCCGCTCGGCAATTTCGGCGAGCGACACCGGGTTGTCGCCGCCGTGCTGCGCCAGATCGACCATCGCCATCACCGCGTAGCGGCCCTTGCTGCTGAGCTTCATGGCCGCGCCCCCGCAACCCGCTGGCGAGTGGGGTCGGGTGCCGGCGGCGTGCCGTTGCCTGGTGTGGCCGGATCGCGCGCATGGTCGTACTCGTCGAGCCGCGCCCGCAACGTCGCGACCTCGTCGAGCAGCGCGTTGAGCGCCCGGGCGATCGGATCGGGGATCTCGCCGCTGATCCCATAGGGCTCGAAGGCCGGAGGAGCCTCGTCCGAGGCGCTGCGCCGGCCGACCTGGCGGGCCGGGTTGCCGACCATCGTCGCGCCGTCGGGCACCTCTTTCAGCACCACCGAAGCGGCCCCGATGCGGGCGCCGTTGCCGACCCGAAACGGCCCCAAGACCTGCGCACCCGAGCCGACCACGACGTCGTTGCCGATCGTCGGATGACGCTTCTGCCCGCCCTGCTCGCGCGACGGCCGCGTGCCGCCCAGCGTCACGCCGTGATAGAGGGTGCAGTCGTCGCCGATTTCGGCGGTCTCGCCGATCACCACCCCCATGCCGTGGTCGATGAACAGGCGCCTGCCGATCTGCGCCCCCGGGTGGATCTCGATCCCGGTCAGCATCCGCCCGAGATGCGAGATGAAGCGGCCCGCGAGGTGCCAGCCGCGCTGCCACGCCCAGTGTGCCAGGCGATACCACAGCAGAGCATGAAACCCGGGATAGCACAGGATAACCTCGAGCCGCGACCGGGCGGCCGGGTCGCGAGCGAGTGTTGCGTCAATCTCGTCGCGCAGGTTTTTGAGGAGCATCGCCGACACTATGTTATGGTCGAGGCTGGTGTCGGCGCCGCGGCTCTACGCAACCGAGGGCGCCGATGTCAGCACGAGCATATAATTTCCGACTCAGGAGGTCAAGTAAACGCCCGGGGATCGCTGACACGGGCGCGGTTCTTCGGTCGTCATACACAACTCGAGTCATCGGATTTAAGGCGGAATTGCCATGCCTGATGTGATCATCAACGGCCCGGAAGGGCGCATCGAGGGCCGCTATCACCACGCCCGCGGCGGCACCGCGCCGATGGCGCTGGTCCTGCATCCGCACCCGCTGCACGGCGGGACGATGAACAACAAGGTGGTCTATACGCTCTATCAGACCTTCATGCGGCGCGGATTTTCGACGCTGCGCTTCAATTTCCGCGGGGTCGGCCGCAGCCAGGGCAGCTTCGACCGCGGCGAGGGCGAACTCGCCGATGCCGCGGCGGCGCTCGACTGGCTGCAGGGCTACAACCCGAATGCGGCGTGCTGCTGGGTCGCCGGCTATTCGTTCGGCGCCTGGATCGGCATGCAGCTGCTGATGCGGCGGCCAGAGATCGAAGCCTTCATCTCGGTGGCGCCGCCGGCCAACAGCTACGATTTCACGTTTCTGGCGCCGTGCCCGTCATCCGGGCTGATCTTGCAGGGCGAGCAGGACACGCTGGTACCGCCGGAATCGGTGCAGAAGCTGGTCCATAAGCTGTCGCACCAGCGCGACATCAAGATCGATTTCCGCAAGATCCCCGGCGCCGACCATTTCTTCGCCGAAAGCGCCGACACGGTGGCCGGCCACGTCGACGCCTATATCGGGGCGCACGCGCGCTTCAGCGAGCCGGCCGAGGCCGCCGGTGCCGCCGCCGGTTCCTCCGGGCGCGGCCGCTAGCGAGACGACGCGGCGGGTCAGCTCTTCGAGCGGCCGGAGCGCAACGCCGCCCATACCACGCCGGCGATGCCGAACAGGACCAGACCGCCAAACACCAGGACGGCGGCATTGGTCGATCCGATCAGCTTCTGTCCGGTTTTGCCGACGAGATCGCCGACGAACAACAGCATCGGCGCCCATACCAATGCCGAGGTGATATTGGCCAGCCAGAAGCGATCGCGCCGCATCAACAGGATGCCCGCCGCGAGCGGGATGACGGCCCGGATCGGGCCGAAGAAGCGGCCGATAAAGACGCTCTTGCCGCCATGCCGCTCGAAAAACCGGATGCCCCTCGAGAGCAGCTCGGGATCGCGGCTGAACGGCCACAGCCGGGCGATGCCGCCGCCGAACCGGCGGCCGATCCAATAAGATACCCCGTCGCCGAGCACCGCGCCCGCGACCGCCCCGACAATGACCGGCAGATAGGGCAGCGTGCCCGACTTCGTCAGCGTCCCGGCGGCAATCAGCAGCGCCGTCCCGGGAAACAGCAGGCTCACGAAAGCGAAGGACTCGCCGAACGCCGTAGCAAACATAATCGCCACCGCCCAGTCCTGATGCGCCTTGATCAGGTTGATAAGAGGCTGCGCCAGGGTTTCCATGCGATCCGTCGGCGAGGGGCGTTGCGCGGTATATGCGCCGGCCGCGCGGCCCGGCAAGAGCGGGCGGCGCGGCGAGCGTCCACCCGATCGACCTCGGTTGCGAATGGCGGCACTCGGGCGAGCGCCCTTTAGCCGAGGCGGGGCCGTTCGTTGATCGCCAGGACGCGGATGCCGCCCGGGTCGATGCGGATCGTGCTGAGCGAACCCTGGCCGACCTCGATCCGGCCATAAAAATCCAGCGGCATGCCGAGCGCGAAGACGAGCAGCGAGCGGATCACATCGCCGTGGCTGACCAGCACCACCGCCTCGTCGCGATGGCGCGCGCCGATCTCCATCAGGGCCTCGACGGCGCGGCCCTGCACTTGGCGCATGCTCTCGCCGCCGGGGATCGTCGCCAGGCTGCGCTGCGTGCTCCACGCCTGCCAGCGCGGGTCGGCGCGGATCGCATCAAAGGTGGAGCCGGTCCATTCGCCGAAATCGAGCTCGATCAGATCGTCGCGAAATTCGATCGGCAGGACAAGCCGGGCGCCGACGATCTCGGCCGACTCGCGGGTGCGTTGCAGCGGGCTCGAATAGAGGGCGGCGATGCTCGCGCCGGCGAGGCGCTCGGCGACCGCCGCGATCTCGGCGCAGCCGCGCTCGCTGAGCCCGACCCCGGGCATGCGCCCGGCCAGCACCCGGCCCAACAAGCCGTGCTCGCCATGGCGCAGCAGGTGAAAGACCGTCATAGCCCTCAGCGCGCCTCGGCCAGGGCGTAGACGCCGCGCTCGAATTCGCCGTAGAGGCGCACGACGGTCGGGTCGGCGAAGGGCAGGATCTGGGTCAGGATCGTGCCGGCGACGCGGCGGGCCGGATCGAGCCAGTAATAGCTGTTGAAGAGACCCGCCCAGCTCACGGTGCCGGCATCGCGCCCGTTCGGCCCCGGCTCCAGGTTGAGCATATAGCCGAGGCCCCAGCGCACCCCAGCGCCGGGGAAGAAATCAACGTCGTTCGACAGCTCGGGAGCGCAGCTCGTCAATTTCCCGGCCGGCAGGTCGCCGATCTGGTTGCGGTTCATCTGAGCCACCGTCTCCGGCGACAGGATGCGAACGCCGCCGAGGCTGCCGCCGTGCAGCAGCATTTCGAGGAAGCTTAGATAGTCGCGCGCGGTTGAATAAAGCCCGCCGCCGCCAGCAAAAAATTCCGGGGTCGAGGGCGGCGGCAGCGGCTGCGGCACGAGGCTGCCGTCGGCTTGGCGCTGATGCACCGGCGCCTGCCGGTCGCGCTGCTGCGGCGACGGGACAAAGCCGGTGTCGACCATGCCCAACGGCGCGAAAATCCGCTCGCGCATAAATACGTCGAGCGATTGCCCGCTCACCGCCTCGACGAGCCGCCCGACCCAGTCGATGTTGATGCCGTATTCCCAGCGCTCGCCGGGATCGAAATTGAGCGGGCGGCGATAGGCGGCCAGCTTACCGGAGAATTGCCGCGCCGCGCCGGTCGCCTCGACATAGCGCAAATTGTCGGCGTTCCACACCTCATAAGTGAACCCGGCGGTATGGGTCAGCAGGTGCTTCAGGGTGATCGGCCGCTTGGCCGGGCGCAGCAGCGGGATGCCCGCCGCGTCGAAGCCCTGCAGCACCTGCGGCGCCGCCAGCGCCGGGTCGATGTCGGGCACCGGCGCGTCGAGATCGAGCCGGCCCTCCTCGACCAGCTGCATCGCCGCGACCGAGGTGAGCGCCTTGGTCATCGAGGCGATGCGGAACACCGTGTCGGGCGTCATCGCCGCGCCGCCGCCAAGCTCGCGCACCCCGAAGGCGCCCTGGTAGATCGGGCCGTCCGCGCCCGCCGCCATCGCGACCACCCCCGGCACCTCGCCCGCCGCGACGGCGCGGCTGAGGACCTCGTCGATCTGTTGCCGTGCTTCGGCCTGGCTCGTCATCGCGCGCTGCCCTCGTCCAGCGATTGTTGGGTTGCCCCGGCTCAGCTTCCGGCGTGCCGCACGTTGGCGCTCTGCTCGGGGATGCCGGTTTCCTCGTAGCAGACCCGCGCGAAGCGGGCGACGCCTTCGCGGATCTCCTCCTTGGTCGCCAGGCCGAAGCACAGGCGCAGCCGCGACTTGGAGGCGTCGCCGTCGACCGCCCATTCGGGCCCCGGATTGAATGCGACGCCGGCCTTGAGCGCGGGCTGCACCAGCTTGCGCACATCGACCTGGTCGGGCAGCTTCAGCCACAGAAAGATGCCGCCCTTGGGCACCCAAGGCTCGGCGGCGGTGCCGAATTCGCGCGCCACCGCCTCGACCATCGTGTCGAGCTTGTCTTTCAGGACGCCGCTCAATTCGGCGACATGGTCGGCAAAATGCGTCGAGAAATATTCGGCGACGACCATCTGTTCGAGGGCGCCGGTGCCGCTGTCGCCGGCCGTCTTGATCGCGACCATGCGGCTCATGAATTGCCAATCGGCGATGACGTAGCCGAGCCGCAGGGCCGGCGCCAGCGTCTTCGAGAACGAGCCGATATGAATGACCCGGGAGGGATCGAGCGCATAGAGCGCCGGCGGCGCGTCCATGCCGCCCCAGGTCAGATCGGCGTAGCACTCGTCCTCGAAGATCGGCACGCCGTATTCGGCGGCGAGCGCCAGGAATTGGTGGCGCCGTTCGAGCGGCATGATGCTGCCGGTGGGGTTCTGGATCGTCGGCACCGTGCAGATGTATTTCGG
>DATLRS010000130.1:0-25549 GCA_035534535.1 Allostellaceae bacterium | reverse complement strand
GAGGCCACCTGCTTGATCGCCGAACGCATCGAATCGCCGTTGGGCAGCGGCTTGAAGCGCGAGGCTTCCTCGCCGCCCTCGCCGGTGTTCGACTTGCCGCCGATGCGGTTCATCGCGATCGCCAGCGTGGTATGCGCCTCGCGGCTGATCGAGCCGAAGCTCATCGCGCCGGTCGAGAAGCGCCCGACGATCTGCGCCGCCGGCTCGACCTCGTCGAGGGGGATCGGCTGGTCCGCCAGGCGCAGCTGCATCAGCCCCCGGATCGTCAACAACCGCTCGCTCTGGTCGTTGATCGAGGCGGCGAACGCCCGGTAGTCCGACAGCGAATTGCCGCGCACCGCGTGCTGCAGCCTGGCGATCGATTGCGGCGTCCAGGCATGCGCCTCGCCGCGCAGCCGGAAGGCATAATCGCCGCCGGGGTCGAGCATCTCGCGGTAGAGCGGGTCCTCGCCATAGGCGCGCGCGTGCCGCACCAGCGCCTCTTCGGCGATCGCCTCAAGGTCGGCGCCTTCGATCGTCGTCGCCGTGCCGGTGAAGTATTTCTCAACGAACTCGCTCTCCAGCCCGACCGCATCGAAGATCTGCGCGCCGCAATAGGACTGGTAGGTCGAGATCCCCATCTTGGAGATGACCTTGAGGATCCCCTTGCCGAGCGCCTTCGCATAGTTCTTCTGCACCTGCTCGGCCGACAGCGGCAGGCCGTTCTCGGTGCGGATCTGCTCGATCGTCGCGAAGGCGAGATAGGGGTTGATCGCCTCCGCGCCATAGCCGGCCAGCACGCAGAAATGATGCACCTCGCGGGCTTCCCCGGTCTCGACGACGATGCCGGTCCGGGTGCGCAGCCCGTGGCGGATCAGGTGATGGTGCACCGCCGAGGTCGCCAGGAGGGCCGGGATCGGCACCCGCTCGGCCGACACCGCGCGGTCGGACAGAATGAGGATGTTGTGCCCCGCCTCGACCGCCGCGGTTGCCTCGGCGCACAGCCGGTCGAGCGCCGTCGCGATGCCGTCCGTGCCGTCGCGGGCCGGCCAGGTGATGTCGAGCGTGTCGGTCTTGAAGTGATCGACCAGGGGCTCGATGTTGCGGATCTTGGCGAGATCGCCGTCGGTCAGGATCGGCTGCGCCACTTCGAGCCGGTGATGCGTGCCGACCTCATGCCCCAAGAGGTTGGGCCGCGGTCCGATCATCGAGATCAGCGACATCACCAGTTCTTCGCGGATCGGATCGATCGGCGGGTTGGTGACCTGCGCGAAATTCTGCTTGAAGTAATTGTAGAGGAGCTTCGGCCGGTCGGAGAACGCGGCGATCGGCGTGTCGGTGCCCATCGAGCCGACCGGGTCGTCGCCCTCGCGCGCCATCGGCTCGAGAAAGAACTGAATGTCCTCCTGCGTGTAACCGAACGCCTGCTGCAGGTCGAGCCGGGTCGAGGGATCGTTGGGGGCGGCCGGCGCGGCCGCTTCCGGGGCCTCGGGCAGGTCTTCGAGCTTCCACTGGGTCGCTTTGAGCCAGGCCTCGTAGGGATGCTCGGCGGCGAGCCGCGCCTTGATCTCGGCATCGTCGATGATGCGGCCTTCCTCGAGATCGATCAGCAGCATCTTACCGGGTTGCAGACGCCATTTGCGGGTGATGTTCGCTTCCGGCACCGGCAGGACGCCGGATTCGGACGCCATGATCACATGGTCGTCGTCGGTGATGATGTAGCGCGCGGGCCTGAGGCCGTTGCGGTCCAGCGTCGCGCCGATCTGGCGGCCGTCGGTGAAGGCGATCGCCGCCGGCCCATCCCACGGCTCCATCAGCGCCGCATGGTATTCGTAGAAGGCGCGCCGCTCGGGGTCCATCAGCGGATCGGACCACGCTTCCGGGATCAGCATCATCATCGCGTGCGCCAAGGAATAGCCGCCGCCGATGACGAGCAGTTCGAGCGCGTTGTCGATGCAGGCGGTGTCGGACTGGCCGGGTCCGATCAGCGGCACCATCTTGGCGAGGTCGGCGCCCAACAGTTCCGACGACATCGCCTGGCGGCGCGCCTGCATCCAGTTGACGTTGCCGCGTACCGTGTTGATCTCGCCATTGTGGCAGATGAACCGGTAGGGGTGCGCCAGCCGCCACGACGGAAACGTGTTGGTGGAAAAGCGCTGATGCACCAGCGCCAGGGCCGAGACGGTCAGCTCGTCGCGCAGATCATCGTAGAAACCCTCGATCTGCGGCGCCAGCAACAAGCCCTTATAGACCACCGTGCGGGTCGAGAACGACGGCATGTAAAGCTCGCGCAATGCCGGCAGGCGCAGATGGTCGGCCAGCCGCCTGACGCTGTTCAGCACCTGTTTGCGGATCGTCAGGATCTTGCGCTCGAAGGCGTCCTGGTCGGGGATGGCCGGGCTCGCCGCGACGATTGCCTGGGCGATCCACGGCATCGACTCGACGACCGCGACGCCGAGCCCGGTCGTGTCGACGCCGACATCGCGCCAGGCCACCAGGCTCTGGCCCTCGGCGCCGATGAAATGCGCGACATGGGCCATCGCGACGGCGCGCGCCTGCGCATCCATCGGCAGGAAGCACATCGCGACGGCGTAGCGGCCGGGCGGCGGCAATTCGAGGTCGTGCGCCGCCGCCCAGTGGCGCAGCAGCGCGTCGGGCGTCTGGATCATGATGCCGGCGCCGTCGCCCATCAGCGGATCGGCGCCGACCGCGCCGCGATGGTCGAGATTGACCAGGATCTGCAGGCCGCGCTGGATGATCTCGTGCGATTTTCGCCCCTTGATGTTCGCGACAAAGCCGACGCCGCAGGCGTCATGCTCGTTGCGCGGATCGTAGAGCCCTCTATCGGGTCGCAAGGCCATCCGTTGTCGCTCTTTCGCATTGCTGGTGGTGGCGGCAGGCTCCCCGTCCCGGCGCGGCGCGGGTCGCGATTTCGCCGTTTGGCCAGTATGCATGACTTATTCCGGGAAGGCGAATCGAGGTTGCGCGATCGCGGCCATTTTCTCCGACGGAAAGCGCGGTTTTGCTGCCTTTTTGATCAATCGGCGCGGCGCGTGACCGTGCTGGCGACCGTGGTGGCGACGGTGGTGGCGACCGGGGGCGCGGCGCGCAGCGTCTGCAGCACGACGCAATAGCGTTCGGTCAGCTTCAACAGCGTCTCGATGCGCTCCGGCGGCTCGTCGGTGTCGAGCTCGAAGGCCAGCCGGATCGCGGCAAAGCCGACCGGCGCGGTGCGCTCGACCCCGAGCGTGCCGCGGAAATCGAGGTCGCCCTCGGCGCGCACAAGGCCGCCGTCGAGGCGGATGTCGAGCGCCGTCGCGACCGCCTTCAGGGTCACGCCGGCGCAGGCAACCAGCGCCTCCAGCAGCATGTCGCCGGAACACGCCTCGATCCCGCCGCCGCCGGTCGCCGGGTGCAGCCCGGCCTCGACCAGCGCCCGGCCGGTGTCGACTTTGCAGGCGATGCCCTCGCCATCGAGGCGGCCCTCGGCCTTGAGCGTGACGAGCGCCGCCTGCGGGCTCTCGCGATACTGTGCCTTCAACGGCGCCTGCAATTCGCGCAATCGCGTGCTGTCCATATCCGCCCCCTGTGGAGTTCGCCCCTGTAAAGTTAGCCGCAAGCCCCAGCTTATGCGCGTCCCATGATGCTGTTAAGCTGATGCGCCGCAAACCGCGAGGATCGAAAATGGGACCGCTCGAAGGGGTCAGGGTCGTCGAACTGGCCGGCATCGGCCCGGCGCCGTTCTGCGCGATGCTGCTGTCGGACATGGGGGCCGAGGTGATCCGCATCGACCGCGCCGCCAATGTCGGCCGCGATGTCGGCCGCGAGGGCGAGGACCCGCGCTTCGGCCTCTTACAGCGCGGCCGCCGCAACATCGCGGTCGACCTGAAGAACCCGGCAGGGGTGGCGGCGGCCTTGCGCCTCGTCGACCAGGCCGATGCGCTGATCGAGGGCTTTCGTCCGGGGGTCATGGAGCGGCTCGGCCTCGGCCCCGAGATCTGCCTGAAGCGCAATGGCAAGCTCGTCTACGGGCGGATGACCGGCTGGGGCCAGGACGGGCCGATCGCCCACACCGCCGGACACGACATCAACTACATCGCGCTGTCGGGCGCGCTGCATGCGATCGGCCCGGCGGGCGGGCCGCCCATACCGCCGCTCAATCTAATCGGCGATTTCGGCGGCGGCGCGCTCTATCTCGCGATGGGCGTGCTCGCCGGCATCGTCAGCGCGCGCACCACCGGCAAGGGCCAGGTTATCGACTGCTCGATGGTCGAGGGCTCGGCCTCGCTGATGATGATGATGTATGGTGCGCTGGCCGCCGGCGCCTGGCGGGAGGCGCGCGGCAGCAACCGCACCGACGGCGGCGCACCTTTCTACCATGTCTACGAGACGCAGGACGGCGAGCACGTCGCGATCGGCTCGATCGAGCCGCAATTCTACGCGCAGCTGCTCAAGCACACCGGGCTCGCCGACACCGAGCTGCCGGCCCAGGGCGACCGCGCCGCCTGGCCCGACATGCAGCGCCGCCTGGCGCAGATCTTCAAGGCGAAGACGCGCGCCGAATGGACGCAAATCATGGAGCAGACCGATATCTGCTTTGCCCCGGTCCTGCGCATGTCGGAAGCGCTGGCGCACCCGCACAACCGTCACCGGCAGAGCTTTGTCGAAATCGACGGGGTGCCGCAGCCGGCGCCGGCGCCGCGCTTTCTCGGGACCCCGAGCCGGGTGCAGCGGCCGCCGGCGCGGGTCGGCGAGCACACCGACGCGATCCTGGGCGACTGGGGCTTTGCCGCCGACGAGATCGCGGCCTTGCATCGCAGCGGCGCTGTGGCGAGCGCCTGATGCCGCCCGGCGCCGCGTCGCTCGGCGAGACGGTGACCTCGAGAGGTTCCGTCCAATTTGACACCTCCTTATTCGTCATCCCCGGGCTTGTCCCGGGGATCTACGGGACAAGCCCGGCCATGACGAAGAAGGGGCGATTCGACGTACGCCCAGCCCGCGCTACCCGGCGACGCCCGCCATGCGGCAGATCGTCTGCCATTCCGCCGCGCTGACCGGGCAAACCGAGAGGCGCGACTGGCGCAATAGCGACATGCCGGCGAGCTCGGGCACGCCCTTCATCTCGGCCAGCCCGATGGGCCGCTGCACCGGGCCGACCGGGGCGATATCGACCATGCCGAACTTGCCGCCTGCGTCACCCGGGTCGGGATAGAAGGGCCGCACGATCTCGACGATGCCGACGATCTCCTTGCCTTCGTTCGAATGATAGAAAAAGGCGCGGTCACCCGGCTGCATCGCCCGCAGATTGTTGGCTGCCTGGAAATTGCGCACGCCGTCCCAGTGGGTGCGGCCGTCCTTGACCATCTGGTCCCAGGAATATTTCGCCGGCTCGGATTTGAGGAGCCAATAGGCCATGTCGTTCCTCCCCCGGATGGAGCGCCCTACCCCGACAGCGGGTAATCGGCCTGGTCTTCGTAGACCGAGCCGGCCTTGGTTGGAAAGCTGGCGATCAGGCTGAAATGGTCGACCGGCAGCGGCTCGGCGCGAAAGCGGGCCTGCGCGGCGAGGAAATCCGCCAGCTCGACGAGCACCGGCTCGCGCAGCCGCGCCAGCGTCACATGCGGCATGAATTTGCGCGGCTCGGGCGCTACGCCGACGCGGATCAGCGCCTGCTCGATCCGGTCGTGCAATTTGACGAGCTGGGGATCGCGCTCGACGCCGACCCACAAGGCGTGCGGCCGGTGGCCGCCGAAGACGCCGGTGCCGGCCAGCTGCAACGAAAACCGCCGCGCTTTCACCTGCGCCAGCGCCTCATCGATATCGGCGGCGACGCCCTCGTCGATCTCGCCGATAAACCGCAACGTCAGGTGCATGTTGCCGGCATCGATCCATCGGGCGCCGTGCATGGAGGTGCCCAGCAGCGACAGGCGCAGCTTCAGTTCCGGCGGAAACTCGATCCCGACGAAGAGCCGCAGCATCGCCCGTCCGCTCCCACCCGCAACAGGGCGCCGCCCTCAGGTGAACAGGGTCAGGACGCCGGTATGGCCATACAGGCGATCGCGCGAGATCTCGCCGTTGGCGAAAAACCCGATCAGCGGAAAATCGCCGAGCGTCTCGCGGATCAGCTCGGTCTCGACCCCCTTGTCGCCGAACAGCGCCTGGCCGCGGCCGATGCAGCTGACATAGATGCCGGCCTTGGGCGGGCCCGGCAGGCGTCCCTTGAGCTGGCCCAGCATGCGGGCGAGATCGGCCCGCGCGCTGTCGGGGTCGCGCCGGCAGAACAGGATCTGGTCGCCCGGCGCGACCTCGGCGCCGAGCACCAGCCAGCCATGCCGCGGGTCGATCGCCATCAGGTTGCGCACGAGATAGTCGGCGGTATCGGAGCCCGCCACCGGCAGCCCGGCAAAGATCAGCCCGCCGAGGCGGCGCGGGTCCTGCGCCAGGGCCGGGCCGATATCCTCGTAGAACACCGTGAGCGCCGGGCGGCCGTCGATCGCCATCACCACATTGTCGCGCGCCTCGTCGATGCGGCGCACCGGGCCGATCGGCATGCAGCCCTGGGTCAGCCCGGTGGCGACGGCGATCTCGGGCGCCAGCATCAGCCCGGCGATGCCGGCCTTGCCGAGCCCAGCCGCGTCGCCGGCCAGGAGCGGCTCGGCGCAGCGATGCGAGACGAGACCGCCGACCAGAAACGCGCCGCTCGCCGCGGCGGCGTCGGTCGTTGCCCGCATCAGGTTTTCGCAGCGCGGGTCGCCATGCACCAGCGCGAGCATCGGCGAGACGCGCTCGATCCATTTGGCGTGATGGCGCGGCAGGTCGGCGGCGGGGTCGTCGGTCGCGCCGAACACGCGAAAGCCGTCCACGGGCAGGTCCGCCGTCAGCACCGCCGCCGCCGGACCGTCATAGACTTCCTGTCCGGGCGCGCAGATCCCGAGCCCGACACCGCCGACCCAGGTGGCGACGCCGAGGCCGCCGGCCAGCGCGCGCACCAGCTGCGGCAGGGCCGCGGCCGCCGGCTCGCTGACATAAAGGATGCCGAGCGTCGCGGCCTGACGCTCGGGGAGCTGGGCGGGGAGCTGGGCGGGCAGCTGCGCGAGAAGGCGCCCGGCAAGCGTCGCCGGATCGCCCTCCGCGAAGGCGGCGGCGAAGCCGGTGGGGAAGGGGGTGCTCATGACCGGCCTCCGATCAGCTGTGCGACATAGGGGGCGATGCGCGCCACCAGGGCGGCAACGCCGCGCTCGTTGGGGTGCAGGCCATCCGGCTGGTTGAGCGTTGGGTCCATTGCCACACCCTCGAGAAAGAACGGATAAAGCCTAACCCCGTGCGCCTGCGCAAGTTCGGGATACACGCGGTCGAAGCGCCGCTGATAGTCGGGGCCCCAATTGGCCGGCGCGCGCATCCCCAACAGCAGCACCTTGGCGCCCTTCGCCTGCACCTTGGCGATCATCGCGTCGAGGTTGGCGCGCACGATCTTGGGATCGATGCCGCGCAGCATGTCGTTGGCGCCGAGTTCCAGGATCACGACAGCGGGCTTGTCGGCCAGCGCCCAATCGAGCCGCGCCAGACCGTCGGTGGTGGTGTCGCCCGAGACGCCGGCATTGACGACATGCACAAGGATCCCCTCGGCCTTAAGCCGCGCCTCGAGCCGGGCCGGAAAGGCCTCGTCTTCCGGCAGCCCCAACCCGGCGGTCAGGCTGTCGCCGAAGGCGAGCACCTCGGGCACCCGCGCCATGACCGGCACGCCGCCGACAATCAGCATGGCGACGGCGAGAAGCACGGCAAGGCCGGGACGAAATCCGGGACGACGGCGCATGGCTCGCTTCAAATACTCCGGAAATACTCCGGTCTAAGCAGGGTTCGTTTGGTTGGGCCGCCGTTGACCGGCCAGCCCCCCTCACCCCGGCCCTCTCCCCGCAAGCGGGGCGAGGGTTGAGGAGGCGCGCCCCACTTCTCCCTCGCCCCGCTTCTCCCTCGCCCCGCTTGCGGGGAGAGGGCAGGGTGAGGGGCTGATAGCCGCCGGCCGAGCAATCGTCTGACAAGCGCTGAATTGCTGCTTACACTGGCACCCGGGACAGCTGAGGTCAACGTCCGGCGCGTTGATAAAGCGGCATTGCTGCGCCATATCGTCAAGCCGTCGCAACCTCTCCCGTGCCCGCATGATCCCTCCGGTCGCGTCCGGCAGCCCGTTGGCCCTGCTCGAACCGTTGGCGCTGCTCGAAGAGGTGTCGCTGACCCTGGCGAGCGCCGCCGGGCCGGTCGAGATCCTGCGCGCGGTCTCGCTGGCGATCGCGCCGGGCGAGGCGGTCGCGCTGATCGGCCCGTCGGGGTCCGGCAAGTCGAGCCTGATGATGGTGCTGGCCGGGCTCGAACGGCCGAGCGCCGGACGGGTCATTCTGGCCGGGCAGGATCTCGGCATGCTCGACGAAAACGGGCTGGCGCGCTTGCGGCGCGGTCAGGTCGGCATCGTGTTCCAGGCGTTTCACCTGTTGCCGACGATGACGGCGCTGGAAAATGTCGCGATCCCGCTGGAGCTGGCCGGCGATCGTGCGGCGATGGACGCAGCGGCGGCGGCATTGGCGCGGGTCGGGCTCGGCCATCGCCTCGGCCATTACCCGGCGCAGCTGTCGGGCGGCGAGCAGCAGCGCGTGGCGATCGCCCGCGCGCTGGTCGCCGGCCCGGCGCTGCTGCTGGCCGACGAGCCGACCGGCAATCTCGACGGCGCGACCGGGCGGGTCGTGATCGACTGCCTGTTCGAGGAGCACACCCGGCTCGGCTCGGCCCTCCTGCTGATCACCCATGATGCCAGCCTCGCCGAGCGCTGCGAACGCCGGCTCTATCTCGCCGACGGACGCCTCGTCGCCGACGATAAAGTTGCGGCCACGCCGCTCCCGCAGCGCCCCGGAGGGCGGCGGGGGCGGCGATGAGGGGGTATGCGCTGCGCCTGGCCGGGCGCGAGTTGCGCGGCGGCATCGGCGGCTTTCGGGTGTTTCTCGCCTGCCTGGTGCTGGGGGTCGGGGCGCTGGCGGCGATCGGTTCGCTCGGCGCCGCCGTCGAAGCCGGCATCCGCGCCGACGCCACCAGCCTGCTCGGCGGCGATCTCAGCGTCCGCCTCGCCTACCGGCCGGCGAGCGCCGCCGAGCGGCGGTTTCTGGCGGCACGGGGCAGCTTGTCGCAGGTCGCCAAGCTGCGCGCGATGGCCCGGTCAAGTGACACCATGCGGCACAGCCTGATCGAATTGCAGGCGGTCGATCGCGCCTATCCGCTCTACGGCGCGGTCGCGCTCGCGCCGGCGCAGCCGCTCGCCGCGGCGCTGGCGCCGGCCGAAGGCGTGTTCGGCGCGGCGGCCGAGGCGGCAGTCGCCGACCGGCTGCACCTCAAGCTTGGCGACGAGTTCCGCATCGGCGCCGCGCTGCTGCGGCTGACCGCGATCATCGCCAGCCAGCCCGATGCCGCCTTTGGCGGCCTCGCCTTCGGCCCGCGGGTCATCATCTCGCAGGCGGCGCTGGCGGCGACCGGCCTGATCCAGCCGGGCACCCTCGTCGATTACGACTACCGCCTGCGGCTGCCGCCCGGCAGCGACGCGGCTGCAGCGATCGCGGCGGCGCGCGCCGCCTTCCCGGAAGCCGGCTGGCAATTGCGCAGCAGCGCCGACGCGGCGCCCTCATTGCAGCGGCTGATCGACCGGGTCGAGTTTTTCCTCAACCTCGCCGGCCTGACCGCGCTGCTCGTCGGCGGCGTCGGCATCGGCAACGCGGTCGCCGGATATATCGCCAGCAAGACCGCGACGATCGCCACGCTGAAATGCCTCGGCGCCTCGACCCGCCTGGTGTTCGCCGCGTATTTCTGGCAGATCCTCGCGCTGGCGCTGATCGGCATCGCCGCCGGCGTCGTGTTCGGCGCGGCGGCGGCAGCATTGCTCGCACCGCTGGCCGACCGCCTGCTGCCGGTCGCGCTGCGGCTGGGGATCTACCCGCGGCCGCTATTGATCGCAGCGCTCAGCGGACTCTTGACGACCCTCATCTTCACGCTGTGGCCGCTCGCCGCAATCGGCCGGGTCATGCCCGGCGCGCTGTTCCGCGACCGGATCGCGCCGGCGCCGCGTCATCTCGCACCCGTCGCCGCGATGGCGAGCGCGGTGGCGGCGCTCGGCCTTGCGGCGCTCGTCGTGCTGAGCGCGCCCGATCGGGTCATCGCGCTGTGGTATGTCGGCGGGACGCTCGCCGCCTTCGCGCTGCTGCGGCTGGCCGGTACGATGATCGTCGTCCTGGCGCGATTGCTGCCGCGCCCGCCATGGCCGCTGCTGCGCCTGGCGCTCGCCAATCTGCACCGGCCGGGGGCGCCGACCGGGCGGATCGTGCTGTCGCTCGGCATCGCTCTCAGCGTGCTGATCGCGGTGGCGCTGGTCGAGGGCAATCTCGCGGTCGAGATCGACAGCCGCCTCGCCGAGCGCGCCCCGGCCGATTTCTTCATCGACATTCAGCCGGCCCAGCTCGCCGCCTTCGCGCAGCTGGTGCGGGCGACGCCCGGCGCCCGCTTTGACGACGTCCCGATGCTGCGCGGCCGCATCACCCGCCTCAACGGCACGCCGGTCGAACGCGCGACGGTCGCACCGGGGGCGCGCTGGGCGTTGCGCGGCGATCGCGGGCTGACCTATGCGGCGAGCCTGCCGGCCGGTTCGCGCCTCGTCGCCGGCAGCTGGTGGCCGGAAGGCTACAAGGGGCCGCCCTTGATCTCGTTCGATGCCGGGCTGGCGGGCGGCATGGGGCTCAAGGTCGGCGACAGCCTGACCGTCAACCTGCTGGGCCGCGACATCACCGCCCGCATCGCCAGCCTGCGGCAGATCGACTGGGGTCGGCTCGGCATCAATTTCGCGATCGTCTTTGCGCCGGGCACGCTCGAAGCGGCGCCGCATACCATTCTCGCCGCGGTCTATGTCGCGCCGGGGGCGGAGGACCGGCTGGTGCGGCTGGTGACCGAGCGCTTGCCGAACGTGTCGGCGATCCCGGTGCGCGAGGCGCTGGCGGCGGTGGCGCGCATCGTCGCGACGATCGGCGAGGCGATCCGCCTTGTCGCGCTCGTCACCCTGGCGGCCGGCATGCTGGTGCTCGGCGGCGCCGTCGCGGCCGGCCACCGCCGGCGGGTCTACGACGCGGTGGTGCTCAAAGTGCTGGGGGCGACGCGCGGCGCGATCGCCACCGCGTTCCTGATCGAGTACGGGCTGCTCGGCGGGCTGACGGCGCTGGTTGCCGCCGCGGTCGGGACGTTCGCCGCCTGGGGCCTCGTTACCGGCGCGATGCACAGCGAGTGGGTGTTCCTGCCCGGGCCGCTCGTGGCGACCGCGGCGGTTGCCGTGCTGCTGACGCTGGTCCTGGGCTTTGCCGGCGCCTGGCGCGCGCTCGGCGCCAAGCCGGCCCCCTGGCTGCGCAACGAATAGAAATTCGGGGCGTTCGGTCGGCCGCGGGCGTCCCGGCAGGGATCATTGAAAAGCCATAAGGCTGCGCCAATATCCGAGCCATGCGGGATCAGCCCGCGCTGGCGTTGGAGGGGGTAATGGCTTTGGGTTCGCAGCCCCGCTGGACGGTGCGCCCGGCGGCTGGTGGTGCGGTCGACATTGATGTCGGCCTGCGCGACTACATGCTTCGCATCTACAACTACATGGCGTCGGGTCTGGCGCTGACCGGCATTGTCGCCTACGTTTTCGCACAATATCTGTTTGCGAACCCGGCGGTAGCGCATTCGCCGGTGATGTTCCTGATCATGCTGGCGCCGCTCGGCCTCGTGTTCTGGCTGAGCTACGGCATCAACCGGATGCAGGCGAGCACGGCGCAGGCTCTCTTCTGGCTGTTCGCCGGTCTGATGGGCCTGTCAATGGCGTCGATCTTCCTGAGGTTCACCGACACCAGCATCGCCCGCGTGTTCTTCATCACGGCGGGGACCTTTGCGGCGATGAGCCTCTATGGCTACACGACGCAGCGCAGTCTGGCGCAATTCGGCTCGTTCCTGTTCATGGGGCTGATCGGCATCATCATCGCCAGCGTCGTCAACATGTTCATCGGCTCGACGGCGCTGCAATTCGCGATCTCGGTGATCGGCGTCGGCGTCTTCGTCGGGCTGACCGCCTGGGACACGCAGCAGATCAAGGAGATGTACGTCGAGAATATGGGCGGCGAGGCGGCTTCCAAAACCGCGGTGATGGGGGCGCTGCGCCTCTATCTCGACTTCATCAACCTGTTCATGATGCTGCTGCAGCTGCTCGGCACGCGGCGCAACTGAAACTGACCGCGGCCCGCTACGACGCCCCTCGCACGGCCGGGCCTCGCGCCCGGCCGTTCTGTTTTGCGGGTTGTCGCCGGGCGTGGCCAAACCCCCAGAATCTGCTAGGTTTGACGCGTCAAACAGCTGACGCCACCCGCCAAGCGATGCGGCCGGCGCTGGGGGAATGACGTTGTGATCGTTAGCTGGCCCCTCGCCGGCGCGCTGTGTGTTGCGCTGCTGATGCTGGCGGTTCGGAACCGTCGGCTCGCCGCGCAGCTCGCCCAGCGCAATCGGCTCACCGCAGAGCTCGCCAAACGCGAGGCAGCCGACGCAACGGTCGCCGCCAAGGAGCTGGCCGAGTCGGCGGCGCGCGTCAAATCCGAATTCTTTGCCAATATGAGCCACGAGATCCGCACCCCGATGAATGCCGTCATCGGGCTGTCGAACCTGCTGCTCAAGACCGAGCTGACGGCGCACCAGCGCGGCTATCTGGCAAAGATCCAGCAGGCGGCGCAGATGCTCCTCGATATCGTCAGCGACATCCTCGACTTTTCCAAGCTCGAAGCCGGCAAGCTGGCCCTGGAGCATACCGAGTTCGAGCCCGACGAGATCCTCGACCGGGTCGGTAACCTGATCGGCGGCCGGGCCGCCGCCAAGGGGCTCGAACTGATCTTCAACGTCGATCCGCGGCTCGATTTCACGCTGGTCGGCGATCCGCTGCGGCTGAGCCAGATCTTCGTCAACTACGTCGGCAACGCGGTCAAGTTCACCGAGCACGGCGAGGTCGAGCTGATCGTCGAGCTGCGCGACCAGACCGCCAATGACGTTCTGGTCTATTGCGCCGTGCGCGATACCGGCGTCGGGCTCACCGGCGAACAGCAGGCGCGGCTGTTCCAGCCGTTCGAGCAAGCCGACAGCTCGACCACCCGCCGCTTCGGCGGGACTGGCCTCGGCCTGGCCATTTGCAAAAGCCTCGCCACCGCGATGGGCGGCACGGTCGGCGTCGACAGCGTCGACGGTGTCGGCAGCACCTTCTGGTTCACCGCCCGGCTCGGCAGGGGCGCGACCGGAACGGTCGGGGCGCCGGCGCCCGATTTGCGCGATCTGCGGGTGCTGGTCGTTGACGACCACCCGCGCGCCGGCACGGTGGTCGGCGAGATGCTCGCCAGCCGGCACTTTGCCGTCAGCCATGCCGCCTCCGCGCGCACTGCGCTCGCCGCGGTCGCCGATGCCGCGGCGGATCGGCCGTTCGCGCTGGTGCTGCTCGATACCGAAATGCCCGATCTCGACGGCTTCCAGACGGCCGCCGCCATCAATGCGCTGGGGCTCAAGGCGCCACCGCGCATCGTCTTGATGATCGCGGGGTGGGGCGAGGAGGTGACCGACGAAGCGCGCCTG
Source organism: Allostellaceae bacterium (assembly GCA_035534535.1). Lineage (GTDB taxonomy): Bacteria > Pseudomonadota > Alphaproteobacteria > ATCC43930 > CGMCC-115725 > DATARH01. Next base: position 11,917 of record DATLRS010000130.1, on the reverse strand, counting down.
GTCGGGGTCGACTACCTGCTGCCAAAGCCGTTCACCCCGTCGCTGCTGCTCAACATCATCACCCATGCGCTGCACGATCGCGAGGGCGGCCCCGCCACGCCCCTGGCGCCCGCGCCGCCGCCGGTCTTGCCGGCTGCCGCGAGCGCGCCCCGCGCCTGGCAGGGCCGCCCGCTGCTGCTGGTCGAGGACAACGAGCTCAATCAGGAGGTGGCGCTGGGCCTGCTCGGCGATTTCGGCTTCGCGGTCGAACTGGCGGCCGACGGCGCGGTCGCGGTCGACGAGCTGCTGGCGCATGATCCGCATTACTATGCCGGCGTGCTGATGGACGTGCAGATGCCGGTGATGGACGGGCTGGCCGCGACCCGCGCGATCCGCGCCAGGCCGCTCTACGACCATCTGCCGATCATCGCGATGACCGCCAACGCGACGGTGCAGGACCGCGAGCGGTGCCTCGCAGCCGGCATGAACGACCATATCGGCAAGCCGATCGAGCCGCAGGTGTTGCGGGCGGCGCTGGCGCGCTGGATTGCCGGGGACGAGGCCGCTGACGCCGATCACGCGCCCTCATTCGACGCGCCCTCCTGGGACGCGCCCTCCTGGGACGCGCCCTCGCCCGAGGCTGCCCTCGCAACCGCGTCGGCGCCGTTGCCCGCGATCCCGGGCCTCGATGCCGCCGCGGGACTGCGCCGGATGCTCGGCAATACGACGGGCTACCTCGCTCTGTTGCACAAATTTGCCGAGCGCCAGGCCGGCGCCCCCGCGGCAATCGCGGCGGCGCTGCATGATGGTGACCGGGCCACGGCCGAGCGGCTCGCCCATACGCTGAAAGGGATCGCCGGTACGATCGGCGCCGAGCGCTTGGCGGCCGCGGCGCAGCGGCTGGAATTTGCCATCGGGGACGCGGTCGAGGCCGGCGAGCTTGCCGCCGGGCTGGCGGCGCTCGGCGCCGCGCTCGAGCCGCTGATCGGTGCGCTGCGTCGCGCCCTGCCGCCGCCCGCCGCCCCGGCCGCCGCCCCGGCCGCCGCCGCGCCCGGCAGGCTCGATCGCGAGGACGCCGCGGCGATGTCGCGCCAGTTCGCGCGGCTGCTGGCCGACAGCGATGTCGCAGCAATCGCCTTCCTGACGCGGAATTCGGCGGACTTGCAACAGGCGCTTGGTAAGCATTTCGGCGAAATCGAAGCGGCAACGCAGAGCTTTGACTTCGCCGCCGCGCTCGGCGTGTTGCGAGGGGCCGCGGGCGATCTCGAAACCGCGTACTAGCTGTCGAGGCGACGAGGCAGGCCTATGGACGAGCTGCAAAGCCTGATGCGCCGACCCACCGTGCTGGTGGTCGATGACGCCCCCGAAAATCTGATGATCCTGGCGCAGGCCCTTGCCGATCGCTACCACGTGCGCGCCGCCAAGGACGGCCCCGGCGCCCTGCAGATCGCTGCCGGCGACCCGGCGCCCGATTTGATCCTGCTCGACATCGTGATGCCGCAGGTTGACGGTTTCGAAGTCTGCCGGCGCCTGAAAAAAGATCCGGCAACCTCCGACATCCCGGTGATCTTCCTGACGGGGAGCAGCAAGGACGAGGATGAAGAGCGCGGCTTTGCGCTCGGCGCGGTCGACTACATCACCAAGCCGATCAGCGCGCCGCTGGTGCGCGCCCGCGTCAAGATCCATCTCCAGCTCAAGGCCAGCGCCGATTTCCTCAAGCACCAGAACCGGTTTCTCGAACAGGAGGTGACCCGTCGCACTGCCGAGGTCCGCGCCATTCAGGACGTCGCCGTGCTGGCCGTCGCCTCGCTCGCCGAAACGCGCGACAACGAGACCGGCAACCACATTCGCCGCACGCAGCACTATGTCCGCATCCTGGCGACCCGGCTGCAGACCCATCGGCGCTTCCGCTCCGAGCTTGATGCCGGCGCCATCGATCTGCTGTTCAAATCGGCGCCGCTGCATGACATCGGCAAGGTCGGCATCCCCGACCGCATCCTGTTGAAGCCCGGCCGCCTCAGCGCGGAAGAATTCGAGGTCATGAAAACCCACACGACGCTCGGCTTCGAGAGCATCGTGCAGGCCGAAGAGCGGCTCGGCAGCTCGGTCGAGTTCCTGCGCTATGCCAAAGAGATCGCGCTGTCGCACCAGGAGAAGTGGGATGGTTCGGGCTATCCGCAGGCCCGCCGCGGCGAGGATATTCCGCTTTCCGCCCGGCTGATGGCGGTGGCCGATGTCTATGACGCGCTGATCAGCCGTCGCGTCTACAAACCGCCGTTTTCGCACGAAAAATCGATCGCCATCATGCGCGAGGGACGGGGTAGCCATTTCGATCCCGACATCCTCGACGCGTTCCTCGCCCAGACTGACGCGTTCCAGGCGATCGCCGCGCGCTTTGCCGACCACGATGCCGAGATCGATGCCGCCGTCGCGCGGCAGAAGGCAGCGCTCGGCTAAAGCAAGCTTTCGTTGGTTGGCGCACAAATCGTCAGCCTTCCTCGTCCACTCCCTCTCCGCCCCCGTGGGCCATGGCGGGGGCGGAGAGGGTTGGGGTGAGGTGGGGGATGCCAGAGCGCTCGCCGACACCCACCTCACCCTCCCACGCCTGCGGCGTGGGTCCCTCCCTCTCCCCCCTGAAGGGCGGCGAGGGGAAAGGTGGATCGCGCCAAACAATTCGGCTTAGAATGCCCGGCAGTAGCAGCCCCGCAACAGGCTGGCGCCCTCGCTTTCCCTACTCGCTTTCTCCAATAGCAAAATGAAGGGTCCTCGCTTAGTGTAGCGCGGCGCGCCTGCGGCAAGCAGCCGCACCGCTGCCGTCCGCGCAAACCGCGGCCGTGCCAGATAGTCGTATGGGAGGAAGACCTTTATGCTGCAACTGTTGGAACAGCAAAAGAAGTTAACGACCAACCAATGGAAGATATTCGCCGCCGCAACGATCGGCGATATGCTCGACTTCTTCGACTTCTTCCTGATCGGCATCATCCTGGCGTTCATCGTCAAGCCGTGGCACCTGACGTTCGGCGAGGCGGGAGCGATCCTGTTGGCCTCGGGCATTGCCGCGCCGTTCGGCTCGATGTTGTGGGGCTGGGTCTCCGACAAGGTCGGCCGGCGCAAGGCGATGATCCTGACGATTCTCAATTTCTCGATCCCCACCGGGCTGATGGCATTGGCGCCGGAGGGGCACTGGATTTTTCTCGCGATCTGCCGCCTGTTCGTCGGCCTCGGGGTGACCGGGCTCTACGCGGTCGACATCGTCGTCGTGCAGGAATTCGTGCCGGCGTCCAAGCGCGGCTGGGTGACCGGCCTCACCACCTCGCTGCTGCCGCTGGGTCTGATGCTCGGCGGGCTGGTCGGCAAATACCTGGCGCACGATATCGGCTGGCGCGGCGTGGCGCTGGTCGGGCTGATCCCGGCGGCACTGAGCCTGCTGGTGCGCGTCTGGGTTCCCGAATCGCCGCATTGGCTGATCCGGCGGGGCCGGCCCGAGGAGGCGCGCAAATCGCTCGCCTGGGCCTTGATGGTCGATCCGTCGACGATCGAACTGCCGACGGTGGCTCCCGCGATCCAGCACACGCGGTGGATCGAGCTGTTCAAATATCCGCGCAGCCTGATCGTCGGCTGTCTGACCGGTCTGACGCAGACCGGCGGCGTCGCGCTGGCGCTGTGGCTGGTCGTGCTGTTGACCATGGTCCTGCACATCAGCGCGGCCGAAGCGTCTGGTATGTTGGTCCTGTACAGCGTCATGGGGATGGTCGGGCGGTTCTTCTGCTCGTGGATGTCGGACGCGCTGGGACGCCGCGGCGCGACCGTCGTATCGTGCGGGATCGCCGCGGTGGCGATGTCGCTCGGCGGCTTTTTGCACACTCTCTACATCGGGCCGGTATCGCCCTATACCTCGCTGTTCTATATCGCGATCCTGGTGCAGAGCTTCTTCGGCAGCGGGGTCTATTCGATCGTCGGGCCGTACATGGCCGAGATCTGGCCGGCCAATCTGCGGGCCAGCGGCATGGGCGTCGTCTATGGGGTCGGCAATCTCGGCAAGTTCATCGGCCCGCTCGGGTTGGCGCTGATCGCCGGGTCGGACAACTACGTCAAGCCGGCGGCGACGCTTGCCGCGCTGATCCCGGGCATGAACTACTTCGCGTTCTGGTACGTGCTCGGCGCCGTCGCAATCTGGTTCGTCGGCATCGAGACACGCGGCCGCACGATCGACGAGATCGACGCCGAGATGAGCCGGCCCGTGGTGGCGCCGGCGCGCAAGGCAGCAACCGCGATCTAGGAGACCAGCGCTTCTTCGGGCTCTCAGTCCCTGAGCCCGGCGATCGCCGCATCGAGGTCGGCCGAGGTCAGTTCCCAGGAATTGTCGAGGTCGGCGACGAGCGTGCGCATCACCCTGTCGTAGAGCTGCAGCGCCCGCGCGTCGTCGCCGAGATGATCGGCCAAGAGCGCCAGCGCGAGCTGCGCCGGCCCGGCGCCCTCGTAGGTCCATTCAAAGCCGGTCGCCGACAGGCGCCGCAGATCGTAGCGCGGCGCCAGCGGCTTGCCGTCGACGGTCACGACGGCCCCATCGAGGCTGCGCCCGCCGCGGTAGCGCCTCATCGTCTGCATCGCAGGGTCGGCATCGCATCGGCTCCGGCCAGTGATCGGCGAGGGTGGGTCCGCGCCCCGGCGCTTACTATATGGGAGGCATGACCGCCGTCCCCACTTTTGCCGTCCGCCCGAGCTTTCTCGGTATTGAGCGCAGCGACCGCAGTGCGGCGATCTGCGTCGCCGGCATCCCCTACGACCTCGGCACCTCGAACCGTCCGGGGGCCCGCTTTGGCCCTAGCGCGATCCGCCAGGCGAGCCGCATGCTGGTCGATGGCGACCACCCGGTGGCCGGCATCGCGCCGGCCACAGGCGACATCGCCGATATCGGCGATTTCCGGATCGCCCATGGCGACATTCAGGCAACCCTCGCCGCGATCGAGACGCAGGCACAGGGGCTGGCGCATCTCGTCGCGCTCGGCGGCGACCACACGATAACCCTCGCGCTGCTGCGCGCGCTCCATCGCCGCACCGGGCCGCTCGCGCTCGTCCATTTCGACGCGCATGTCGATACCTGGCCCGAGAGTTTCGGCCAGCGTTTCGGGCATGGCTCGCCGTTCTACCATGCGATCGAAGAGGGAATCATTGACCCGCGGCGCACCGTGCAGATCGGCATCCGCTCGCCGATGGACAAAAGCGTCGAGGCCTGGACCGTCGGCCGCGGCGTTACGATCCTGTTCGCCGAGACGGTGCATGAGCTGGGACCGGCGGCGGTCGCCGAGCGCATCCGCGCGGTCGTCGGCGAGGCTCCGGCCTATCTGACCTTCGACATCGACGCGCTCGACCCGGCCTTCGCGCCGGGCACCGGCACCCCCGAAGTGGGCGGCCTGGCAAGCTGGCAGGCGCAGGCGATCATGCGCCGCCTCGCCGGCCTGTCGTTCCGGGGCATGGATGTCGTCGAGGTGTCGCCGCCCTATGACCACGCCGAGATCACCGCCCTGGCCGCCGCCACTTTGGCCTGGGAATACCTGGCGCTGGTGGCGGCCGCGAGCGGGGCCTGAGCGAACGAGAAAGGATCTAAGCCGAATTGCTTGGCGCGATCCACATTTCCCCTCTCCGCCCTTCAGGGGGGGGAGAGGGAGGGACCCACGCCGCAGGCGTGGGAGGGTGAGGTGGGTGTCGGCAAGCGCTCTGGCATCCCCCCACCTCACCCCAACCCTCTCCGCCCCCGGGGGCGGAGAGGGAGTGGACGAGCAAGGCTGACGATTTGTGCTCCAATCAAGGAAAGTTTGCTTAGCGATGATCAGGCTGTTGACCGGTTTTCCCGACAACGTGTTGGCCTTGGCTTGCGAGGGCCACGTAACGCGGCAGGACTACGCGGACGTGCTGATCCCGGCGATCAACGCCGCGCTCGATCACCATCCGAAGTTGCGGGTGTATTACGAGGTGACGCCGCAATTCACCGGCATCGATGCCGGCGCCGTGTGGGAGGATTTCCGGGCCGGGATGGAGCATCTGTCGCGCTATGAGCGGATGGCCTGCGTCACCGATGTCGAGTGGATCAGGCTCGCGATCAACGCGTTCCGCTTTCTGATGCCGGGGGCGTTGCGCGTGTTTCCGGTCAGCCAGACTGCCGAAGCGCGACGCTGGATTGTTGCCGACAACCCTTGAGCCGCCGCGGAGTTCGCCGATGCAAGCCTGCGATCTGATGACCCGGGATGTGGTCTCGGTGGCACCGACGGCCTCGATCCGCGATGTCGCGCGGCTGCTGTTGGCGCACCATGTCAGCGCGGCGCCGGTGATCGACGCGTCGGGAACGCTGCTCGGGATGGTCAGCGAGGGCGATCTGATCGGCCGCAGCGAGCCGGAACGCGAGGCGAGGCGGGATTGGTGGCTGACGCTGCTCTCCGAAGGCGAGACCCTCAACGCCGATTTCGTCGCCAGCCTGCGTCATCCGGAACGCACGGCACGGGACGTCATGTCGGCCCCGGTGATCGAGGTGACCGAGGCGACCGAGGCCTCCGAGATCGCGGCGCTCCTGGCGCAATACCGCATCAAGCGGGTGCCGGTGGTGCGCGACGGACGGGTGGTCGGCATCGTCAGCCGGGCCGATCTGCTGCGCGCCCTGGCCGGCGACGCGGCGCCCGGCGCCGTGCCCGAGCATGTCGCGCACACCCGCGGCCTGATCGCCGAAGCGCTGGCGACCCTCGACGATCACTTTTTCGGCCGGCACGGCGAGGCGTCCGGCAGGGCGGCCGTGGGACCGCCGCACGCGATCGCCGAAGGCGGCTTGAGCGTCGCCGATTTCCGTTCGCTGATGGCCGGCTTTGAGCATCGCAGGTCGGAGCTGGCGGCCGCGGCGCGGCATGCTGCAGCCGACCGCCAGAGCGCCAGGACCAAGCAGCTGATCGACGAACATGTGCGCGGCGAGGCGTGGAATTCCCTGCTGCATCGGGCGCGCGAGGCAGCCGAGCACGGCGCGAAGGAATTTCAGCTGCTGCGCTTCCCGAGCGATCTATGCAGCGACGGCGGGCGGGCGATCAATTCGGGCTTGCCCGACTGGCCGCACACGCTGCGCGGCGAGGCGGCCGAGATCTATCTGCGCTGGGAGCGCGAATTGCGCCCGCGCGGCTTTCATCTGAGCGCCCGGGTGCTCGACTTTCCGCGCGGAATGCCCGGCGATATCGGCCTCTTTCTCGGCTGGGGAGAATGATCCCGGCCGGTTAGCCCGGCATCGCCGGAGCGGGGTAGCCGGCGGCGGCGCCGTTGTCGTGCCGAACGGTCGCGATGATGCCGGGATAAAGCCGCGCGGGCTGCACCGCGAACTGCTTGCGGATCGCCTCGACCGGCTGGTCCAGCAGCGCTTCCCAGTCGGCACCGATCAGCCATCCGGCGCTGCGGCCATGGCGATAGCCCTCGAAAATCGCCCGCCGCACCGGCCGGCCCGGAAGCGTGCGGGCAATCCGCTGGCCGGCGAAGACGGCGATGACGGCAAAGCCCTTCTGCCCGGTCTGGGCAAAGGAGAAGGCGACGAGGCACGCTTCGCCCAGCGGGTCGCGCCCGTAGCCGGTGACGATGTGGAGCAGGTCGTGCATTTCCCGGCTGCGCTCGCGAAACCAGATGGCGTCGTCCGCCGCCACCGGCGCTGCGCGCAGCTGCGACGCCTCGACAAGCCCCTCGGCCGACAGGTTTTCGGCCTCCATGAACTCGTAATAGGCGCGGCCGAGCGTCCCTTGCGGCAACGCCGCCAGGCTTGCCCGGTCGCTGAGCCGGTCGAGCAGGCGGGGACGGTCGGCGAGCGCCGCCCGGCCGAATTCGGTCTGGCGAAACTGCGCCAGTTGGCGCAGCGTGGTCTTGCCGCGCAAGGCGTCGATCAACAGGAAGACCTGCCGGGTATTGCCCCTGTCGCGCAACAGCTGGCGCATGGCGCGGCAGGCCGCGATGGGATGGAGGCGGGTGTCGGTGGTCTGCTGCATGGCGGTTGCCGTGGGCCTGGGTTGATGATGGAGGCCAGCATATTGGCTACTGACAATAATGTCAATATGGCTCGCGCAGCCCGGTGGGCAAGACCCTAAAGCGGCTCCGGCGCACCCCGGAGGAGGCGCGGCGGCTGATCCTCGAAACCGCGCAGGAGCTGATTGCCGATACCGGACCCGAGGGGCTCCGGCTGCAGGAGATCGCCGCCCGCGCCGGCATCTCGCACCCGCTGATCCTGCACCATTTCGGCAGCCGCGAGGGGCTGGTGCGGGCGCTGACGGCGCAGGCCGCCGGCGAGTTGCGCGACCGGCTGATTGCGGCGATGGCGTCGGGCGGAGCCTCGCTCGAACAACAGCTCGACCGGGTGTTTGATGCATTTCGCGACGGGTTGGCGCAGCGCCTCGCCTGGCTCGCCACGCTTGGACCGGACGGCGGGGGGACTGGGGCGTCAACGATCGTGCGCGACATCGCCGACGTGCTGCACGCAAGACGCGTCGCCGCGGCGGCGCCGGGAGCGGTCGTCGAGCGGGCCGATAGCGAGGCGCTGATCCACCTGGTCGCCGCGGCCGCTTTCGGCGACGCGATCTTTGGCCCGCGCCTGCACCGCAGCGCCGGCGCGAGCGCGACCGGCGAAACCGATCGCCGGTTCCGCAGCTGGTTTGCCACGCTGATCCGCGATCACATCCGCCGCACCGGCGCGCCCAAAGCCGGCCTGCCCGACGGATGATGCCTCACTCGGCGGCGTTCTTGCGGCCATAGCGGCGGACGCGCAGATCGGCCTGTTCCTTGTGGCCCCAGAAGCGCTCGATCGCGCATAGCCGGCTGCAATATTCGCCGATCATGGCGCTGGCCTCGGCGGTCTTGACCTCCTGATAGGTACAGGTCTTGAGGAATTTGCCGACCCACAGCCCGCCCGTATAGCGCGCCGCGCCCTTGGTCGGCAGGGTGTGGTTGGTGCCGATCACCTTGTCGCCGTAGGAGACATTGGTCTCCGGGCCGAGGAAGAGGGCGCCGTAATTCTTCAGGCGGTCGAGCCACCAGCGCGGCTCGCGGCACAGCACCTCGACATGCTCGGCGGCGATGCGGTCGGCTTCGGCCGCCATCTCGTCGTCGTCGGCGCACAGGATCACTTCGCCATAGTCGCGCCACGCGACGCCGGCGACGTCGGCGGTCGGCAGGATGGTGAGCTGGCGGGCGATTTCGGCCACCGTGTCGTGCGCCAGCTTTTCCGACGTCGTCAAGAGGATCGCCGGCGAGGTCGGGCCGTGTTCGGCCTGGCCGAGCAGATCGGTGGCGCACATCTCGGCGTCGGCCGTCGCGTCGGCGATGACCAGGATCTCGGTCGGTCCGGCGAACAGATCGATGCCGACCCGGCCGTAAAGCTGGCGCTTGGCTTCGGCGACATAGGCGTTGCCGGGGCCGACCAGCATATCGACCGGCGCGAAACTCTCGGTGCCGAGCGCCATCGCCGCCACCGCCTGCACCCCGCCCAGCACGTAGATCGCATCGGCGCCGCCGAGATGCATCGCGGCGATCGTCTCGGGATGCGGCCCGCCCTGGTTGGGCGGCGTGCAGGCCGCGATGTGGCCGACCCCGGCGACCTTGGCGGTCACGATCGACATATGCGCCGAGGCGACCATCGGATAGCGCCCGCCCGGCACATAGCAGCCGACCGAGCCGACCGGGATGTGGCGATGGCCGAGCACGACGCCCGGCATCGTCTCGACCTCGACATCCTTCAGCGAACCGCGCTGGACCTGCGCGAAATTGCGGATCTGCGCCTGGGCGAACTTGATGTCGTCGATCGCGGTCGGCGAAACCCTGGCGACCAGCGCGCGGACCTCGTCATCCGACAGCCGAAAACTCGCCGGCGACCATTTGTCGAACTTCTCCGACAACTCGCGCACGGCGATGTCCCCGCGCGCTTTCACGTCGGCGATGATCCCCTCGACCGTGGCGCGCGTCCGGGCGTCGGCCTCGTCTTGGCTGCCGGCCAGCGCGGCCGTCTTGATGTGACGCGGCATCGGGTCCTCCTCGCTCCTGTTTCGCCTGAAATTTACAGGGAATCAACAGGTGGCTATGCCACCCCACCGCGCGCTTATCAATTGCCACGATACAACGGAATTTCGGCGATTTTGCGTGCAAACCTCGACCCACTCCCCTCTCGCCCGAACAACCAACGCCGACTGCAGATGCCTCGTTCCGGCCATTGGCATGGACACCCCGATCGGCTCTGGCGGGTGAGATCCGCCCTTCGGACCAGCATGGTGGAACGGCAGACGGCCCATTTATATTAAGTATGGGAACGGCTGCCTTGAAAGCGCATGCCGGCTTTCCGGCGGTCTGCCGTGTATAAAGGCTATGTACAGAAAATCGCCGCATAACCACAATTATGATAAATCAGGTATGCCGCTTCCCGTTCGGGGTTTGTTGGTCTCGTTTCTTAAAAACATTCGGCCTGGATTTAAATACCGGCCGGTTTCTTTGTACTTTCGCTTGAGAAAGGCAATCGCCGGGCGCTCAAGGAAATGCGACACGAACGCGGCGAGCAGCACGACGCTGATCAGCGCGAGCACGAGCGCGGCCCATAGGCCAAGGCCGCGATACAGCATTACCAGCACGCAGCCGATATGGTCATGCAGCAGATAGAGCGGGTAGGATATCGCACCCGCCCACGCCGCGGCGGCGCGTGGCACGGGCACCTTGCCGGCGATCGCGACTAGCAGTGGTGCCGAGATTGTCAGGTCTACATCGCGGCCGATGATAACCGCCGCGATCAGCACGGCGCCGGCGAACAGGCGGTTACCGCGCCATTCGTAAATCGCGATGCCCATCACGAAAAAGGCACCGAGACGCAGCTCCGGCAGCCAGGGCAATGCGAGCAGAAAAATCGCGCCGAGCTGGAGCGCCAAGCCGCGCTTGACCCAGGGCAGCAGCAGCGCCACGAGGGCATAGAAGCCGATCTCGTAACGGAGCGTCCAATAGACTCCGTCGGCTGCGCGCGCCCCGAACCAGCCCGGTACCATCGTCAGGTTGAGGAGCCAAGCGCTTGGCGATAGTTCATAATAGGATAGGTGAAGCGCGAGGGCCCAGGTGGTCGTGAGGCCTAGACAGACCAGAAAGGCGGGATAGAGTCGAATTGCGCGGGCGCGCACAAAAGCGCCGCGACTTGGGCTGCGATAGGCCGTCATCAGGATGACGTAGCCCGAGATCACAAAGAACATCTGTACGCCCAGCGCTCCGACAGCGAAGGTCGGCACAGAATCGTCGAGCAGATGAGCCGCCCAGCTGAGATGGAACAGCACAACGCCAATCGCCGCGACGCCCCGCAGCATGTCGAGCCCCGCGACCCGGGAGGCGCCGCCTTCAATTATTGCGGTCATGACGTGGGCATTCTGTCCCGCAGGTTGTTACCGGAGTGTCTACAAAACTCACATTAATTTTAATCACGTGCGAGCGTCCGTACTGAAGTCTATATCATGTGTTCTGCGCCCGCCTGATGCACCAGTGAAAAACCGCATAAGCGCCATTCTGGAAACCACTTTCAGGTATCCGGAAACTCGCCGTGTTAACGCTTCCAGTTCTCCGCGGTCTACGGCCGTTGATGTCTCGCAACGGTGTGGACATTGCGGCTTCGAATACTTGCCGTCGTAGCTGCTACTTGCTCGCGGCCGATACAAGATGTTTGTGATAGCGAGCGGCGCGTGCCGTACCCACCCTGAATGGAGGTCGGGCCCGGCGCCCGACCGTTCGATGGCGTTCAGCCGAATGGCCGTTTTTGGCGTACCGGCGTCGCTCACCACGCGGTCCAGCCGCCGTCGGCGAGCAAGGCGGAGCCGGTGACGAGGCTGGCGGCGGGGGAGGCGAGGAAGAGGACGGCGTTTGCCACCTCCTCGACCGTGCCGAGGCGGCCCAGGGGGATGCGGTCGAGGAT
>DATLRS010000129.1:0-11416 GCA_035534535.1 Allostellaceae bacterium | reverse complement strand
CATCCCGGCCTGCCGCATCGCTCGCACCGTCAGCGCACCGTCGCGTTTGGCAAGGCGCCGTCCACCGTCGTCGGTCAAGAGCGCATGGTGCCGGTAGCGCGGCGTCGGCAAGCCGAGCAGCGCCTGCAACAGGCGGTGGATGTGGGTCGCGGCGAACAGATCGGCGCCGCGCGTCACCAGGCTGACGCCCTGCAGCGCGTCATCGAGCGTGACCGCGAGATGATAGCTGGTCGGCACCTCCTTGCGGGCCAGCACAACGTCGCCGAGCGCGGCCGGGTCGGCGGCAACCCGCTCGGCATCCTCGAACCATTCGAGCGGCCCGGTGCGTTCGAGCGCCGCGCCGACATCGAGGCGCAGCGCATAATCCGCCGCTCCGGCCCGCCGCGCCGCGCGCTGCGTCATGCCGAGGCGGCGGCAGGTGCCGGGATAACAGGCCCCGACTTCGCCCTGCGGCGCGACGCCGGCGCGGGCGATCTCAGCCTGGATCTCTCGCCGGGTGCACACACAGGGATAGAGCAGCCCGGCGGCGTCGAGCCGATCCAGGGCGGCCTGATAATCGGCAAAATGCTCCGATTGGCGACGCACCTTCCCGTCCCAGTCGAGGCCGAGCCAGGCGAGGTCCTCGAGGATGGCGTCGGCATACTCGTCGCGGCAGCGCGTCCGGTCGATGTCTTCGAGGCGCACCAGAAAGCGCCCGCCGGCCGCGCGCGCGGCCTGCCAGCCCTCAAATGCCGAACGGACATGCCCGAGATGCAGATACCCGGTCGGGCTCGGCGCAAACCGGGTGACGACGGGGTCGCCGGGCGGATCGGTAGACAAGCGGCTGCGCCCCCTGGCTGCGATGCCTCACGCCACAAACGCGAGCATCGGCTGGTGACAGGCTTATGTGGGATCGGCTATCCCTGCCGGCGATGTTTCCGTTCCGCAGAAAAAAGGCCGCCCCGATGCCGATGGCCCTCTCCGGTCCCGCCCGCCCGCCGCTTGCCGGCGGCAAGCCCAGCCGTCTCGTCATTCTGCTGCACGGCCTCGGCGCCGACGGCAACGACCTGATCGGGTTGCAGCAATATTGGGGGCGCCTCGTCCCCGAGGCGGAATTCGTTTCGCCGAATGCGCCCTTTCCCTGCGACATGGCGCCCTACGGCTACCAGTGGTTCAGCGTGCAGGACCGCAGCCCATCGGCGATGCTGGCCGGGGTGCGCGCCGCCGCGCCGCTGCTCGACGCCTTCATCGACGAGGCGTTGCAGAGCCGCGGGCTCGACGCGAGCGAGGCGGCATTGGTCGGCTTTTCGCAGGGCACGATGATGTCGCTCTATGTCGGGCTGCGCCGTGCCAAGCCGCTGGCCGGCATCCTCGGCTATTCCGGCCGGCTGATCGCGGCCGACCGGCTGCCGGGCGAGTTGCGCTCGCGGCCGCGCGTCCTCTTGGTCCACGGCACCGACGACCCGCTGGTGCCGTTCGCCTCGCTGGCCGAGGCCGAAAGCGCGCTGCGCGCTGCCGAGGTCCCGGTCGAGACGCTGACCTGCCCCGGCGTCGAGCATGCGATCGACCCCGAGGGGCTGCAGCACGGCGGCCAGTTCCTCCACGAGGTGCTCAGCGCGCCGCATGCTTGAGCGCGTGCTGGAACGCCCCTGCGCCGTTGTGCAGCAGCGGCTGCAACACCGCGAGCATCTTGGCCGAACCCCAATCCGCAGCGCCTTCGACCGACCCGACCACCCTGCCCTCGGCGTCGAGGACGATGCTTGTCGGCAGCCCGCGAACCCGTAGGGCGTGGCCGAGCGCGGCCTGCGGGTCGAGATAGATGGCGAGCTTTGTCAGCCCCAGCTTGGCGACAAATGGCGCGACCTGCTTGGCGCCGCCATGGTCCTCGGCGACCGCGGCGACGGTGAGCCGGCCGGCGAAATGCGCTTGCAGGCGGACGAGCGAGGGCATCTCGTGCAGGCACGGCTGGCACCAGGTGGCCCACAGGTTGACGACCGTCGGCTTGCCCTTGAAATCGGCGAGGCTCGCGGGCTTGCCGGCGTCATCGGTGAAGGCGACCGCTGGCGCTGGCTGCGGCGGCGTTGCCGGGATAAACTCGCCGAGCCGCATACTGTCTTGCGCGATGGCGCCAGCCGGCGACAGCGCAATGAGGAGCACGAGCGCGACGGTGCCTAACCAGAGCAATCCCTCGGCGAACCCGTTATGGGGTGGCCGCTTCGCGGGCGGTCCGGCCGCGATCATGCGCCGCATCAATGCCTCGATCGATTTTGACAGGCGCCTCTACGCCGAGGATATCGCCGGGTCGCAGGCGCATTGCGCGATGCTCATCGCGCAAGCGATCCTGTCGCCCGAAGATGGCGCCGCGATCGCCGGCGGTCTAGCGCAAATCCACGCCGAGATCGCGGCCGGCACGTTTGTCTTCAGCGAGGCGAACGAGGACATCCACCTCAATATCGAGGCGCGCCTCGCCGAGTTGATCGGCCCCGCCGCCGGCCGGCTGCACACCGCGCGCTCGCGCAACGACCAGGTCGCGACCGATTTCCGCCTGTGGGTGCGCGGCGCGATCGACCGCATCGAGGGGGCGATGCGCGATTTGCAGGCGGCCCTGATCGACCAGGCCGACGCTTATGCCGACGCCGTCATGCCGGGCTTCACCCATCTGCAGATCGCCCAGCCGGTGACGTTCGGCCATCACCTGCTGGCCTATGTCGAAATGCTGGGGCGCGACCGCGGCCGCTTTGCCGATTGCCGGCGCCGGCTCAACGAGTGCCCGCTCGGCGCCGCGGCGCTGGCCGGCACCGCCTTTCCGATCGACCGTACGATGACGGCGGCGGCGCTCGGCTTTGCGCGGCCAGCGGCCAACTCGCTCGATGCGGTCTCGGACCGCGATTTCGCGATCGAATTTCTTGCCGCGGCAGCATTGGCCGGCACGCACCTGTCGCGCTTTGCCGAGGAGATCGTGCTGTGGGCGAGCGACGCCTTCGGCTTCATCCGGTTGAGCGATGCGTTCACCACCGGCAGTTCGATCATGCCGCAAAAGCGCAACCCCGACGCCGCCGAACTGGTGCGCGCCAAGACCGGGCGGCTCAACGGCTCGCTGATTGCATTGCTGACGGTGATGAAGGGGCTGCCGCTCGCCTATCAAAAGGACATGCAGGAAGACAAGGTGCCGGTGTTCGAGGCGGCCGACGCGCTCGAATTGTGTCTCGCCGCGAGCGCCGGGATGGTGCGCGACATGCGCCCCGAGCGCGACCGGCTGCGCGATGCCGCGTCGCGCGGCTTCAGCACCGCGACCGACCTCGCCGACTGGCTGGTGCGGGCGCTTGGCCTGCCGTTCCGCCGCGCCCACCACATCACCGGCGAGATCGTCAAGCGCGCGGAGGCGAGGGGCTGCACCCTCGCCGAATTGCCGCTCGCCGAATTGCAGGCCGTCGAGCCCGCCATCACCCCGGCGGTCTATGAGGCGCTCGCGGTCGAGCGCTCGGTCGCCAGCCGCACCAGCTTTGGCGGCACTGCCCCCGCGCGGGTGCGTGAAGCGGCCGCTGCCGCGCGCCAGAGGTTTTTACGATGAGAGGCAAGATCGCCTGGGCGCTGGTCGTGCTCGTCGTCGCCGTTGCGCTCGCCGGTTGTGGCCGCAAGGGCCCGCCGCAGCCGCCGCCCGGCGTCCCCAACACCTATCCCAGGACTTATCCGGGTGCCTGATCTGTTTACCTACCGCGACGGCGAGCTTTACGCCGAGGAGGTGCCGCTGGCGCGCATCGCCGCGGCGGTCGGCACGCCGTTCTATGTCTATTCCGCCGGCTCGCTGACCGCCCGCTATCGCCGCTTTGCCGCGGCCTTCGCGCCCGACTTTCCGCTGATCTGCTATGCGGTCAAGGCGAACTCGAACCTCGCCGTGCTGCGCCTCTTCGCCGGGCTCGGGGCCGGCGCCGATGTCGTCTCAGAGGGCGAATTGCGGCGCGCGCTGGCGGCCGGCATCCCGCCCGAGCGCATCGTGTTTTCCGGGGTCGGCAAGACCGGCGCCGAGCTGGCGGCGGCGCTCGCCGCGCGGATCCATCAGATCAACGTCGAATCGCTCCCCGAGCTGTACCGGCTCAGCGAGATTGCCTCGGCAAGCGGCGACACGGCCCGGGTCGCGCTCCGCGTCAACCCCGACATCGACGCGCTGACCCACGCCAAGATCGCCACCGGCAAGCGCGAAAACAAGTTCGGCATCGATATCGAGGATGCCGTCGCCGCCTACCGCCTCGCCGGCGAATTGCCGGGGATCGAGCCGGTCGGACTCGCCGTACATATCGGCTCGCAGCTGGTCAGCCTGGCGCCGTTCCGCGCCGCCTTCGCGCGCCTCGCCGAACTGGTCCTCGAGCTGCGCCGCGACGGCCTGGCCGTGCGGCGGCTCGATCTCGGTGGCGGCATCGGCATTCGCTACCACGCCGAGACCCCGCCCGAGCCGCGCGATTATGCCGCGCTGGTGCGCGACGCTTTCGGCGGGCTCGATCTCGATCTCGCCTGCGAGCCCGGAAGGGTGCTGTGCGGCCCGGCCGGCCTGCTGGTCGCGCGCGTCGTCTACCTCAAGGAAGGCGCGAGCCGGCAGTTCGTCATTCTCGATGCGGCGATGAACGACCTGATCCGGCCGGCCTTGTACGAGGCCTGGCACGACATCGTGCCGGTGCGGCTGCCCGGCCCCGGCGCGGTGGTGCGGCCGGTCGATGTCGTCGGGCCGGTCTGCGAGACCGGCGACACCTTCGCCACGGCGCGCGATCTGCCACCGCTCGCCGCCGACGATCTGGTGGCGCTGACCAATGCCGGGGCCTATGGCGCGGTGATGAGCTCGACCTACAACAGCCGGCCCCTGGTGCCGGAGGTGCTGGTGGCCGGCGGGCGGTTTGCCGTTATCCGTCCCCGCCCGAGTTATGCCGCAATGCTCGGGGAAGACAGCATTCCCGACTGGCTCGCCGAACCGCTCGCCGATCCCCTGGGGAAGCCGCCGGGGGATCGGCCCGGGGATCGGCCCGGGGATCGGCCGCGCAAGCGAGGTGCCGCATGAGCGATCCGCCAAGGCCCGGATCATCGCCGCCGGGATCATCGCCGCCGGGATCATTGCCGCCGGGATCATCGCCACACGGCCTTGCGGCGCGGTTGCGGCTGGCGCGCGCTGCGCTGGTGTGGGAGCGGCTGTGGCCGGCCGCCGGGCCCACATTGGGCGTCCTCGGCGTCTTTGCGATCCTGGTGCTGTTCGATCTGCTGCCGGCATTGCCGGGACGGGTGCACGCCGGCGTGCTGGCCGGCTTCGCGATCGCCGTGGTCGCAGCCGCCCTCTGGGGCTGGCGCGCCGCCGACCCGGGCGCCTGGCCGGATCGGATGACGGCGCGGCGTCGCATCGAGCTGGCGAGCGGCTTGCCGCATCGCCCGCTGCAGGCGCTCGCCGATCAGCCCAGCACGCCGCTCGACGGCCCGGCGGCGGCGTTGTGGGCGGCGCACCAGGAGCGCATGGCGGCGGCGCTGCGCCGCCTGCGCGTCGGCTGGCCGGCAGCCGGGCTGTCGCGGCATGACCCGTGGGGCGTGCGCTCGGTGCTGGCGATCCTCTTGCTGCTCGGCGCGATCGACGCCGGTGCCGATTGGCGCGACCGGCTGGCGCGCGCCGTGATGCCGCGGCTCGACGGCGGCGCGGCGGCGGCCGCGACGAGCTTCGATCTGTGGCTGACGCCGCCCGAATATACCGGGCTGCCGCCGCAATTCCTGCGGGAAGGCGACCACGCGACGGTAAAGGTCGCGACCGGCAGCGTCCTCCTGGCGCAGGTGCATGGCGGCGACGCGGTGCCGCGCCTCGCGATCGACCGTGCCGCCCGCGATTTTGCTGCGGTCGACAAGCACAATTTCCGCTTTCAGGCGACGCTGACCCGCGGCGCCCGGTTGACGCTGAGCCAGGACGGCACGGTGCTCGGCCGCTGGCCGATCGAGATCGTCGCCGACAACCCGCCGACGATCGCCTTTGCCCGGCCGCCCGCCGCCACGCCGCGCGCCGCGCTGCGCCTCGATTACCGGGCCGGGGACGATTACGGGGTCGAAAGCGTCACGGCGGTGATCCGCCGCCAGGGCGGCAATCCGCACGAGACGATCCGGCTCGAATTGCCGTTGCCGGGGCTGCACCTGAAAAAGGCCGAGGCGACCAGCTATCACGATCTGACGCCGCATCCCTGGGCCGGCCTGCCGGTCGAAATCCGCCTCACCGCGACCGACGCGATCGGCCAGAGCGGCGCAAGCCCGCCGCTGCGGATGGTGTTGCCCGAGCGGGTCTTTCACAACCCGGTGGCGCGCGCGATCATCGACCAGCGCAAGGAGCTGGTGAAGGATCCGACGGCCCCCGAGCCGGTCGCCGAGATCCTCGGCGATCTCAACAAGCGGCCGGCGCTCTACCGCGACGACGCCGTCGTCTACCTCGCTTTGCGCGTCGCGCAGGACCAGCTGCGCGCGCCGGTCGGCAAGGATTCGATCGCGGTGGTCGAGCGGCTGTTGTGGGATACCGCGCTGCGCATCGAGGACGGCAACATGTCGCTGGTCGAGCGCGACCTGCGCCGGGTGCAGCGGCAGCTGCAGGATGCCCTTGCCAAGGGGGCGCCCGATGCCGAGATCGAGCGGCTGATGCAGCAGCTGCGCCAGGCGCTCGACCGCTACATGCAGGCGCTGGCGCAGAAGGCGCAGCAGCACCCGAACGAGGCGGCGACCCCGGCCGACCCGGCACAGGTGCTGACCAGCCGCGATCTGCAGAACATGCTCGACCGCGCCCGCGAGTTGGCGCGCAACGGCAATCGCGAGCAGGCGCGCGAGCTGCTGTCGCAGCTGCAGAACCTGCTGGAAAACCTGCGCGCCGCCCGCCCCGGCGAGAGGCAGCAGGGCAACCACCAGGCGCAGCAAATGATGCACGACCTGCACGAGATGATGCAGCGCCAGCAGCAGCTGCTCGACCGCAGCTTCCGGGCCCGGCGCCAGCCGGGACAGCCCGGCACCGACGGCCCGCCCAGCGTGGAGTCGGGGCCGCCGGGCAGCCGACCGGGCAGCCGACCGGGCGATTCCGGGCTGGTCGGCGAGATGGGTCAAGCCGCCGGCCAGCAGGAGGCCTTGCGTCATCAGCTCGGCGAGATCATGCGCCACCTCGCCGACGGGCTGGGCGATATCCCGGCGCCGTTCGGCCGCGCCGAGCGGGCGATGCACGACGCCGCCGGCGCGTTGCAGCGCGACCGGCCGGGCCAGGCGATCGCGCCGCAGACCGACGCGCTCGACCAGTTGCAGCAGGCCGCGCGCGACTTTTCCCGGCAATTGCGGCAGCGCCTGCAAGGCCCACAGCCGAATGGCGGCGAGATCGGCGCGACCGATCGCGATTCGCCCGAGCGCGGCGAGCGCGACCCGTTCGGACGCCCGCTGTCGAACGGCGGCGCCTACGATCTCGGCGACGTCAAAATTCCCGACAAAACCCTGCTGCAGAAGTCGCGAGAGATCCTCGACGAATTGCGGCGCCGCGCCGGCGAACGCTCGCGACCGCAGATCGAGCTGGATTATCTCGACCGCCTGTTGAAGCGCTTTTAGCGGCGCCGCGCACGACGCATACGTCGCCGCCGGGGCCGGGCGCGGTGCGGCCGCCTCGACGCTGCGGCGCGCGATACCGCCTTGACTTGCCGACTTGCGGTCGGCAGGGTCGCGCCGACCAGACGTAATGGCGGAACAGGGAAGAGACACCATGGACGGTGCGCGCACGTTACCGCAATCGACGGGCGGCTGTGGCTAACGCCGATATCGCGGCTGCGCCGACGCCCGTCCGCGACCCCGCGCGCGCGCCGCTGCTCGAAATCCGCGATATTGCCCTGCGCTTTGGCGGCATTGTCGCCCTCGATGGCGTCTCCTTCAATATCGCGGAGGGCCAGATCCTCGGGCTGATCGGGCCGAACGGCGCCGGCAAGACGACCCTGTTCAACTGCGTCAGCCGGCTCTACACCCCCGATCGCGGCAATATCCTGTTCGAAGGCCGCTCGATGCTGGCGCGAGCGCCGCACCGCATTGCCGAGATCGGCATCGGGCGGACCTTCCAGAACATCGCGTTGTTCGCGGGTCAATCGGTGCTCGACAACGTCCGCATCGGCGGCCATGCCCATAGCCGCAGCGATTTCATCAGCGACACCCTCCACCTGCCGTGGGTGCGCCGGCAGGAGGCGGTGCTGAGCGAGGCCGCATGGTCGCTGCTGCGCATGCTCGACCTCGAAGACGTCGCGTTGCGCCCCGCCGCAGGGCTGCCGCTCGGCACGCGCAAGCGCGTCGAATTGGCGCGGGCGCTGGCTGGAAACCCGCGGCTGCTGCTGCTCGACGAACCCGCCGGCGGCCTCAACCACAGTGAGGTCGCCGAACTCGGCGCGCTCATTCGCCGGGTCCGCGACGAGCGCCACGTCACGGTGCTGCTCGTCGAGCATCACATGAACCTGGTGATGTCGGTGTCCGACAACGTCGTCGCGCTCGATTTCGGCCGCAAGATCGCCGAGGGCACGCCGGCGGCGATCCAGCAGGACGAGGCCGTGATTGAGGCGTATCTCGGTACCGGCAAGGAGCGGGCCGGCCATCAGGCTGTCGGGGAACTCGCCCGATGATGCTCGAAGTCGAGCGACTCGACGCCTTTTACGGCCAGCAGCAGGCGCTCTTCGACGTTGCGTTCGCGATCGAAGAGGGCCATGTGCGCACCCTGCTCGGGGCCAATGGCGCCGGCAAGACGACGGTACTGCGCGCGCTGTGCGGCATGGTGCGCACGGGTGGCGAGATCCGCTTTGACGGCCGCCGCATCAGCGGTTGGGCGACCGAAGACATCGTGCGCCTCGGCATCGCCCACGTCCCTGACGGGCGCGGCACGTTTTTGCGCGTCAGCGTCGAGGAGAACCTGCAGCTCGGCGCAATCACCCGCCGCAACCGGGCCGCGATCGCCACCGATATCGAGCGGGTTTTCGACCATTTCCCGCGTCTCAGGGAGCGCCGCCGGCAACAAGCCGGCACGCTGTCGGGCGGCGAACAGCAGATGCTGGCGGTCGGCCGCGCGCTGATGCTGCGCCCCCGGCTGATGTTGCTCGACGAGCCCTCGTTCGGCCTTGCGCCGCTGATCGTCGAGGAATTGTTCGAGATCCTGCGCCAGGTCAATCGCGAGATGGGCGTGGCGATGTTGATCGTCGAGCAGAATGCCGCCCTGGCGCTTGACCTGGCCGAACACGCCTATCTGCTCGAAACCGGGCGGGTCGTGATGGATGCGGCGGCCGCGGTGATCGGCGCCGACGAGTCGATCCGCCGCTCCTATCTCGGCTATTGAGCGGAGGCTGGCGATGCAACTTTTGCTGCAGCAGGTGATGGCTGGCCTCGCCAACGGGGCGATCTATGCCGGCATGGCGCTCGCGGTGGTGATGATCTTTCTGGCGATCGACCACCTCAATTTTGCGCAAGGTGAGATGGCGACGTTCTCGGCTTATGTCGCCTGGCAGCTGATTGCCTGGGGCACCCCCTATTGGGTGGCCTTTGTGGCCACGGTGATCCTGTCGTTCATCGGCGGCGTCGTGATCGAGCGGATCCTGTTCAAGCCGCTGCATAACGCGTCGATCCTGGCTAATCTCGTCGCCTTCATTGCCCTGTTCAGCATCTTGAACAGCCTCGACGGCTACTTGTGGGATTATACGATCAAAACCTTCCCGACGCCGTTCGGCACCAAGCCAATGTTCGGCAGCGTGCTGATCGACGCCCATGAAGCCGGGATGATCGCGGTGACCGGGCTGCTGTTGGGATTCCTTTATCTGTTCTTCCGGGGTACGCGGCTCGGGCTGGCGATGCGCGCCGCCGCCCACAATCCCGAATCGGCCCGCCTCGTCGGCATCCGGGTCGGCTGGATGACGGCGCTCGGCTGGGGTATCGCGGCGGCGATCGGCGCCGTCGCCGGCATGCTGATCGCGCCGGTCGTGTTTCTCGATCCGAACATGATGTTCGGGGTGCTGCTTTACGGCTTTGCCGGCGCCGTACTCGGCGGGTTGACGAGCCCGGGCGGCGCGGTGCTTGGCGGGTTCGCCGTCGGGATCATCGAGAATCTGGCTGGCACCTACATCCCCTATGTCGGCCGCGACCTGAAGCTGACGATCGCGCTGGTGGTGATCGTCGCGGTGCTGATGGTGCGGCCGGCGGGTCTCTTTGGCCGCAGCGCAGTGAGCCGGGTATGACGACACCGCAAAACGATACCGTGCCGTTCCCCGCCGCCGCTGTCGCGAGCGCCGCCCCGCGCAGAGCGAGGCCGGCGGCGCGCCATTGGGTGCTGGCGGGCGTTGTGGCGGTGGCGGTGGTGCTGCCCTTCTACTTCCATGGCTTTGTCGTCTTCCAGTTGACGCAGGTGATGATCTACGGGCTGGCGATCCTCGGCCTCAACCTGCTGACCGGCTTTAGCGGCCAGTTCTCGGTGGGGCACGGCGCTTTCTACGGTCTGGGCGCCTATGTCACGGCGATCCTGATGCAGCGCTACGGCATCGCCTATTACTGGACCCTGCCGGCGGCGGGCGGCGTCTGTTTTGTCGTCGGTTTCCTGTTTGGGCTGCCGGCGTTGCGCCTGCAAGGCCTTTATCTCGCGCTGGTCACCTTCGCGGCGGCGGTGGCGCTGCCGCAGCTCCTGAAATTCCACGGTTTCGAAGGATGGACCGGCGGGGTGCAGGGCATCGTCGTCGATCAGCCGGATGCGCCCGCTTTCCTGCCCATCGGTGCCGATCGATGGCTGTATTATTTCACGCTGGCGGTCGTGCTGGTGATGTTTGCTGGCGCGGCGAGCCTGGTAAAGAGCCGCACTGGGCGCGCCATCATGGCGATCCGCGACAATCCGATCGCCGCAGCGGCGATGGGGATCAACGCGCCGCTCTACAAGACGCTGACCTTTGGCTTCAGCGCACTCTATACCGGGATCGCGGGCGCCCTTGGTGCGCTCGCGGTGCAGTTTGTCGCCCCGGACAGCTTTAGCCTGTTCCTGTCGATCTCGTTCCTCGTCGGTCTCATCCTCGGCGGCATGGGTTCGCTGCCGGGCTGCCTGTTCGGCGGCTTGTTCGTGCTCTATGTGCCGAACATCGCCGAAAGCGTTTCGCGGGGGTTGGCTGGCGCGGTCTATGGCGTCATCATGCTGCTGGTTGTTTTTGCCATGCCGTCTGGCGCCGCTGGATTTACGCGGTTTGCGGTTGCGTATCTGTCGCGACTGCGCAATCGCTAGTCATCGGGCCGCGGGCCACATTCCACGAGGGGAGATTCGCATGAAGCATCTGACGCGCCGCACCATCTTGGCCGCAGCGCCGGCCGCGCTGGCGTTCGGCGTCCCGATCCTGAGCGCGCGGCCGGCCCGCGCCGCCAAGCAATACGGTCCCGGCGTCACCGACACCGAGATCAAGATCGGCAA
>DATLRS010000128.1:0-15716 GCA_035534535.1 Allostellaceae bacterium | reverse complement strand
CGCGCCGAGACGCTGCGCCGCCTCGAAGAAGAAGAGCGCCAGTTCCGCGAATTTCTCGACCGGCTGCGCCGCGCCAAGGACAAGGTCGAGTTCGACCAGTTCATGGCCGACATGCGGCGCGGCTCGGAAGGCCCGATGCCGATGCCGCAATCCTGAGACGCGGCTGAAGCGCTACCCGCCCGCTGGCGTCGCCCCGGCTGGCGTCGCCAGCGAGTAGCGCGGGTCGGCGGCCAGGCACTCGGCCTCGGGCAGGCCGAGTTCCCGGCGCACCATGTTGGTGCCGAGCACCATCGCCACCATCTTGTATTGCGCGTGGCGTCGGCTCATGCCTTCGCGGCCCATGCCGCAATCCGACGAGATGACCAGCCGCGCCGCCGGGATATGCTGCAACGCCTCGCGGATCAACTCGGCGACCTGATCCGGCCGCTCGATCTGCAGCGTGTGATGGTCGACGACGCCGATCACGACCTTCTTGTCGGTGACGATGTTGCCGATCGCCGCGAGATCGCCGGTGCCGGACGAGCAGGTCTCGAAGGTCAGTGCGTCGGCGTCGACCTCGTTCAACGCCGCCAGCGTCGGCTGGTAGCTCTGGATGTCGCGGAAGATCCGCTGCTGCGCCGGGTTGCCCCAGCAGGTGTGGCACCACACTTCGGTCTTGCCGCGCAGCCCCTTGACCGTGTTGTTGAACAGCTTGACGAGGTCGGCGGTGTCGAGCCGGCCGAACGGCTTGCCGCGCACCGGCACCATGTGGATTTGCGGCTCTTCGAGCTGGATGACCGGGCAGCCGGCATCGGCCAGCGTATTCAGTTCCTGGTTGAGCGCCTCGCTGAACGCCCAGCAGCGCTCGACCGGGTCCTTGTAGTAGTCGTCGGCGACCGCGGCGGCGAGCAGTTCCGGCAGGATCGTGCCGAACTTGACCGGCCGGCGGGTCAGCCGCTGCGCCACCCGCCACATCTGCGCGTATTGCAGGTTGCCGGGGCCGAGCGGCCCGGTGATGCGCGGCAGGACGCGGGCCTCGAGCTGGTCGTGCAGAATATACCCGCGCGGCGGCGCGGCGGCGGCGACCGCGGGCGGCGTCAACTCCGCCTCGCGCGACAGCCCGGCCATGTGGGTCAAGGGATAGCTCTGCCAGCTGAAGCCGCCGACCTCCTCGTCGTAATGCGCATCGCCATCGGTGCAGATGTCGAGCCCGGCAATCTCCTGGGCGCGCAGATGGGTCGATACGGCATCCTCGTATTGCTCGCGCCAGCGGGCGTTGACCATCGCCTCGACAAAGCTGCGGTTGCCGAGCGAAGCGGTGTGCCAGGCCGGCCGCGGCAACGAGCCGATGATCGAGGTCGGCAGCAGGATGTCGGCCGAGGCTTTGTACATGACGTTCCCTCCCGGTTGGGCCTAAATAGCCGGGGCGATCATAAACGGCCGGCAGGCCGATGCGCAGGCGCTTTCGCGGCGCCGCACAGCGAGGAGGGGATCCGATGACAGAAGCGAAATCCGGCCGCGCCCATCTGATCACCGGCGGTTTTCCGCCCGGCTCGATGGGTGGGCACGACCACGACTATGCGCGGCTGCGGCTGCTCGGGCTGCTGGCCGAACAAAGCGTCCCGGCCTCGGTCGCCAACGACTTCACCGATATCGAGAAATGGCTGCCGGTCAGCGGGTTGCTGATCACCTATGTCGCCGGCCCCTATCCCGATGCCGGGCAATGCCGCGCGTTGCAGCACTGGCTGGAGGCCGGCGGGCACTGGCTCGGCCTGCACGGCACCAGCGGCGGCCGCGCCGAGCGGGTCGAGGGCGCGCGCATGCGGCGCACCATCAAGACCGAGCACCACGCCCTGCTCGGCAGCCGCTTTCTGACCCATCCGCCGATCTGCGAGTTTCGCGTTGACGTGCGCGCCACCGACTCGCCGCTGACACGCGGCCTCGGCGCCTCGTTTGTCGTCGAGGACGAGCCCTATTTCATCGAGTTGCAAGACCCCGGCGCGACGCAGATCCTCTTGACCGCCGATTACGGCCCGGCCGCGTCATCCGCGATCGGCGTCCTCTATCCGTCCGACACCTCGCTGCAACCCGACGGCAGGACCCGGGTCATCGGCTACAGCCGCGCGGTCGGCGCCGGCGGCGTCACCTACTACGCCCTCGGGCATTGCCACAACCCGGCGATCCGCGCGGCGCGGCCCTTCGATCCCACGGACAAGACGCCGCCCACCTTCCGTGCCCCGTGGGAAACCGACGGGTTCACGACCCTGTTGCGCAACGCCATCGCCTGCGGTCTCGGGGCCTGACCGCCTGGGCAGCAATTCAGCACCTGGGCAGCAATTGAGCGATTGTCACACGATTGCTGGGCCGGCGGCGATCAGCCCCTCACCCCAACCCTCTCCCCGCAAGCGGGGCGAGGGAGAAGCCGGGCGTAGCTCCTGAACCCTCGCCCCGCTTGCGGGGAGAGGGCAGGGTGAGGGGCGGGCCGGCCGGTCAACACTGGCCCAGCCAAACGAATCTTGCCTAGGCGCCGTTGCGGGCGAGGAAGTCGAGCGTCGCGCGGGCGCTCTGATCGGCATGCGTCGCGGCGACGTGGTAGGAGTTGCCGGGCAGCACGAGAAGTTCCGAACCCGCGATCTGCTGCTGCCAGGCGCGCGTCGCCTCGACGCTCGCCAGGCCGCTCTCCGCGGTGGTGATGACGAGGGTCGGGCAGGCGATCTTGGGCAGATCGGCGCGAATGTCGGCGCAGGCGATCGTCCCCATGAAGCCGAGCTGGGTCGACACCGCGGTGCGGCCCATGAACTTGCACCACCACTCGAAGCCCTCGGGCGGAAAGGCGCCGCCGAGCCGGTTAGCCATGTTCTGGCGTGCCCAATGCTCGACCCCGTGCGTCTCGAACAGCTCGACGAGCGCCGGGACGCTTTCCTTGGCGCCGGGGCGCAGCGGCGGCGGCGTACCGACGACGGTCAGCGTCTTGACCCGCTCGGGCCGGCGCGCGGCGAAGACGCGGGCGATCGTGCCGCCGATCTTGGCGCCGACCAGATGGAAGCGGTCGATGCCGAGATGGTCCATCAGCAGGCAGAAATCCTCGATCAGCCGGTCGAGCGTCCATTTGTAGTCGCTCGGCATTGCCGTCGAGCGGCCGAAGCCGCGCATGTCGGGCCGCACGACCCGGTACTGCCGCGCCAACGCCGGGACCCAGGCATACCAAGCGGCACCGCTCTCGGCGTTGCCGTGCAAGAGGAGGATCGTCTCGGGCCGGCGCCACGGGTCGGTGAAATCGTCGACCTCGTAATGCATCTCGAGGTCGTGCGACGGGCGGAAGCCGGGCATCGCGCTATTCCCCGGTTTCCATCGGCAGGCTCGGCTCGTTCGACCATTCCGACATTGAGGCGTCGTAGAGCCGCACATCGGGGTGGCCGAGCATGGTGAGGACGAGCGCGTCCGAACTCGCCGCGATGCCGCCGCCGCAATAGGTGATGACGCGCGGCTTCTCGAAAGCGCCGACCGCGTCGAACCTGGCGCGCAATTGCGGCGCCGGCAGATAGGCGCCGGTCTGCGGATCGAGCAAGGCGGCGGCCGGCACGTTGACGGTCTTGGCGATGCGCCCGACGCGCCCGTAGACCGTGCCGCCGGTGCCGGTGTGCTGCTGCGGGCTCAAGGCGTTGATCGTGCACACGGCGCCGTCGCCGAGCGCGGCCAGCACCGCCTCCTTGCCGACCATCAGCTTGCGGTCGGTGCGCACCGTGAACGTCGCGGGCGAGCGCGGCTTTGCCGCGCCGGTTTCGATCGGACGCCCTTCGCTTGCCCATTTCTTGAAGCCGCCATTCAGCACCGCGGCGTTGTCGAAGCCGTAATTGCGCAGCATCCACCACACCCGGCTGGCCCATTGCGGCGTCGTCGTGCTGTAGATCACGACGCGCGCGTCGTTGCCGACGCCGAAGCGGCCCATCGCCGCGGCAAATGCCTCGGCGCTCGGCAGCATGAAGCGCAGCTTCGGATGCGGCGCCGAGAGGTCGGCCTGCAGATCGATGAACTGCGCGCCCGGGATATGACCCTTCTCGAAATCCTCGCGCCCGGGCTTGGCGACGTAGCCGATATCGGGGTTGGGGATCAGGTGGACCGTGCAGTCGAAGATGCGCAGATTGGGGTCGGCGAGATGGGCTGCCAGCCACTCGCTCTCGACCAGAAATTCGGGATGGGCAAAGCCCGTCTCAGCCGTGCTCATGTTTGCCTCCGCGGTGAATAGGGCAATCGTGCGCCCGCGGCGGCGGCGGAGGCAAGCGCGCGGATGCGCGAGCCGCCTTTCGGGCCGGCGGGAGTTGCGCTATCCCTTAGCCCGCGCCCTTGGCGCGCGCCCTGGGCGCATGAATGCACAGAAGGAAATTCCGCCCATGAGCCGTACCGTCGCGAGCCTCCTCGCCGAAAGCCTCGAAGCGCACGATGTCGATCAGGTCTATTGCGTCCCCGGCGAGAGCTATATCGGGCTGACCAGCGCCCTCATCGAGCGCAACTCGATGCGCCTCATCGTCTGCCGCCACGAAGCGGGCGCCGGCTACATGGCGGTGGCCGACGGGCGGCTGCGCGACCGCGCCGGCGTTGCAATGGTGTCGCGCGGGCCGGGCCTGTCGAACGCGATGGTGGCGCTGCATTCGGCCTACCACGACGCGACCCCGCTGGTGATGCTGGTCGGCCAGGTCGAGCGCGCCGATTTCGGCCGCCTTGCGCTGCAGGAGCAGAATTATTCGCGCCTCCTGTCGGATGTGACCAAGGCGGTCATCGAGGTCAACGAGCCGGAGCAGGCCTCGGAAGCGATGGCCCGCGCCTTTCACCTCGCCGAGAGCGGCACGCCCGGGCCGGTCGCGGTGATCCTGCCCGAGGACATTTTCGACGAAGAGACCGCCGCCGAGCTGAACCCGCCGCGGCCGCATGTCGGCGCCGGCCCGCGCGCCGCCGATCTCGAGCGGCTCGCCGGCCTGCTGGCGCGCGCCGAGCGGCCGCTCGTCCTGGTGGGCGGCGCCTTGATGGCCGAGGCGGTGGCCGACAGGACGGCCTATGCCGACCTCAACCGCTTTGCCGAGGAATGGGTCCTGCCGATCAGCCCGACGCATCGCCGGCCGCAACTGTTTGATGCGACGCATCCCAATTACGGCGGCTATATGGGAATCCGGGTGCCGCCGGCGCTGCTCGGCGAGATGAAGAAGGCTGATCTGATGGTCGCCCTCGGCGAACGGATGACCGACACGGTCAGCCAGTCCTACAGCTTCCCCGCGGCGCCGCAGCCGCAATTGCCGTTCGTCCATGTCTGGCCGGACGCCGACGAGGTCGGCCGCGTCTGGCGCCCCGATCTCGGCATGCCGTGCAGCCCGCATGAGGTGATCCGCGCCCTGCTCGCGCGCGGCGCGCCGGCCGACGCGCAAAAGCGCCGGGGCTGGGTCGCCGGGCTCAACGCGATCCATAACAAGCTGCTCGCCAAGGAATGGGAGGCGACCGCCGACGGGGTCAATTTCGCGGCGATCGTCTGCGAGGTTGACAAGCACCTCGCGCCCGACGCCACGGTGACGACGGACGCCGGCAATTTCGGCAGCTTTGTGCATCGCTATATCGGCTTCCGCCAGGGGCAGGTGTTTCTATCGTCGGTGGTCGGCGCGATGGGCTCGGGCATGCCGATGGCGGTGGCGGCGGCGTTGCGCCGGCCGGGCACCCAGGTGGTCGCCTTTGTCGGCGACGGCGGCGCCCTGATGATGGGCAACGAGATCGCGACCGCGGTGCAGTATGGCGGCAACCCGATCATGGTCATCTCGGACAACCAGATGTACGGCACGATCGGCATGCATTCCTATGTGCGCTACCCCGAGCGGCCGTTCATGGAAGGCACCCGCCTCACCAACCCCGATTTTGCCGCCTGGGGCCGCTCGTTCGGCGCCGAGGGCATCACGATCCGCACGGAAGCCGAAGTCGCCGACGGCATCGCCCGCGCCTTCGCCGTCAAGACAAGGCCGGTCGTCGTGCACTGCCTCACCTCGGCCATCCAGATGAGCGCCTGGCGCCGCTACACGGGGTCGGAGAGCTTGCCGTAGCAGCGGGGCGGGAAACGGTCCTGGGCGACAGTACGGACGAATTCGCCGATCGCTGCGAAGCCGCTCTGAATAGCCGGAAATTACAAAACGTTACTAAACCAGCAGCTGTAACGGCCTTATTCCAAGTCCCGAATCGTCTCGACGCAGTTGTGGGGTCGTATTTACCGAATTCCGAATATAGCCTTTGAGAAACGACATTCGTTCCAGCAAGCTCAGCCGCATGCCGAATATCGGTCAATATCATCGGCATCGGAAAATGGTGCCCCTGAGACGCGTTCCAGCTGAAATTTTGGCTTGTCCATTTGCCGCCTCGGAGGGCCCGATGCTAATCCGCAAGCCCCATGACGAATGCCAGGGCGGCGTTGAGGCGGGCCATGTCATCGGCTCCCAGCCGACCGATCCGTTGCCCTATCCGTTCACGCCGAACCGTGACAGGCTTGTCGGCCATCACCTGCGATGGCGTCCGCAAGCCATTCTCGGAGGTCGGGTCGACAGTGAGCCGGAAATCCGCGGCATCGACCAGCCGCGACGTCATCTGACATACGACGATCGAGGGATGGCCGTCGGGGAGAGCATCGGTCTGAACGATCACCGCCGGCCGAGGCTTTCCGTAATCACCCGGCACGGCAACCGCAACCACATCACCCCGGCGCATCGTTATCGAATTCGGAGACGGCCTCTATCCATGCCATCGCCTCCTCTTCGTCCCATGTGTCGAGACGGGCGACTTGCTCGGCAATTCGACGACGCACGGCGGCCGAACGAGCGTCGGGCACAACGAGGCGCAATTCGCGCAAGCCGGCTGTGCGCCGCCGTTCGCGCATCGCCTTCATCCTTTCCGCGGTCGCGGCCATGCAATTCTCCAGATCGATCTGCGCAATGTAACGCGTTACAGCCCGCGATCCAAGAGCGTACCCGGTCGAATGCGCGATGAGCGATTGCTGACCCGCTCCCAGCCGCCTAGAATCTAGGCAACCACACTCGAGGGAACGCCGATGAAGAAGGTCGAGATCGCCGCCTACGGCGTGCCGCAAGACGTCGCGAGCTGCCTCGAGGCGCCCGATGTCGGGGCGCCCGGCGCGGGCGAAATCGTGTTCGACGTGCTGGCCTTTCCGATCAACCCGGCCGATCTGTCGATGATCCGCGGCAGTTATCGGCTGCATCCGCCATTGCCGGCAACCCCGGGCGCGGAATGCGTCGGCCGGGTCACGGCGGTCGGTGCCGGCGTCACCTCGCTGCGGCCGGGCGATCTGGTGATCAACATGCAGCGCGAGAACTGGGCGCAACGCCGGCGCGTCGCCGCCGCCGATGCGATCCCGATCCCCTCCGGGCTCGACCTCAAGCAGGCGGCGATGCTGCGCATCAACCCGGCGACGGCGCAGCTCCTGCTCGAGGACCATGTCGCGCTCAACCCCGGCGACTGGGTGATCCAGAATGTCGCCAACTCGGCGGTCGGCCGGCATCTGATCGTCATCGCCAAGGGACGCGGCGTGCGCACGATCAATGTCGTGCGGCGCGCCGATGTCGCCGCCGAACTGCGCGATCTCGGCGCCGATATCGTGCTGGCGGACGGCCCCGATCTCGCCGAACGCGCCCGCGCCGCCGCCGGCACCAGCCCGATCCGGCTCGGCATCGACGCGGTATCGGGCGAAGCGACAAAGCGCATCGCCGAGTGCGTCGGCAACGACGGCGTCGTCGTCACCTACGGCTCGATGTCGGGCGCGGACCCGGTGATGAGCCGCGCCGCGCTCGGGCGCAGGATCAGGCTCTGCAGCTTCATGCTCGGCGACGGTCTGGCGAAACGCTCGCCCGAGGTGGTGCGCGCGCTCTATGCCGACCTCGCGCTGAAGCTGCGCGACGGCGTGCTCAAGGCGCCGATCGACGCGACCTTCCCGATCGAGGAGATCCGATCGGCGCTTGTCCGCGCCCAGCAGGGCGGCCGCAACGGTAAGGTGCTGGTGCTGCCGAACGGCCCGATCTGAGCCGAACACCGGGCTGGGCGGCGGCGTGGCGAAACTTGCCGCGCCGCCCTTGGCACCTGATATAGTGGCGTGGGAGGTCGGCGGCGGACAGGTCCCTCGCCAACCCGGTCAGGTCCGGAAGGAAGCAGCCGTAACGAGTTTCGGCCTGGGTCGTTTGTCCGGTCTCCCACCCCGCCCCGCGCCGAGGCCAGCGGCCGTAGCATGACCGATCCTGCGACCCCGTATCGCGTCCTCGCCAGGAAGTACCGGCCGCAGAGCTTCGCCGAGGTGATCGGCCAGGAGGCGATGGTCCGCACCCTGTCGAACGCGATTGCGACCGGGCGGGTCGCGCATGCCTTCATCCTCACCGGGGTGCGCGGCGTCGGCAAGACGACGACGGCGCGGATCATCGCCCGTGCCCTCAATTGCATCGGCCCCGACGGCACCGGCGGCCCGACCATCGCGCCTTGCGGCGAGTGCGTCCATTGCCGCGGAATCGCCGAGGACCGCCACGTCGACGTCATCGAGATGGACGCCGCCTCGCACACCCAGGTCGACAAGATGCGCGAGCTGTTGGACGGCGTGCGCTATCGGCCGGTTTCGGCGCGCTACAAGGTCTACGTCATCGACGAAGTTCACATGCTCTCCGGCCATTCCTTCAACGCGCTGTTGAAGACGCTCGAAGAGCCGCCGCCCGATGTCATCTTCATCTTCGCGACCACGGAGGTCCGCAAGGTGCCGGTGACGGTCCTGTCGCGCTGCCAGCGCTTTGCGCTGCGCCGGGTGCCGGTCGAGCAGCTTGTCCGGCATTACCGGCGCATTGCCGAGGAAGAGGGGATCGCGGTCGCGCCGGCGGCGCTCGGCCTCATCGCCCGCGCCGCCGACGGCTCGGTGCGCGACGGCCTCTCGCTGCTCGACCAGGCGATCGCGCTGTCGGGTGCAGCGATCGAGGAAATTGCGGTGCGCGACATGCTCGGCATCGCCGATCGCGGGCTGGTCTTCGACCTGTTCGAGACCGTGCTGCGGGGCGACGCCGCGGGCGCGCTCGACCGCATGGACAGCCTCTACCAGGGCGGCGCCGACCCGCTGATGGTGTTGCAGGATCTGCTGGATCTGGCGCATTTCGTGACCCGGCTGAAGCTCGCCCCCGAAGCCGGCGCCGGCGACCCGCTCGAGGAGGGCGAACGCGAGCGCGCCCGGCCGCTCGCCGCCGCGCTGACGATGCCGGTGCTGGCGCGCGCCTGGCAGATGCTGCTGAAAGGCCTCGAGGAGGTGCAGACGGCGCCCTCGCCGGCGCAGGCCGCCGCGATGGTGCTGGTGCGCCTCGCCTATGTCGCCGATCTGCCGGTGCCGGCCGATCTGGTGCGCACGCTGGGCGCCGGCGAAGCGCCGCGGCCGCACGCCGCCGCCCCCTCTGCCGCCGCCCCCGCTGCCAGCGCAGCCGCGCCGGCCGCCGCCGCCCCGCCACCGCCGAGTGCGCGGCGCATCGAAAGCGCGGTCGCCGCCGCCGCACCGCGCCCGGCGCCGGAAGCGCCGCCGCATGCGACCGTCGAGCCGGCGCCGAGTGTCGCACTCGACCCGCCGCCGCAAAGCTTCGCCGAGGTCATCGCGCTGTTCGACCAGCGGCGCGAGGCATTGCTGCGCTCGCATTTGTGGTCGCAGGTGCATCTCGTCGCGTTCGAGCCCGGGCGCATCGAGTTCCGCCCCGAGCCGGGTGCGCCGCGCGACCTCGCCAACCGCCTCGGTCAGCTGCTCGGCGAGTGGACCGGCATTCGCTGGGTGGTCGCGGTCTCGCAGGCCGCGGGGGCGCCGACCCTGGCGGAGGCGGAGGCGCGGCGCAGCAGCGAGCTGCGGGACGAGGTCGCGGTGCACCCGTTGGTCCGGGCAGTATTGGAGACGTTCCCCGGCGCGACGATCGCGGCGGTGCGCGAGCGCTTCGCCGCGGCCGACGCCGGCAGCGATGCGGCGGAGGATGATCTCGGTGAGCCGGCCGGCGATGATGCGGCGAGTGGAGGAGAGGACGACTCATGAAGAACCTCGGCCAGCTGATGAAACAGGCCCAGCAGATGCAGCAGAAGATGGCCGAGATGCAGGCGCAGCTCGAAGCCGTCGAGATGACCGGGGCGGCCGGCGGCGGCATGGTCGCGGTGACGCTCAACGGCAAGGGCGATGTGAAAAAGGTCAGGATCGACAAGGCGGCGGTCGATCCCGCCGAGGTCGAGGTGCTGGAAGATTTGCTCCTCGCCGCGTTCAACGACGCCCGGCAGAAGGTCAACGCCTATTCCGAAGCCGAGATGCAAAAGCTGACCGGCGGCCTTGCTCTGCCCGGCGGCATGAAATTGCCGTTTTGAACGAGGAGGCCGGCGCCCGCCTCGCGTGGCGATGTCTGAACTCGACACGCTGATCCAGCTGCTCGCCCGGCTGCCGGGGCTCGGGCCGCGCTCGGCGCGGCGCGCCGCGCTGTTCCTGTTGAAGCGTCGCGAGCAGGTGATGCAGCCCCTGGCGGCGGCATTGGGTGCCGCGGCGGCGGCGATCCGGCCGTGCTCCACCTGCGGCAATCTCGACAGCGCCGATCCCTGCGCGATCTGCCGCGATCCCGAGCGCGACGCCGCGGCGATCTGCGTCGTCGAGGATCTTGCCGACCTCTGGGCGCTTGAACGCACGGGCGCCTTCCGCGGCCGCTATCACGTCCTCGGCGGCACGCTGTCGGCATTGGACGGGATCGGCCCCGACGAACTCAACATCGCGCGGCTGACCGCAAGGCTCGGCCCCGACAGCGAACTGATTCTCGCCCTCAACGCCACGGTCGAAGGCCAGACGACGGCGCATTACATCGCCGACCGCGCCGCCGGGACCGGCGCGCGCATCTCGCGCCTCGCACAAGGCGTGCCGATCGGCGGCGAACTCGACTACCTCGACGACGGCACCCTGACCGCGGCGCTGAAGGCGCGGCGGGCGCTGTAGCGCGTTAGCGCGCAGCCTGGCAACCGGTCGTCTTACGCCCATGGAGTTTGTCGTCACCGCGCCGCCGCCACCTGAAACTCCGCTGCGCGCGGCGATCGGCGACGCCCATCGCCGCGACGAGGCCGCAGCCGACGCCATCGCTCTTGCCGCCGCGGCGCTGCCGGCCGAGGCGACCGAACGCATCGCCCAGACGGCGCGCCGGCTTGTCGCCGCGGTGCGCCGCGAGCGGCTCGGCAAGGGCGGGCTCGACGCCTTTATGCAGGAATACGCGCTGTCCTCGCCCGAGGGCGTCGCGCTGATGTGCCTCGCCGAGGCGTTGTTGCGCATCCCCGATGCCGACACCGTCGACCGTCTGATCCGCGACAAGATCGCTGCCGCCGACTGGCAGGCCCATCTCGGCCATTCCGGCTCGCTGTTCGTCAACGCCTCGACCTGGGCGCTGATGCTGACCGGCCGCCTGTTGCGCCAGGATCGCGCCGACGCCGATCTCGGCGCCACCTTGCGCCGTTTCGTCGCGCGTTCGAGCGAGCCGGTGTGGCGTCAGGCGGTGACCGCCGCGATGCGCATCCTCGCCGACCAGTTCATCATGGGGCGCACGATCGAGGAGGCCTTGCAGCGGGCGCGCGCCGCATCTCGGTCCGAGGGGCGGCACGGCTACCGTCATTCCTTCGACATGCTCGGCGAGGCGGCACGCACCAGCGCCGACGCCGCGCGCTACCGCGCCGCCTATCAGCACGCCATCGCTGCGCTCGCCCGGGAAGCCGCCGGACGGCCGATCGCGGCGGCGCCCGGCCTATCGGTCAAATTGTCGGCGCTGCACCCGCGCTACGAGATGGCGCAGCACGGCCGGGTCATGGCCGAATTGCTGCCCTCGCTGCTCGGCCTCGCGCGTGAGGCGCGTGCGGCCGGCATCGGCTTGACGATCGACGCCGAGGAGGCCGACCGCCTCGAACTCTCGCTCGACCTCGTCGAGGCCTTGGCGCTCACCCCCGACCTCGCCGGCTGGGACGGGCTCGGCCTCGCCGTGCAGGCCTACCAGAAGCGGGCGCTGGCGCTTGTCGACTGGCTCGCCGAGCTGGCCGGCCGGGGGCGCCGCCGGCTGATGCTGCGGCTCGTCAAGGGCGCCTACTGGGACAGCGAGATCAAGCGGGCGCAGGAGCGCGGGCTCGATTCCTATCCGGTCTTCACCCGCAAGGTGGCAACCGATGTCTCCTACCTCGCCTGCGCCAAGCGGGTGATCGCCGCCGGCCCGGCCTTCTACCCGCAATTCGCCACCCACAACGCCCAGACCCTCGCCGCCATTCTCGAACTGGCCAAGGGGCGCGGAGATTGGGAGTTCCAGCGCCTGCACGGCATGGGCGAGGCGCTCTACGCCGAGGTGGTCGGCGCCGCCAAGCTGGATCGTCCGTGCCGGGTTTACGCCCCGGTCGGCAGCCACGAGGATCTGCTCGCCTATCTGGTGCGGCGGCTCCTCGAAAACGGCGCCAACAGCTCGTTCGTCAACCGCATCGTCGACGAGCGCGCGCCGATCGAGGAGATCGTTGCCGACCCACTCGCGGCGCTCGCCGCCCTGCCGGCCAAGCCGCATCCGCGCATTCCGCTGCCGCGCGACCTGTTCCGGCCGGGGCGGCGCAATTCGGCGGGGCTCGACCTCGGCGAGCCGCGCGCCCTGGCCGGGCTGCGGGAGGAACTGCTCGCGGCGGTGCGCGTGCCGTGGTTAGCCGGGCCAATCGTCGGCGGCAAGGAACTCGCGGCGGCGGGCGCAGCGGTGTTCGATCCGAGCGACCGACGGCGCCAGATCGGCAGCGTCACCGATGCCGCGATGCCGGCGGTCGAAGCGGCGCTCGCCGCCGCCGCCGGCGCCGCGCCGGTCTGGGACGCGATGCCGGCCGATTCGCGCGCCGGGATGCTGGAGGCCGCCGCCGACCGCTACGAAACCCACCGCACCGAGCTGATGGCGCTGATCGTCCGCGAAGGCGGCCGCACCATCCCTGCGGCCTTGTCGGAGGTCCGCGAGGCGGCCGATTATCTGCGCTATTACGCGGCCCGCGCCCGCGCCGATTTCGCGACTCCCGAGCGGCTGCCCGGCCCGACCGGCGAGCGCAACGAGATCGCGCTGCACGGTCGCGGCGTCTTTGCCGCGATCTCGCCGTGGAACTTCCCGCTGGCGATCTTCACCGGGCAGGTCGCCGCGGCGCTCGCCGCCGGCAATGCGGTCATCGCCAAGCCGGCCGAGCAGACCCCGCTGGTCGCCGCCGCGGCGGTGCGCCATCTGCTGGCGGCCGGCATCCCGGGCGAGGTGCTGCACCTGCTGCCCGGCCCCGGCGAGAGGGTCGGCGCGGCCCTCGTCGCCGATCCGCGGATCGCCGGCATCGCCTTTACCGGCTCGACCGACACGGCGCGGGCCATCAACCGCGCGCTGGCGGCGCGCCCCGGGCCGATTGTGCCGCTGATCGCCGAAACCGGCGGACAGAACGCGATGATCGTCGATTCGTCGGCATTGCCCGAGCAGGTCGTCGGTGACGTGCTGATTTCGGCCTTCGACAGCGCCGGCCAGCGCTGCTCGGCGCTGCGCCTTCTCTATCTGCAGGAGGACATCGCCGGACGCATCCTGGCGATGCTGGCCGGTGCGATGGCCGAGCTTACGATCGGCGATCCGGCATTGCTCGCCAGCGATATCGGCCC
Organism: Allostellaceae bacterium; assembly: GCA_035534535.1. GTDB lineage: Bacteria > Pseudomonadota > Alphaproteobacteria > ATCC43930 > CGMCC-115725 > DATARH01. Next base: position 2,050 of record DATLRS010000128.1, on the reverse strand, counting down.
GGTCATCGACGCGGCGGCGCGGCTGGATTTGCAGCGTCACGCCGAGCGCATGACGCGCGACGGCCGGCTGCTTTATCAATACCCGCTGCCGCCGGGAACCGAACACGGCACCTTTTTCGCGCCACGCGCCTTCGAGATCGATTCGGCAAAGCGCGTCGAGCGCGAGGTGTTCGGGCCGATCCTGCATGTCATCCGCTGGCCGGCCGGGGCGCTCGATGCGGTGCTCGACGAGATCGCCGCGACCGGCTACGCGCTGACCCTCGGCATCCACAGCCGCATCGACGACACGGTGCGGCAGATCCTCGGCCGGCTCGGCATCGGTAACAACTATGTCAACCGCACGATGATCGGCGCGGTGGTCGGCGCGCAGCCGTTTGGCGGCGAGCGCTTGAGCGGCACCGGACCGAAGGCCGGCGGGCCGCGCTATCTGCATCGCTTCGCCACCGAGCGAACGGTGTCGGTCGACACCACCGCGGCGGGCGGCAATGCAACGCTGTTGTCGCTGGGCGACGGGGCGGGCGACGGGGCGCGCGACAGGGAAGGCTGAACGGACGGCGATCAACCCCGCCCAATACCGCGCCGCGGGCGCCGGGCGATTCGCCGAGCGAGGGGTTGCGCGAGCGCTTGAACTGGATTGGAATGGCACCGGCGACCGGGCACGCCCGGTCGCAGCGCCGGTGAATCAAACAGTTGGGACACCCCGACGAGGCCGGTCGCTGCGCCGAGTGTTGCGAAAATGCCGCTATACGATAGGCGCGAATCCGCCCCTTTGCAGGCAAACTGTTGCGCGAATGTCGCTGTGCCGGGCAATGTGCTGTGGCAGCCCGATTAGCGGTCTTGGCGAACCAGAAACCGGTTGCCATCTCAAAAGTGGATGCTAATCATAGCGCGGCGATGGCGGACTAACAGCCGCTGTTCGCGTTTTTGTGGCCGGAGGTAGGGGAATGAGAAGCCGCTTTCTAATTGGTGCCGGTGCTGCGCTCGCCCTGGCGTTGAGTTGGGGGAACGCGCAGGCACAGATGTTCGCGTCGCCAGCCGGGCCGGGGGCCTTCTACTTCGGCGGCGAAGGCGGCTGGACCAGCCTGGAAACCCCTCAGAGTGGGTCAGCGCCCGGCACGGTCGTCGAACAGAATTTCAGCGACGGCTATAATGTCGGCGTCCGCGCCGGCTACGAATGGGGGCCGTGGCGGCTCGAAGAGGAATTCAACTTCCGTCAGAACGGCATCGACGGCGCCACCGTCTACGGATTTCACAAAGGCACTGACGGCAATCGCACTGGGTACGCGTTGATGACCAACGCGATCTACGACTTCAACCTCGGCTGGCCGGTGACGCCGCATCTCGGCGTCGGCATCGGCGCGGTGGAGCTGCATGACGGCTGGTCGGTCCCGGGGAGGGGCACGTTCGCCAGCAGCGATAGCTGGCAGTTCGGCTATCAGGCGATCGCCGGCGTGCGCTACAACATCAACCCGGCGTTGGCGTTTGACCTCGATTACCGCTATCTCGGGACGACCGATCCGAGCTTCAAGTTTGGCGGCTCGGGCGCTCAGAACGCCGGAATTGCCGGCGCGTCCTACACCTCGGGGTATTCGACGCATAGCCTCGTGGCGAGCTTGACGCTGCGGTTTGGCGCACCGCCGCCGGTGGTGGCAGCGCCGCCGGCGCCGCCCGCGCCGCCGCCGATGATGCGCAAGGTGTTCCTGGTGTTCTTTGATTGGGACCGGGACACGATCACGCCGGAAGGCATGCAGATCGTGCAGCAGGCGGCTGCAGCGTTCCACAGCGGTGCGCCGGTGACGATCCAGGTTACCGGGTACACCGACCGGTCGGGCTCACCCGGGTACAACCAGCGGCTCTCTGAACGGCGCGCCAACAACGTCGCCAACGCGATGGTCCGCCTCGGCGTGCCGCGCCAGGCGATGATGGTCAGCTGCCGCGGCGAGAACGACAACCGCGTCCCGACCGCCGACGGCGTGCGCGAACCGCAGAACCGCCGGGTCGAGATCGTCCTCCCATAGACGATCGCTCGTGGATAAGCCGAGGTCAAACC
>DATLRS010000127.1:0-12463 GCA_035534535.1 Allostellaceae bacterium | reverse complement strand
CGTCACGGCCAATGCGCTGTTGGGGCTGCCGCCGGCGGTGGTCGGGCTGGGGCTTTATCTATTGCTGTCGCATTCGGGGCCGCTGGGGGGGCTCGGGCTCCTGTTCACTCCGGCGGCGATGGTCATCGCCCAGGCGGTGCTGGCCTTCCCGATCGTCGTCGCGCTGACCCATCGCGCCACCGAGGAGCTGTGGGCCGCGTTTGGCGATGCGCTGATGGATCTCGGCGCCAGCAAGTGGCGCGCCGTGCCGGTCTTGATCGCGATGGGCCGGCTCAGCATGCTGACCGCGGTCCTGGCCGGGTTTGGCCGCACGATGTCGGAGGTCGGGGCGATCCTGGTGGTCGGCGGCAACATCGCCGGCTATACTCGGACGATGACGACCGCGATCGTGCTGGAGACCAGCATGGGCAATCTGCCGCTGGCGTTGGGGCTCGGGCTGGTGCTGATCGGGCTGACCGTGATGATCAGCGCGCTGGCCTTTGCGCTCGCCGGCCGTCCGACCTGGTAATCTCGGAGGAAAACGATCGTGTATCGCCTGCTCGTTGTCGTTCTCGCCGTGTTCGGCGCGGCTTTGCCGCTGAATGTTTCGCGTTCCGCCCAACCGGCGCAGAGCTCGATCGTCCTCGCCTCGACGACCTCGGTGGAGAATTCGGGCCTGCTGGCCGCGATCCTGCCGGGCTTCACCCGGAAGAGCGGCATCACGGTGCACGTCCTGGCGCAGGGCACCGGTCAGGCGCTCGACACGGCGCGGCGCGGCGACGCCGATCTCGTGCTGGTCCACGATCCCGAGGCCGAACAGAAATTCATGGAAGAGGGACATGGCATCACCCGGCGGCAGATCGCCTGGAACGATTTCATCATCGTCGGGCCGACAGCCGACCCGGCCCATGTCAAGGGCGGGCACGACGCGCTGGCCGCCTTCGCCGCGATCGCCAAGGCCAAGGCCGCCTTCGTCTCGCGCGGCGACCGCAGCGGCACCAACGCGCTCGAATTGCGCCTGTGGAAGGCGACCGGCATCGACCCCAAAAGCGGCTCGGGGAGCTGGTATCGCGATATCGGCGGCGGCATGGGGGAGGCGCTCAACGCCGCCGCCGCGATGCCGGCCTATACGCTATCCGACCGCGGCACCTGGCTCGCCTTCAAGAACAAGTCGAAGCTCGCCATCGTCGTCCAGGGTGACCCGCATCTGATCAACCGCTACGACGTCATCGAACTCAACCCGAAGAAGCACCCGAACGTCAAGCTCGCCGCGGCGCATCGCTTCGCCCAATGGTTGCTGTCGGCGGCCGGCCAGAAGGCGATCGGGGCCTACCGCGTGCACGGCCAGCAGCTGTTTCATCCCTCCGCCGCCAAGCCGCGCTGACCGCGGTCAGCTAAAGCGCAATCCAATGAGGCAACCCGCCTCCCCTATTCGTCATGGCCGGGCTTGACCCGGCCACCCACGGGGATGCCCGGAACAAGTCCGGGCATGACGCTGTGAGGACGTTTCAGTTTCATCGGATAACGCTCTACCCGGCCAGCTCGCGGCGGACGATCGCGGCGCCGTCGGCGAGGGCGCGCAGTTTGCCAAAGGCGCGCTCGCGCGGCAGGTATTTCATGCCGCAATCGGGGGCCGCGACGAGGCGCTCGGCCGCGACATGGGCGAGGCCGCGGCGCAACCGCGCGGCGACCTCGTCGGCCGTCTCGACCGCCGGATCGTTGAGGTCGAGGACGCCCAACAGGATCGTCTTGCCGGCGAGATCCTGGAGCACCCCCAGATCGAGCCGCGGCTGCGCCGCCTCGATCGAGATCTGCGTTGCGATCGTGTCGGCAAGCTGCGGCAGAAACGCATAACCGGCCGGTTTGTCGCGCACCATCGCGGCATAGCCGAAGCACAGATGCACAATGGTGGGGCCGGGGATGCCGGCCAAGGCCCGGTTGATCGCCTTGATGCCATAGCGCGCCGCCTTGTCGGGGGCGGTGCGCACCCACGGCTCGTCGAGCTGCACGACATCAACCCCGCTCGCCTTCAGCACCTGCAATTCCTCGTTGACGGCGACGGCATAATCCATCGCCATCTCCTCCTCGTCGTCATAGAAGGCATTCTCGGCCTGCATTGCGAGGGTGAACGGGCCGGGCAGGGTGATCTTGGTCGCGTGGCGGGCGTGGGCGACGAGAAATTCGGCGTCGTGCAACTCGACCGGGCCGCGCCGGCGGATCTTGCCGACCACCCGCGGCACCGGCGTCGCGCGCCCGGTGCTGCCGCGCACCGCGCCGGCATGCTTCAGATCGATGCCGTCGAGCGCCACGGCAAAGCGGTTGGAATAGCTTTCGCGGCGGATTTCCCCGTCGCTGACGATGTCGATGCCGGCGCGCTCCATCTCGTCGATCGCGACAATCGTCGCGTCGTCCTGCGCCGCCTCGCGCCACGCTGCGGGCACCCGCCAGATGTCGCCGACACTGACCCGCGGCACGCCGTGATGTTGCAAAGCACCGCGATCGACCAGCCAATCGGGCTGCGGATAACTGCCGACAACGGTGGTCGGGATCAGATGGGTGGGATAGGTCATGGTGTTTGGCACCCGGTAAATAAGTCTATCGAAGCAGTTTACAGTCCCCGATACCGGTGCGGCACGCGGCGGATGTCTTGCACCAGGCCGGGCGGCACTTCGCCGACCCCATCGCCGCGCAAGGTCAACGCATCGACGAGGCCGCCGAAGCGACGCTCGATGGCGCTGACGATCTCGTCGTGGCGGCCGACCGCGGCGAACAGATGCGCGACGTCGTCCGGCACCTCCTTCGCCATCTCGCTCCATTTGCCTTGGCGGACCAGCGCGTTGAGCTTGAGGCCGAGATCTTCGAGGCCATGCACCGCCAGCACCGGATAATAGGCCGGGGTCGAGCCGTAGAACGCCACCCGCGTCCGCACCCACTCGAAGCGCTGCGCGACGCTCGCATCGTCGGGGCCGGTGGCGAGAAAGCCGCCGCCCGAGATCTCGTAGTTCTCCCTGGCCCTCTTGGTGCCAGCGGGGCCGGCCTTGGCGAGGCCCGCCTCGATTCGCGGCATGATCGCGTCGGTCAGGTATTTGCGGGTGCAGAAGCCGTGCAGCTTGACCCCGTCGCATTCCTCGGCAGCGACGCGGAGCATCGCCGGGCCGACCGCGGCGATCATCACCGCCGGCGGCGGCGAGGCGATCGGCGGCGGCGTGAAATTCGGGGTCATCAGCGTGAAGCGGTAGTGCTGGCCCTCATAGGCCGGCTTGTCGCCCGCTTTCCAGCACTGCCAGATCGCGCGCAGCACCTGGACGTATTCGCGCATGCGCGGCGCCGGCGGCGTCCACGCCACCGAAAAGCGCCGCTCGTTGTGGGCTCGCACCTGCGAGCCGAGGCCAATCACAAAGCGCCCGCCGAACGCGGCGGCCATGTCCCAGCCGACTTCGGCGACCGCCATCGGGGTGCGGGCGAAGGCGATCGCGACGCCGGTGTGCAATTCGATGCGCTCGGTCGCCGCGCCGGCGACGGCGAGCGCGAGAAACGGGTCGTGCTGGTTTTCCGGCGCGACGATGCCGTCGTAACCTTCCGCCTCGGCCTGCCGCGCCGCGGCGCCGACCCGGCGCAGATCGTGTTGCGGCACCGTCGTGAATACCCGCATCGCCGAGCCTCCCTCGTGCGCGACTTTACGCCGCTGACGGTTGCACAAGAAGCGTTCGACCGTCGAGAGGCTTACCGGCATCCTCGCCCGGAAGCCCCGCGGCCAAACGGGGCGTGACGAGGGGATGCCTTAGATGACGACCGCAACGGATACGGCAACCTGGACGGCGACGCCGGCGGAAATGATCACCGCCCGCCTCGACCGGTTGCCGATGACGAGTACGCTGTGGCTGATGGCGGCGCTGGTGTCGCTCGGCGGGTTCTTTGACTCGCTGGCGCTGGAGCTGACGGCGACGGTGGCGCCGGGATTGTTCCACTCCAAGATCGTCAGCGCGACGACGGTCAGCTTTTTCGGCATGACGGGCCTGGCGAGCTTCATCGCGGCGCTGTTCGCTGGCATGTTCCTCGGCACGATAGCCTTTTCCTACGTGGCGGACCGTTTTGGCCGGCGCAGCATCTTTGCCTTTTCGCTGTTGTGGTACGGCATCGCCAGTTTCGTGATGGCGTTCCAGCACACCGCCGACGGCCTCAATTTGTGGCGCTTTATCGCCGCGATCGGGCTCGGCGTCGAACTCGTCACGGTCGATGCCTACCTGTCGGAGCTGGTGCCGAAAATGTCGCGTGGCCGGGCGTTCGCCTTTCTGCTCGCGATCAGCGCGGCGGCGGGGCCGTTCGCCTATTTCCTGTCCTGGCAATTGGTGCCGATCGCCCCGTTCGGGATTGACGGCTGGCGCTGGGTCGTCGGGGTCAGTTCGCTCGCCGCCATCGTCGTCTGGGTGGTGCGGCTCGGCCTGCCGGAGAGTCCGCGCTGGCTGGCGCAGAAGGGGCGGGTCGCCGAGGCCGAGCAGATCGTGGGGCGGATCGAGGCGCGCGTCGCGAGGGAATTCGGCCGGCCGTTGCCGCCGCTGGAGCAGCCCTACCCGCACGATACCCGCAAGGGTTCGCTGGCCGAGATCTTCAACGAGCAATACCGCACGCGGACGATCATGCTGATGCTGTTCAACTTCTTTCAGACCGTCGGGTTCTATGGGTTTTTCGCGTGGGTGCCGACCCTGCTGATCGCCAAGGGCATCCATGTGACGCAGAGCCTCGAATACGGCTTCATCATCAAGGTTGCCGGGTTCGGCTGGCCGTTCATCAACATGATTTTCGCCGACCGGATCGAGCGCAAATGGCAGGTCTGCCTGTCATGCCTGTCGATCGCGGTGTTCGGCATCTGGTTCGGCGCCCAGACGACGCCGTTTGCGCTGATCGTGCTCGGCACCTTCCTGTCGATGTCGACGGGCTGGCTCGCCTATTCGCTGCACAATTACCAGTCCGAGCTCTATCCGACGCGGATTCGCGCCCGCGCCGTCGGCTTCGTCTATTCGTGGAGCCGGCTGAGCGGCATACTGGTCGGCTTCATGGTGGCGTTCTTCCTGCGCAATTTCGGCGTCGTCGGCGTGTTCGTTTTCGTCGCGGCGTGCATGGGCGTCGTGATCGTCTCGGTCGCCGCGCTCGGGCCGCGCACCAACCGGCTGGAATTGGAGGCGATCGCCCATTAACGGGCGCCGCCAACGCCGGCCGCGCTCGCGCGGCAGGGAAAGGGGCAAGCGATGCCGAGCGATGGCGGGGTTCGTGTCGCAGCGCAACCCCTCGACCCGGTCGTCGTGTCGGTGGTCCAGCATCGCCTCCTCGCCATCGTCGAGGAGATGGGCGAGGCGATGCTGCGCACCTCGTACTCGCAGATCCTCAATTCGAGCCGCGATTTCTCGACCGCGATCTGCGATCTCGACGGCCGCCTGATCGCCCAGGCCGAGCACGTGCCGATCCATGTCGGCGCGCTGCCGTTCGCGGCTCGGGCGGTCAGCGAGTTCTTCCGCGGCGACATCCACCCGGGCGATGTGTTCCTGCTCAATGACCCCTATCACGGCGGCAATCACCTGCCGGACCTGACCGCCTTCGTGCCCATTTTCGAAGGTGACGAGCCGCGTTTCTGGTCGATCAACCGGGCGCATCAGAGCGATATCGGCGGCGCGACGCACGGCGCCTACAACGCCGCGGCGACCGATATCTGGCAGGAAGGCATCCGCATCACGCCGGTGAAGCTCTACGACCGCGGCGAAGTCCGCCGCGACCTGCTCGAGATGATCGCGACCAATGTCCGCCACCCGCGCGACTTCCGCGGCGATCTGGCCGCGATGATCGGCTCGGCGCAGGCCGGCGTGCGGCGCTTTCTGGCACTGGCCGGCGAATTCGGCTGGGCGACGACGCACGAAGCGATCGAGGCGGTGCTCGACGGCGCCGAGCGCCAGACCCGTGCCGTCATCGCCCAATGGCCGGACGGCGTCTATCGGGGCGAAGCCCTGCTCGACGACGACGGCCGCGGCAACCAGGACATCCCGATCCGCGCGACGGTCACCAAAACCGGCAGCGACCTCAAAGTCGACCTGACGGAATCGCACGACGAGGTCCACAGCTTCGTCAATTCCTCCTATGCCAATACCTATTCGGCGGTGGTCGTCGCATTGTCGTTTCTGATCGACCCGGACACGCCGAAAAATGACGGCACGTTCCGCCCGATCGAACTGATCGCCCGGCCCGGCACGGTGGTATGGGCCCATGAGGGCATGCCGCTGACCTTGTGCACCAGCCATTGCGGCCAGGAGATCATCGAGGCGATCGTCAAGGCGCTGGCGCCGGCCTGTCCCGAGCGCGCGATGGCCGGCTGGGGACGCCGCTTTCGCATCGCGATCCAGGGCAAGGACCCGCGCAATGACCGATCGTTTCTCTGGCATTTCTTCCAGGGACGGCCGGGCGGCGGCGCCTCGGTGGCCGGCGACGGCTGGCCCGGCGCCGGCGAATGGCACAGCGCCGGCGGCATCAAGTTCGGCAGCCTCGAAGTCACCGAGGCGCGCTTTCCGCTGTTTTTCAAGACGCACGAATTCCGCCCCGATTCGGGCGGCGCCGGGGAATATCGCGGCGGCCCCGGCGGCATCGTCGAACTCGTCGTCGAGACGCAGGAGCCGGCGATCGGCAACACGGCGGGGGAGGGGGTGCGGCACGGCGCCTGCGGCATCCTCGGCGGCGCGGACGGCGCGACGCACCGCTACACGCTCCATTCCGGCAATGCCGCGCCGCGCGCCATCCGGACCAAGGAAACCGGCATCGTGATCCGCCCCGGCGACCGCTTGGTGCTCGAATCGGGCGGCGGCGGCGGCTGGGGCGACCCCGCGAAGCGCGACCCCGCCACAATGGTCGAAGATGCCGAAAACGGCGTCGTCACTCGCCCCGACCCCGGCCCTCCCCCGCTGGCGGGAGAGGGTTAGGGAGGGGGCATGTACCGCATCGGGATCGATGTCGGCGGCACGTTTACCGATCTCGTCGCGATCGACCAGGGCGGCGCGACGGTGCTCGCCAAGGTGCCCTCGACCCCGGCGGACCCCTCGCTCGGCGTCATCGACGGGCTGGCGCTGCTGGCAACCCGGCTCGGGCTCGATCGCGCTGCATTGCTCGGCGTCACCCAGCGCATCGTGCACGGCACCACGGTGGCGACCAACGCGCTGCTCGAAAAGAAGGGCGCCCGGCTCGGCCTCCTGACGACCGAAGGCCATCGCGACGTCATCGAGATGCGCGAAGGGTTGAAGGACGAGCGCTACAATCTGCGGATGCCGCCGCCCGAGCAGCTGGTGCCGCGCCAGCTGCGCCTCGGGGTGCGCGAGCGCATGCGGGCCGACGGCAGGGTCGAGGTGCCGCTCGATCAGGCGTCGCTGGACGCCGCGATCGCGGCGTTGCGCCGGGCGGGGGTCGAGGCGGTCGCGGTCTGTTATCTGCATGCCTGGCACGACCCTTCTCACGAGCAGGCCACCCGGGCGGCATTGCGGCGCCTGCTGCCCGATGTCTATGTCTCGCTGTCCTGCGAGGTGCTGCCGCAGATCAAGGAGTTCGAGCGCGTCTCGACGACGATCATCAACGCCTATGTCGGGCCGGTGCTGGCGCGCTATCTGGCGCGGCTGGAGGCGCGGCTCGACGCGGCGGGCTATCGCGGCCCGACCCTGATCATCCAGTCGCATGGCGGGGTCGTGCCGATCGCCGAGGCCGGCCGCCTCGCCGTCGGCGGGGTCTTGTCGGGACCGGCCGGCGGGGTTGCCGGCAGCGTCTATGCGGCGCGGCTGATCGGCCCAACCGGCGCCGACCGCAACCTGATCCCGTTCGACATGGGCGGCACCTCGACCGACATCAGCCTGGTCACCGACGGCACGGCGGCCCTGGCGATGAACCGCCGGGTCGGCGGCCACCGTATCGCGCTCAATTCGCTCGACATTGCCTCGATCGGCGCGGGCGGCGGCTCGCTGGCGCGGGTCGATCCGGGCGGCATCCTGCATGTCGGGCCGGACAGCGCCGGTGCCTTGCCGGGTCCGGCCTGCTACGGCCAGGGCGGCGAGCGCGCGACGGTAACCGACGCCAATCTGGTGCTCGGTTATCTCGACCCCGACAATTTCCTCGGCGGCGAGCGGCGGCTCGATCGCGCAGCGGCCGAGCGCGCGGTCGACCGCATCGCCGGCGCGCTCGGCATCGATCGCCTCGCCGCGGCGCGCGGCATCCACCGCGTCATCAATACCAATATGGCCGCTGGCGTGCGCCTCGTCTCGGTGCGGCGCGGCGTCGATCCGCGCGGTTTTGCGCTGTTCGCGTTCGGCGGCGCGGCCGGGCTGCACGCCACCGACATCGCCCGCCAGCTCGGCCTCGGGCGGGTCATCGTGGCGCGCGTCGCGGCTGTGTTGTCGGCTTGGGGCATGCTGGCGACCGATCTGCGCTTCGAGGTGGCGAAGAGCCATGTCGGCGACGCAAGCGGCCTCGACGGCGGCGCCGTCAAGCGGCTGTTCGACGCCTTGGAAGGGGAGGCGATGGGGCGGCTGCGCGCCTCCTTCGCCGGGCCGGCGCGGGTCGCCCGCGCGGTCGATATGCGCTATGGCGAACAGGTGTTCGAGATCACCGTGCCGCTCGATGAGGTCGACTGGTCGACGGCCGACCCGCTGCCGCAAATCGTCGCACTGTTTCATCAGCGGCACGAAGCGCTCTACACCTATGCGATGCGCGATCAAGACAGCGTGCTGGTCAATGCCCGCGTCACGGTATCGGGCCTCCTTGAGGAATTGCCGCAAGAGCCGAGCCTGCCGCCAGCCCCGCCGGCCCCACCCTGGGGCGAGCGGGATGTCTGCTTCGACGACTGGGTCGTCGCGCCGGTCTATCGCTTTGCGGCGCTGGCGCCGGGCCAGGGCATCGGCGGGCCGGCGGTCGTCGAGTCGGCGACGACGACGGTGCTGCTGCGCCCCGGCGACCGCGCCCGGGTGACGCCGCGAGGCTGGCTCGACATCGCCGTGCCGGCCGGATGAGGCGGGCGCGACGGCCGCCCTGAGGCCGATCGCCCTGAGAATGCTCTCGCAGGTGCGATATTGCATTGCAAAATCCGAACGGCGTTTGATAATCGCCCGGCCGCAGCTTATTGTTGCGGGAGACCCGGCGACCGCCTGCTGGCGCTACATTGAGGTGCATCGATGGACGGCAACAATACGAATGTCGGCTCTGTGAACGGCTCGATGACATTGACCGACGACGCCACCGGCAAGTCGGTCAAACTGCCGGTGATCGAAGGTTCGATCGGGCCGAAGGTCATCGACGTGCGCAAGCTTTATGCGCAGACCGGCTACTTCACCTATGACCCGGGGTTCATGGCGACCGCGGCCTGCCGTTCCAGCATCACCTATATCGACGGCGACGAAGGCGTACTGCTCTACCGCGGCTATCCGATCGAGCAGTTGGCCGCCCACAGCGACTTCATGGAGGTCTCCTACCTCTTGCTGTACGGCGAATTGCCGACCGCCAAGCAGAGAGAGCAGTTCGTCTACGACATCACGCATCACACGATGGTGCACGAGCAGCTCACCAGTTTTTTCCGTGGGTTCCGGCGCGATGCGCACCCGATGGCGGTGTTGTGCGGCGTGGTCGGCGCGCTGTCGGCGTTCTATCACGACTCGACGGACATCCATGACCCCTACCAGCGGATGGTCGCCTCCTACCGCCTGATCGCCAAGATGCCGACGATCGCCGCCATGGCGTTCAAATACTCGTCCGGCCAGCCTTTCATGTATCCGAAGAACTCGCTGGGCTATGCCGAGAACTTCCTCTACATGACCTTCGGCGTGCCGACCGAGGAGATGAAGGTCAGCCCGACCCTGGCGAATGCGATGGACAAGATCTTCATCCTGCATGCCGACCACGAGCAGAACGCCTCGACCGCGACGGTGCGCAATGCCGGATCGAGCGGCGCCAACCCGTTTGCCTGCATCGCCGCCGGCATCGCCTCCTTGTGGGGCCCGGCGCATGGCGGCGCCAACGAGGCGGTGTTGAAGATGCTGGCGCGCATCGGCGACAAGAAGAACATTCCCGACTTTATCAGCCACGTGAAGAACAAGAACGAGCACGAAATCCAATACGGCTTCGGCCATCGCGTCTACAAGAACTACGATCCTCGCGCCCGCGTCTTGCGTGACAGCTGTCACGAAGTGCTCGACGAACTTGGCATCAAGGACGACCCGCTGCTCGATCTGGCGATGGAGCTGGAAAAGATTTCACTCAACGACGATTATTTCGTCAGCCGGAAGCTGTACCCGAACGTCGATTTCTATTCGGGGATCATCCTAAAGGCGATGGGGTTCCCGACCTCGATGTTCACCGTGCTGTTTGCGATCGCGCGCACCGTCGGCTGGGTGGCGCAGTGGACCGAGATGATCGAGGATCCGGACTCGAAGATCGGCCGGCCGCGCCAGCTGTTTACCGGCTCGCCGCCCCGCCGCTACGTGCCGGTTGACGAGCGGCACTGAGGCGCAGCGCCACTACCGCGTCGGCACCGGCGTGCTGCCGCGGTAGTCGTAGAAGCCGCGGCCGCTCTTGCGGCCGAGCCAGCCGGCCTCGACATATTTGACGAGCAGCGGGCAGGGCCGATACTTGCTGTCGGCCAGCCCCTCATAGAGCACCTGCATGATCGCCAGGCAGGTGTCGAGGCCGATGAAATCGGCTAATTCGAACGGGCCCATCTTGTGGTTGGCGCCGAGCTTCATCGCGGTGTCGATCGCCGCCACCGAGCCGACGCCCTCATAGAGCGTGTAGACCGCCTCGTTGATCATCGGCAGCAGGATGCGGTTGACGATGAAGGCCGGGAAATCCTCGGCCATCACCGGCGTCTTGCCGAGCCGCAGCGCCAGATCGCGGGTTGCCGCAAAGGTCGCCTCTTCGGTGGCGATGCCGCGGATCAGCTCGACGAGGCTCATCACCGGTACCGGGTTCATGAAATGCATGCCGATGAACTGGCCCGGCCGGTCGGTCGCCGAGGCGAGCCGGGTGATCGAGATCGACGAGGTGTTGCTGGCGATCAGCGCCTCCGGCTTCAACGCCGGCACCAACTCCTTGAAGATCGCGCGCTTGACGGCCTCGTTCTCGGTCGCCGCCTCGATCACGATATCGCAATCGCCAAACGCGCCGTAATCGGTCGTCGTGCTGAGGCGGGCGAGCGCCGCCGCCTGGTCCGCCTCGCCGATGCGGCCGCGCGCCGCCTGCCGCGCGAGGGCGCGGTCGATCTCGGCGGGCGCCTCGTCCAGCGCCTCGGCACTGGCATCGCTCAGCACCACGTCAAGCCCGGCCAGCGCGCAGACATGCGCGATGCCGCGGCCCATCTGCCCGGCGCCGATGATGCCGACGCGGCGAATCTGCGGCGCCGGGCCAGCCTCGCTCACTGCTGCTTTTTCCCAAGCTCGTCGTCGAGCTCCGGCAATACTTTGAACAGATCGCCAACGAGGCCGTAATCGGCGATCTGGAAGATCGGCGCCTCCTCGTCCTTGTTGATCGCGACGATGACCTTGGAATCCTTCATTCCGGCGAGATGCTGGATGGCGCCCGAAATGCCGACCGCGATGTAGAGCTCGGGGGCAACGATCTTGCCGGTCTGGCCGACCTGATAATCGTTGGGCACGAACCCGGCATCGACCGCGGCGCGCGAGGCGCCGACCGCGGCGCCGAGCTTGTCGGCGACCGCTTCCAGCAAGTGGAAATTGTCGCCCGACTGCATGCCGCGGCCGCCCGAGATGATGACCCGGGCGCTGGTCAATTCCGGCCGCTCCGATTTCGACAATTCGGCGCGTACGAACTCCGAAAGCCCGGCCGAGCCGCCGCCCGCAACGCTGTCGATCGCCGCGCTGCCGCCGCTCGCCGCGGCCGGCGCGAACGCGGTGCCGCGCACGGTGATGACCTTGATCGCGTCCTTCGACTGCACGGTGGCCAGCGCGTTGCCGGCATAGATCGGCCGCACGAACGTGTCGGGCGACACGACGGCGCTGATGTCGGAGATCTGCATCACATCGAGGAGCGCAGCGACCCGCGGCATCAGGTTCTTGCCGAACGTCGTCGCCGATGCCAGCAGGTGGCTGTAGCCCGCGGGACCGCTCGCGAGCTTGACCAGCAGCGGCGCCCAGTTCTCGGCGAGATCATGATCGTAGGCAGCGTCCTCAATGAGCAGCACCCGGGCGACGCCATCGATTTGCGCCGCCGCCTCGGCCGCGGCGCGGCAATCGGCGCCGGCCACCAGGATGTGCAGCTCGCTGCCGGCCGCCCCTTGGAGCTTGGCGGCGATCTCCGCGGCGGCGGTCACGGCATGCAACGTCGCGGCCTTCACGGCCCGGTTGTCATGTTCGGCTACGACCAGAACGGACATCAGATCACCCGCGCTTCGTTCTTGAGCTTGTCGACCAGTTCCTCAACCGAGCCGACCTTGACGCCGCCCTGGCGCTTCGCCGGTTCC
>DATLRS010000126.1:0-54916 GCA_035534535.1 Allostellaceae bacterium | reverse complement strand
TCCGCAACATGGAGCAGGTCCCGGGCATCCACAAAGTGCGCGCCGAGTATTTCAAGGAGCCGCTGCCGGCCTCGACCATGGTCGAAGTCACCAAGATGACCTCGCCCGACGCCCTCATCGAGATCAGCGCGATCGCCGTCGTGCCGGATTGACCGCAGCCGTTGCAATCGCAGCGGCGGCGACCCACACTCGCGGTCGGGCCGCTGCTGAGGACGAGACCGATGGACATGACCGGCGAGCGCCGCATTCCCGCGCCGCGGCAGCGCGTGTGGGAGGGCTTGAACGACCCCGAAATCCTGAAACAGTGCATCCCCGGCTGCCAAAGCGTCGAGAAACTGTCGAACACCGAGTTCACCGCCAAGGTCAGGGCCAAGGTTGGGCCGGTCTCGGCCAATTTCGCCGGCAAGGTCACACTCAGCGATCTCGACCCGCCGGCCGGCTACACGATCAGCGGCGAGGGCACCGGCGGGGTCGCCGGGTTTGCCAAGGGCGGCGCCAAGGTCACGCTCGAGGAAGAGGGCGGCGAGACGGTGCTGCGCTACGGCGTCGAGGCGCAGGTCGGCGGCAAGCTGGCACAGATCGGCTCGCGCCTGATTGACGCCACGGCGCGCAAGCTGGCCGACCAGTTTTTCAGCAATTTCGTCGCGGCGATGAGCCCGGACGCCGCGGCGGGCGCGTAACGCCGCCGCCAGGAGCCGGCCAGGAGCCGGCCACGAGCCGGCCAGGAGCCGGCCGAAGATGATCGCGCCTTGACCCGGCAGGGGCGGCGCACGAAACTCGGCCAAGGGTCGATCGGTGAACGAGGGAGGGGTGTGATGCAGAAGACGGTGAGCCTCAGCGTGAACGGCAAACCGGTTTCGGCGACGGTCGAGGGGCGCACGCTCTTGGTGCAGCTGCTGCGCGAGCAGCTCGGCCTGACCGGCACCCATGTCGGCTGCGACACCAGCCAATGCGGCGCCTGCGTCGTGCATGTCAATGGCGAGGCGGTCAAGTCGTGCACGCTGTTGGCGGTGCAGGCCGAAGGCTGCAACGTTCAGACGATCGAGAGCGTCGCCAACGGCGACACCCTGCACCCGATGCAGGAAGCCTTTCGCGACAACCATGCGCTGCAATGCGGCTTCTGCACGCCGGGCATGGTGATGAGCGCGCTCGACCTCGTAAAGAACAACCCCGATCCGAGCGACCGCGAGATCCGCGAGTACCTCGAAGGCAATCTGTGCCGCTGCACCGGCTATCACAACATCGTCTTGGCGATCAAAGCGGGAGCCGCCGCGATGCGAGGCGCCGCGCCGGCGAGCGCGGCGGAGTAGCGGCGATGACCGCGATCGGTACGCCTGTCAGGCGTCGCGAGGATTATCGCTTCCTCACTGGCCAGGGAACCTATACCGACGACATCAACCGGCCGGGGCAGGTTTACGCCTACATCCTGCGCAGCCCGCACGCCAATGCCCGGATCAATGCGATCGACACCAGCGCCGCCGCGGCGGCGGCGGGGGTTGTCGCGGTGTTCACTGGCAAGGATATAGCGGCTGACGGGGTCGGCGGCCTGCCCTGCGGCTGGCTGATCAATTCCAAGGACGGCGCGCCGATGAAAGAGCCGGCGCATCCGGTGCTGGTGAGCGACCGGGTGCGCCATGTCGGCGACCACGTCGCCGTCGTCATCGCCGAGAGCCTGGCGCAGGCCAAGGATGCCGCCGAGAAGATCGCGGTCGACTACACCGTCGAGCCGGCGGCGGTCGAGGTCGCCGCCGCATTGAAGCCTGGCGCGCCGCAAGTCTGGCCCGACATGGCGCCCGGCAATGTCTGCTTCGACTGGGGGCTGGGCGACCTCGCCGCGGTCGATGCGGCGTTCGCCAAGGCGGCCCGGATCGTCAAGCTCGACCTCGTCAACAACCGCCTCATCCCCAACGCGATGGAGCCGCGCGCCGCGATCGGCGAATACGATCGGGCCACCGGTGAGCACACGCTCTACACGACCAGCCAGAACCCGCATGTGATCCGCCTGTTGATGGGCGCCTTTGTGTTGCACATTCCGGAGGCGCGGCTGCGCGTCGTCGCCCCCGATGTCGGCGGCGGCTTTGGCTCCAAGATCTACCATTACGCGGAGGAGGCGATCGTCACCTGGGCCGCCGGCAAGGTGCGCCGGCCGATCAAATGGACCGCCGAGCGCTCGGAAAGCTTCATGTCGGACGCGCATGGCCGCGACCACGTCACCCATGTCGAACTGGCGCTCGACGCCGACGCCAGGTTCCTCGGCCTCAAGGTCTCGACGATCGCCAACATGGGCGCCTACCTTTCGACCTTCGCGACCTGCATCCCGACCTATCTCTACGGCACGCTGCTCGCCGGCACCTACACGACCCCGGCGATCTATGTCGAGACCAAGGCCGTCTTTACCAACACCGTGCCGGTCGACGCCTATCGCGGCGCCGGACGGCCGGAGGCGACGTTCCTGTTGGAACGCATCGTCGATCTCGCCGCCGACGAAGTCGGGCTCGACCCGGCCGAATTGCGCCGCCGCAATTTCATCGCGGCCGACGCCTTCCCGTACCAGACGCCGGTGGCGCTGCAATATGACAGCGGCGACTACCAGACGACCTTGCGGATGGCGATGCAGGCGGCCGGGTATGACGGCTTCGAGGCGCGCCGCCAGGAGGCGGCACGGCGCGGCAAACTGCGCGGCATCGGCATCGCCACCTATATCGAGGCCTGCGGCATCGCCCCCTCGGCCGTCGCCGGGTCGCTGGGCGCCCGCGCCGGGCTCTTCGAGTCGGCGGAAGTGCGGGTCCATCCGACCGGCAGCGTCAGCGTCCTGACCGGCTCGCACAGCCACGGCCAGGGCCACGAGACGACCTTTGCCCAGCTGGTCGCCGACGGGCTCGGCATCCCCATCGAATCGATCGAGATCGTGCATGGCGACACCGGCAAGATCCCCTACGGCATGGGGACCTACGGCTCGCGCTCGCTGGCGGTCGGCGGCAGCGCGATCATCAAGGCGATGGACAAAATCGTCGCCAAGGGCAAGAAGATCGCGGCGCATCTGCTGGAAGCTTCCGAAGCGGACATCGAGTTCAGGGACGGCAATTTCACCGTCGCCGGCACCGACCGCGCGAAAAGCTTCGGCGAGATCGCGCTGACCGCCTATGTGCCGCACAATTTTCCGCACGAGGAATTGGAGCCGGGGCTCGACGAGACCGCGTTCTACGACCCGAAAAACTTCACCTATCCGTCGGGCGCGCATATCGCGGAGGTTGAGATCGACCCCGACACCGGGCATCTGACCGTCGTCAACTTCACCGCGTCCGATGATTTTGGCCGCATCATCAACCCGATGATCGTGGCCGGGCAGGTGCACGGCGGCATCGCCCAGGGGATTGGCCAGGCCCTGCTCGAGGGCTGTGTCTATGACCCGGAAACCGGGCAGCTCCTGACCGGCTCCTACAACGACTACGCGATGCCGCGCGCCGACGACCTGCCGAGTTTTGCGCTGTCGACCAACGTCACGCTGTGCACCCATAATCCGCTCGGGGCCAAAGGCTGCGGCGAGGCCGGGGCGATCGGCGCGCCGGCGGCGCTCGCCAACGCGATCGTCGACGCGCTGAAGTCGCTTGGCGTGCGCCATGTCGAAATGCCGGCGACCCCGGAAAAGCTGTGGCGCATGATCCAGCAGCACCGGCCGCGCGCGGCCGCGGAGTGAAAGAAGGCCCCTCACCCCAGCCCTCTCCCCGCTTGCGGGGAGAGGGAGGGACCCGAGTAGCGGGAGGGTGAGGGGCGGAAGGCGCAAGGCCTTCGCCATGAGACGCACGAGGGAGAGGCCCGATGTACGAATTCGATTATCACCGCCCGACGAGCCTCGACGACGCCGCAGGCCGGCTCGGCGACGAGGATGCCAAGCTGGTCGCCGGCGGCATGACGCTGATCCCGACCTTGAAGCTGCGCCTCGCCAAGCCGTCGCAGCTGATCGATCTCGGCGCGCTGCCGGCGCTCAAGGGCATCAGTGAGGACGGCGACGCGGTGGTGATCGGGGCGATGACCCGGCACGCCGATGTCAACCGCTCTTCCCTCGTCAAGCGCGCGATCCCGGCCTTGGCGGCATTGGCCGGGATGATCGGCGACCCCGCGGTGCGCAACCGCGGCACGATCGGCGGCTCCATTTCGAACAACGATCCGGCGGCCGACTATCCGGCGGCGGTCGTCGCGCTCAATGCGAGCGTACGCACCAACAAGCGCGAGATTGCGGCTGACCAGTTCTTCACCGGCCTGTTCGAAACCGCGCTGGAGCCGGGCGAGATCGTCACCGCCGTGCGCTTCCCGAAGGTGGCGCAGGCCAACTATCAGAAATTCAAGAACCCGGCGTCGCGCTATGCGATCGTCGGCGTGTTCGTGGCGAAGACCCCGGCCGGGGTGCGCGTCGCGGTGACCGGCGCCGGCGCCTGCGTCTTCCGCGTGCCGGCGATGGAAGCCGCGCTCGCCCGCTCGTTTACCGCGGACGCGATCAAGGACATCGCGATCCCCGATAGCGATCTCAACGCCGACATCCACGCCAGCGCCGAATACCGCGCCCACCTCGTCAATGTGATGGCGCGCCGCGCCGTCGCCGCCTGCGCCTAGATAGGGTATGCGATAACCCTGGTGTGCGCTGACCCGCGTTGAACGAGCGGCGGGCCGCGATCGGGCATCGGCGGATCGGCCTCCTGGGCGGTTCGTTCAACCCGGCGCATGGCGGGCATCTGCATATCAGCCGGGAGGCGCTGCGCCGGCTCGACCTCGACGAGGTGTGGTGGCTGGTGTCGCCGCAGAACCCGCTGAAGCCAATCGCCGGCATGGCGCCGTTTGCGGAGCGTCTGGCGGGCGCCGGCGCCGTCGCCGCCGCCGACCGGCGCATCCGGGTCAGCGATATCGAGGCGCAGCTCGGCTCGACCTTCACCGCCGACACGTTGCGGGTTTTGCGCCGGCGCTTTCCGCATGCGCGGTTCGTCTGGCTGATGGGTGGCGACAACCTCGCGCAGCTGCCATATTGGAAGCGGTGGCAAGACATCTTCCGCACCGTTCCGGTCGCCGTGTTCGACCGCCCCGGCACCGCGTTGCGGGCGCTGGCGGGTGTTGTGCCAACGCGCTTTGCCGCGGCCCGCGTACCGCCCGCGGCGGCGCGCCGGCTGGCCTCGCTGATGCCGCCCGCCTGGGTGTTTTTTCATACCCGGCTCGACCCACGCTCGGCCACCCGCATCCGGACCGAGCGGTGGCTGCAAACCCTGCAGGAGAACACACAAGACGTGACCTCTGACATGACCGCGATCGCCCGCCTGGCGGCGCGCCGCCGGCGGGCGCTGCCGGCAGCGGAATTGCTCCGCCGCATCATCGACAGCCTGGAAGACGGCAAGGCCGAGGACATCGTAACGATCGATCTCGCCGGCAAGACGACGATCGCCGACTACATGGTGGTCGCCTCGGGCCGCTCGGGCCGGCAGGTGGTCGCGCTGACCGACCATCTCGAGCAGATCCTTCCCGGCCGCATCGCGACCGAGGGCAAGAGCCAGGGCGACTGGGTATTGATCGACGCCGGCGACGTCATCGTCCACCTCTTCCGGCCGGAGACCCGCTCCTACTACAATCTCGAAAAAATGTGGGGGTCCGCCTTGCCCGACAGCGAGACCGAGACCGAGACGGCCGCCGAGGCGGCCCGGCAATAGGCGCCCGGGGGATAGGCCGATTGCGCTCCGCCTCTCTCTGTTGGCGATCGGGCGGCTGCGACGTGGGCCGCTCTATGATTTGCAGGCGCATTATGCCGGGCGCCTCGCGCCGCCCGCGACGATCGTCGAACTGGAAGAAAAACGTCGCCTGCCGCCCGCCCTCCTCAAGATCCGCGAGGCCGAGCTGATCCTCGATGCCGTGCCGCAAGGCGCGCGCCTCGTCGCGCTCGACGAGCAGGGCGCGGCCTGGACCAGCCGCGAGCTTGCCGACCGGCTTGCTGCCTGGCGCGACGGCGGGGGCGGGACCGCCTTTGCGATCGGCGGCGCCGAGGGGCTCGGGCAAGCGGTCCTTGCGCGGGCCGATGCGGTGCTGTCGCTGGGCGCGATGACCTGGCCGCATCTGCTGGTCCGCGGCATGCTGCTGGAGCAGCTCTACCGGGCGCAGCAGATCCTCGCCGGCCATCCCTACCATCGGGAGTAGCGCATGCGCATCACCGCCATCCGCGACATCGTCGCGCCGATCAACTCGGCGATTGCCAACGCCTATATCGATTTCAGCAAGATGACGGCGAGCGTCGTCGCGATCCACAGCGACCTGGGGCGCGACGGCAGGAAGCTGGTCGGTTTCGGTTTCAACTCGAACGGCCGCTACGCCGTGCAGGGCCTGTTGCGCGAGCGCTTCATCGCGCGCCTCGCCGAAGCCGAGCCGGATGCCCTCCTCGACGAGTCGGGCCTGATCGATCCGGCCCGCGCGTGGGCCGTCATGCTGCGCAACGAAAAGCCGGGCGGCCACGGCGAGCGCTCGGTCGCCGTCGGCGTCCTCGACATGGCGCTGTGGGATCTGCGGGCCAAGGCCGAAGGCAAGCCGCTGTGGCGCCTCCTCGCCGAGCGCCACGGTAACGCCGACACCGATCCCCATGCCTGGGTCTACGCCGCCGGCGGCTATTATTACCCGGGCAAGGGCGTCGCGGCCTTGCAGGACGAGATCCGGCATTACCGCGACCTCGGCTATGGCTGCGTCAAGATCAAGATCGGCGGCGCGCCGCTGGCCGAGGACCTGCGGCGCATCGAGGCGGCGCTGGCGGTGGTGGGCAGCGGCGACAACCTCGCGGTCGACGCCAACGGGCGTTTCTCGCTCGACGAGGCGATCGCCTATGGCGATGCGCTGATGCCTTACAGGCTGCGCTGGTACGAGGAGCCGCTCGACCCGCTCGATTACCTGGCGCATGCGATCCTCGCTGAGCGCTATGCGCCGCCGCTGGCGACCGGCGAGAACCTGTTTTCGCTGCCGGACGCGCGCAACCTGATCCGCCATGGCGGGCTGAGACCCGACCGCGACGTGCTGCAATTCGATCCCGCGCTGTCCTATGGCCTCGTCGAATATCGCCGCACCCTCGACATGCTGGCGGGCCACGGCTGGTCGCCGCGGCGCTGCGTGCCGCATGGCGGGCACCAGTTCGCGCTCAACATCGCGGTCGGGCTCGGGCTCGGCGGCAACGAATCCTATCCCGACGTATTCGCCCCGTTCGGCGGCTTTGCCGACGACTGCCCCGTGGAAAACGGCCTCGTCCGCCTGCCCGACATCCCCGGCATCGGCTTTGAAGCGAAGGCGGCGCTCTACCGCATCATGCGCCCGTTGGCCGAGGGCTGAGCGAAGGCGGCACTTCCGCGGTGCCCACGCGTTCGCGTATAGATCGCCGGTCCATTGACTTCGAGGCATCGCGACCCATGACCGCCCGCCCGCGCCCCGTTGTGCTGTGCATCCTCGACGGCTGGGGTGAACGTAACAACGGCGCCGACAATGCGATCGAGCGCGCCCGCACGCCGGTGTGGCACGAATTGAAGAGGCGCTGGCCGCACGCGCAGCTTGAGGCGAGCGAGCATTACGTCGGGTTGCCGGACGGCCAGATGGGCAATTCCGAGGTCGGCCACACCAATCTGGGGGCCGGCCGCGTCGTGATGCAGGATCTGCCGCGCATCGACCGGGCGGTCGCCGACGGCTCGCTCGCCGGCATGCCGCCGCTGCAGGATTTTATCGCCAAGGTGAAAGCGCGGCACGGCACTGCGCATGTGATGGGGCTGTTGTCGCCGGGCGGGGTGCATTCGCACCAGCACCAGATCGCCGCGCTTGCGGTCATCCTGGCCGAGGCCGGACTGCCGGTCGCCGTGCATGCCTTTCTCGACGGCCGCGACACGCCGCCCAAATCGGCGATCGGCTATCTGACAACGTTCGAGAGCGCGGTCGCCGGCCACGGCCGGGTGCGCATCGCCACGGTGTCCGGGCGCTATTATGCGATGGATCGCGACAAGCGCTGGGATCGGGTCGAGAAGGCCTATCGCGTGCTGAGCGAGGGCAGCGGCGAGCATGCCGCGACCGCGGTTGCGGCGGTCGAGGCTGCCTACGGCCGCGGCGAAACCGACGAATTCGTCCTGCCCACCGCGATCGGCAGCTACCGCGGCATGGCGGACGGCGACGGCGTGCTGTTCGCCAATTTCCGCGCCGACCGCATCCGCGAGATCGCCGGCGCCCTGGTCGATCCCGATTTTGCCGACATCGCCCGCGACAAGCGCGTCACCTTCGCCGCCGCGCTCGGTCTTGTCGCCTACTCCGATGAGCTTAACCGCTTTCTCGCGACGCTGTTTGCGCCCGACGATCTCAGCGACACGTTTGGCGAGGTCGTCGCCCGTGCCGGCATGCGGCAGCTGCGCATCGCCGAGACCGAAAAATACGCGCATGTGACGTTTTTCTTCAACGGCGGGCGGGAGACCATTTTCCCCGGCGAGGAGCGCATCCTGGTGCCCTCGCCGAAGGTCGCGACCTATGATCTGCAGCCCGAGATGTCGGCCCCCGAGGTCACCGACAAGGTGGTCGCGGCGATCGGGTCCGGCCGGTTCGACGCGATCGTGCTGAACTACGCCAATACCGACATGGTCGGCCATACCGGCGATCTCGCGGCCGCGATCACGGCGGTCGAGACGGTCGACGCCTGCCTCGGCCGGCTCGCCGCAGCGGTCGAGGCGGCCGGCGGCACGCTGGTCATCACCGCCGACCACGGCAACGCCGAGATGATGCGCGACCCGCAAACCGGCGAGCCGCACACCGCGCATACGCTGAACCCGGTGCCGGTGATTGTTGTTAACGCCCCCGGCGCCGTCACGCGGATCGACAACGGCCGCCTCGCCGATGTCGCGCCGACCCTGCTCGCCATTCTCGGCCTCGCCAAGCCGGCGGCGATGACCGGGCATTCGCTGATCGTCTCGGACGCGAGGCGGGCGGCCGAGTGACACGGTGGTTTGGCGCGCTGTCAATAAGTTTGGCGCTGTTCGCCGGCTCCGTCGCGATGGCGGCGCCGGAGGCGGTAGCGCCGGCCAACACCCCGGCTAACACCCCGGCCAACACCCCGGCCAGCCTCGAAGCCTTGCGCCAGCAGTGCATCGCCGCCGGTCGCGAGGTGCAGCAGGACGAGCGGTCGAGCGCCGCGCTCGACCACCAGCTCTATCTGCTTGGCCGTGACGCCGACGGGCGGCGGCGCGATCTCGACGGGAGCCGCGCCGAGCAGGCGCATCTGCTCGGCGCCTTGGAGCAGCTGCAGCGCAGGTGGCCCGGCCGGCTTGCGGCATTTGGCGAGAGCGCGATCGATCGGAGGCGCGGCGAGCTGCTGATCGAGGGCCTGCTGCCGGCGCTGCACGCCGAGGCGCGCGCGTTGGCGGGCGAATATCAGCGGATCACCACGCTGCACCGCGAGATGGCGGCGAAAGGCGGTGAGTTGGCGGCGGCAGAGACGGTCCTCGGCGAGGACCGCCGGCATCTGAGCGCGCTGATCGCGCGCCGGCTGGCGCTGACCCGCCTGCTGCTGCCCGAGGCGGCCGGCAACGACGCGCAAAACGCGGCGCTGGGGCGCGCCGCCAGCAATCTCGCCGACCTGATCAAGCGCGCCGACGCCGCGGCCGATCGCCGCGACAAGGCGCTGCTCGCCCGGGTCCGCGCGGCGCTGCCCAGGGCCAAGGCGGCGGCGCTGACGGCCGCCACCGCCGACCCGACGCGGCCGCCCGGGCTGCGCGCCTTCGATCCGCCGCATTCTGCCCTGATGCCGCCGGTTTCCGCTCCTATCGCATCGCCGTTCGGCGCCGTTGCGGCGGGCGAGGCGGCGAGCCTCGGGATCCGCTTTGCCGCCGCCGGCGGTGCCGAGATCGTCGCGCCGTTTGACGGCAGGGTCATTTATGCCGGACCGTTCCGCAATCTCGGGGTCGTCTTGATCATCCGGCACGGCGACCTGTATCATTCGGTGCTCGCTGGACTCGGACGGGCGGAGGCCGAGCCTGGCGAGTGGGTTCTGGCGGGCGAGCCGGTGGGCATCATGCCGGACGCGGTGGACAAGGCTTCCGGCGGCCCGCTGTATTTCGAGTTGCGTCGTGACGGCCGCCCGGTCGATCCCCAGCCGTGGCTGGCCCCTCGTGAGGCGGGGCACGACAACCAAGCCGGGGACCGAAAGGTGCGTGAATGAAGCGATTGGCGCTGATTGCCGCGACGGCCGGAGCGGTCCTTCTGTTTGCGCTGCATCAGGATGTTGGCGCCGCCGAAACCGGCCCGACGAGCGCGGCGAACACCGCCGCCACCTACAAGCAGCTCAACCTGTTCGGCGATGTGTTTGAGCTGGTGCGCGCCGACTATGTCGATGCCGTCACCGACGACAAGCTGGTCGAGGGTGCGATCAACGGCATGCTGACCTCGCTCGACCCGCATTCCAACTACCTTGACGCCAAGAACTTCAACGACATGAAGGTGCAGACCCGCGGCGAGTTCGGCGGGCTGGGGATCAAGGTGTCGATGGAGAACGGGCTCGTCAAAGTGGTGTCGCCGATCGACGACACGCCGGCGGCGCATGCGGGCATCAAGCCCGGCGACCTGATTACCCAACTCGACGGCGTCCCGATTCAGGGCCTGACCCTGCCGGAAGCGGTGGAAAAAATGCGCGGCCCTGTCAACAGCGACATCACGCTGACGATCCGCCGCGAGGGACGCGCGCCATTCGACGTAAAACTGACCCGCGCGGTGATCAGGATCCAATCGGTCCGCTCGCATCTCGAGGATGGCAATATCGGCTATATCCGCATCACCTCGTTCGACGAGCAGACTGATGTCGGCCTCAACAAGGCGATGAAGAACCTGAAGAAAGAGTCCAACAACAAGCTGATCGGCATTGTCCTCGACCTGCGCAACAACCCGGGCGGGCTGCTCGATCAGGCGGTGGCGGTGTCGGACGCCTTTATCGACAAGGGTGAGATCGTGTCGACCCGCGGCCGCCGCGCCGATGACGCGCAACGCTATGACGCTCACCCCGGCGACGTCGCTTCGGGGCTCCCGCTGGCGGTGCTGATCAATGGCGGGTCCGCCTCGGCCAGCGAGATCGTCGCCGGCGCGTTGCAGGACCACCACCGCGCGATCCTGATCGGCACCCGCTCGTTCGGCAAAGGCTCGGTGCAGACGATCATTCCGCTGGCCGGTCACGGCGCGATGCGGCTGACCACGGCGCGCTACTACACGCCGTCCGGACGCTCGATCCAGGCGCGTGGCATCGAGCCGGACATCGTCGTTGACGCCGCCAAGATCGAGCGGGCGCCAAAGGCGACCGACAAGACCGCGCAGGCCGGCGGCAAAACCGACAAGAAAGCCGCCGATGCCGAGCAGGACACGATCGATCCCTCGATCATCGGGACCGCGGAGGACTATCAGCTCGCCCGCGCGATCGACACGCTGCGGGGCGTTGCGCTGTTCGACCGCCGCGTCGTGAACTGAACGGCGGGCGGCGGCATGGCTGTGGGAGAGGGTCGCGGGTCGCTGCCCGATAGCGAGCTGGCGTTTTACCGTCCGGGGGTCGGGATTCTGCTGCTCAACCGCGCCGGCAATGTTTTCGTCGGCCGCCGCATCGACATGCCGGCCGGGCTGGCGGCGTGGCAGATGCCGCAAGGCGGGATCGATCATGGCGAAGCGCCGCATGAGGCGGCAATCCGCGAACTGAAGGAAGAGACCGGCACCGACCAGGCGCAGATCCTCGCGGAAAGCCGCGTCTGGCGGCATTACGACGTGCCGCCCGCGATCGCCGCCGGTATGTGGGGCGGGCGCTTTCGCGGCCAGCGCCAGAAATGGTTCGCGATGCGCTTCACCGGCGAGGATGCCGATATCGACCCGGCCGCGACCGCGCACCCGGAGTTCGACGCCTGGGAATGGGTCATCCCCGAGCGCCTGCCCGAGCTGATCGTGCCATTCAAGCGCGTGCTCTATGAGGACGTCCTCGCCGAGTTCGACGAATACTGCCGGCCGCGGCGCGACTGAGCACCCGGTTCACGCCGGCAGGCGGAGGGCGGCTTCGGCGATCGCGGCATCGTCGGGCATCGCGCTCTGCGCCCCGTGCGCCAGGCACGCGAGGCCGGCCGCCGCGCTGGCGCGCCGCAATGCCAAGCCGAGCGCGAGGCGCTGGTCGAGCCCCGCCGCCAGAACCCCGACAAAGGTGTCGCCGGCGCCGGTCGTATCGACCGGCTCGATTGCCAAGGCCGCGGTGTCGATCCGCCCGCCATCGCCGAGATAGGTACTCGATCCGGCCGCGCCGCTGGTCACCACCAGGGCCAGACGCAGCCGGCGCGCCAGCCCCGCCGTGTCGCCGCCCAGCGTCGCCGCCTCGCCCTCGTTGGCGACGACAATGTCGAGTTCGCCATAGAGCGCCGGGTCGATTGCCGCGGCAGGGGCGAGGTTGAGGATCGTGCGGGCGCCGGCCGTGCGGGCGCGGCGCAACAGCGCCCAATTCTCTGCCGCCGGCACCTCCATCTGGCAGACGACGATCGTGTCGGGGCCGAGCAGCGCATCGGGGACGCTTGCGGCCTGGGCCTCGCGGTTGGCACCCGGGGCCACCGCGATCAGGTTTTCGCCCCTCTGTGCGCCGGCGGTGCCGACCATGATCGCGGCGCACCCGGTCGGCCGCGCCGATCGCCGCACCCGGCTGAGATCGACGCCGTCGCGCTGCAGGTTGGCCAGCGCCAGGACGCCGAACGGGTCGTCGCCGACCGCTCCCGCCAGGATCACCGCGGCCCCGGCACGACGCGCTGCCAGGGCCTGGTTGGCGCCTTTGCCGCCGGGCAGCAGCTGGTAGTCGCCGCCGAGCACCGTCTCGCCCGGGCTTGGCAATCGCGGCACCGGCACCGCAAGGTCGATGTTGATCGAGCCGAAGACGAGGACCACAGCCGGCACTTTCAAGTCGCGGCGCCGCATGGCGCCCGATTGTCCGGCGGTGATACCATAAGCGCGCCGCAATCGGGGATCGGTCGCATGCTGGACGTCGCAAGGCTCGGGAAATTCGTCGATCAGTGCTGGGGCGACGCGATCGTCCCGACCCTCATCGAATATATCAAGATCCCCAACAAATCGCCGGCCTTCGACCCGGATTGGGCGGCGCACGGCCATATGGAGGAAGCCGTCCGGCTGTTCGAGCGCTGGGCGCGCGAGCGGCTCGCCGGGCTGCCCGGTGCGACGCTCGACATCGTCCGCCTGCCCGGGCGCACCCCGCTGATGCTGATCGAGGTGCCGGCCAGCGGTGCGGCGACCAGCACCGATACCGTGCTGCTTTACGGCCATCTCGACAAGCAGCCGGAGATGGTCGGCTGGGCCGACGGCTATGGCCCGTGGACGCCGCGGATCGATGGCGACAGGCTCTATGGCCGCGGCGGCGCCGATGACGGCTATGCGATGTTCGGCGCGCTGGCCGCTCTGGCAGCCTTGCACGACCAGGGCGTGCCGCATGCGCGCTGCGTCATCGTCATCGAAGCCTGCGAGGAATCGGGCAGCTACGACCTGCCGCCTTACATCGACCATCTCGCCAGCCGGATCGGCAGCCCGTCGCTGGTCGTCTGCCTCGATTCGGGCTGCGGCAATTACGATCAACTATGGCTGACAACCTCGCTGCGCGGCATCGCCGCCGGCACGCTGAGCGTCGCGGTCCTCGATGAGGGGGTGCATTCGGGCGACGCCTCCGGGATCGTGCCGTCAAGCTTCCGCCTGATGCGGCAACTCCTGTCGCGCCTTGAGGACGAGGCGACGGGGGCGGTCCGCCCGGCGGCGCTCTACGCCCAGATCCCGGCCGAGCGGCTCGACCAGGCCAAACGCGCCGCTGCGGCATTGGGCGACAGCGTCTACAGCAAATTCCCGTTCGTCGCCGGCACCCGGCCGATGGCGGATGACGGCACCGAGCTGGTGCTCAACCGCACCTGGCGGCCGCAGCTCGCGGTCATCGGCATCGACGGGCTGCCGAAGCCCGGCGATGCCGGCAACGTCCTGCTCCCTTATACCAGCGCCAAGCTAAGCCTGCGCCTGCCGCCGACCCTCGACGCCGAGACTGCCGGCGTGACCCTGCAACGCCTGCTCGAAGCCGACCCGCCCTCGGGCGCCCAGGTTTCGTTCACGCCGCAGGCCGCCTCGGCCGGATGGAATGCGCCGGAATTGGCGCCGTGGCTCGGCGCTTCGCTGGCGCGCGCGTCCGAGGCGGCGTTCGGCGCGCCGCCGGCCTACATGGGCGAAGGCGGCAGCATCCCCTTCATGGCGATGCTGGGCGAGCGGTTTCCGGCCGCGCAATTCGTCGTGACCGGCGTCCTGGGGCCGCATTCCAACGCGCATGGGCCGAACGAATTCCTCCACCTGCCGACCGGGCGGCGCATCACCCGGGTCATCGCGCAAATCCTCGCCGATCACCACACTCGCCCGTCATCGAGCGCGGTGGGCTGAGCGGATGTCCGAGCCCGCGACCGACCTGAACGAGATCCGCGCGCTGCTGGCGCATCTGCCCGGCCCCGATCTTGACGCCGGCAGCGCGGCGGCCAGCCGCGAAGCACGGCTGACCAAGCCGGCCGGCGCCTTGGGCCGGCTCGAGGAGGTGGCCGGCTGGCTCGCCAGCTGGCAGGGGCGCCACCCGCCGCGCCTCGATCATCCGCGCGTCGTCGTCTTCGCCGCCAATCACGGAGTCGCCGCGCGCGGCGTCTCGGCCTACCCCGCCGCGGTGACGGCGCAGATGGTGCAGAATTTCATCGCCGGCGGCGCCGCGGTGAACCAGCTGTGCCGGGTCGTCGACGCCGATCTGCGGGTCTACGAGATGAACCTCGATCAGCCGACCGGCGACATCGTCGACGGCCCCGCGATGACCGACGACGAATGCGCCCGCGCCATCGCCTACGGCATGATGGCGGTCGAGCCCGGCATTGACGCGCTGGCGGTCGGCGAGATGGGGATCGCCAACACGACGATCGCGGCTGCCTTGTGTCTCGCACTGTTCGGCGGCACGGCGGCCGACTGGACCGGCCCCGGCACCGGTGTCGCCGGCATCGCGCTCGACCGGAAGCGCGAGGTCGTCGCCGCCGCATTCGCGCGCCACGGTCCGGAAGCGGGCGACCCGTTCGACGTGCTGCGCCGCCTCGGCGGGCTCGAATTCGCCGCGATGGCCGGGGCGATCCTGGCGGCGCGCATGGGGCGGGTGCCGGTTGTCCTCGACGGGTTCTGCTCGGCTGCCGCCGCCGCGGTGCTCTATGCCGCCGACCCACGCGCGCTCGACCACTGCCTCGCCGGCCACGTCTCCGCGGAGCCCGGCCACCGGCGCCTCCTCGAAAAAATCGGCAAGCCGCCGCTCCTCGACCTCGGCATGCGCCTGGGCGAAGCCTCCGGCGCGACGCTGGCTCTGTCCATTTTGAAAGCCGCCGCCGCCTGCCACACCGGCATGGCCACTTTCACGCAAGCCGGCGTCAGCGGGCCGGCGTAGATGACAGGAGCGGAGCGTTGGCGAATGGCTGTGGGATATGTCAGGATATTCCTACAGCAGGAGGCATCGCAATGGCATCGGCAATTGTTGGCAAGTGGGGAAAAAATCTGGCGATCCGTGTTCCGCTGGAAATCACGAAAGCGGTTGGTTTGAGTGATGGCGAGCGGGTCGAGGTCGAAGCATGCGATGGCGACATCGTGATCCGTCGCTCCGATGCTGGCGCGGCCGCTGATGCGGTGGCGGCAGCCGAGGAGATCATCCAGGAAAGCCGCATTCATTCGCTTGGCGACGTCACGATCCGCGAATTGCTCGATGAAGGGCGACGCGGGTGAGCTTGGTTGTCGATGCGTCGATGACGATTGCCTGGCTCTTTCATGATGAGCGCAGCAGCCTGACGCAAACCGTGCTGCGCATTGTTGCCGCCGAAGGGGCTTTGGTGCCTTCGCTGTGGCGGCTGGAGGTCGCCAATGTGCTCCGCAACGCCGTCCGCCGCGGGCGTTGCGACGACGACTATGCGGCGCGGTCGCTGCGTCGCCTTAGCCGCCTGCGGATCACCGTCGACGGCGAGACCGACCGGCATGCCTGGGGCGCCACGCGCGAGCTGTCTCGCGAGTATGCTTTGACCGTCTATGACGCCGCGTACCTCGAATTGTCGCTTCGCCGGCAGCAGGCTCTTGCGTCACGCGATGCTGCCTTGCTGACCGCGGCAAGGCAGATCGGCCTCGATGTCCTTGGCGATTAGACTAGCGGGGATCCTGCAACCTACTCCCCCATCTGCAAGAGGGCGCCGCGGCGGCGGGCGTTGCGGAAGGCGATGACGAAGATCGCCGCCCCGGCGACCAAAAAGACGAGGTCGAGCGCCACTGCGGCGAGAAAATTATCCAACTGAAAAGTATGGTGGAACAGCACGGCGCGCATGCCCTCGAACACATGCGTCGAGGGCAGCGCCCAGGCGACCGGCTGCAGCCATGAGGGCAGGATCGTCACCGGGTAGTAGACGCACGACAACGGCGCCAGCGCGAAAATGACGGTCCAGGCGAGGCCCTCGGCGCCCATGCCGTGCCGCAGAATGCCGCCGCAGATTGCCAGACCCAGGGCCCAGCCCATCCCCATCAGCACCGCGATGAACGCGACCAGCGCCCATCCCATGTCGAAGATCGAATAATGATAGAGCGGGATCGCCAGCAGCATCGCCGGCACGATGCCGATCGTGACGCGAATGACGCTCATCGCCAACAGCGACAAGACCCATTCATAGGGCCGCAGCGGGGTCACGAACAGCTGCCCGAGGTTGCGCGACCACATCTCTTCGAGAAACGAGATCGACAGCCCGAGCTGGCTGCGGAACAACAGGTCCCACAGCATCACCGCCGCCAGCAACACCCCGAAAGCCTGCGCGATATAGGTGCTGTTGTGGCGCAGAAACTGGCTCATAAAGCCCCAGATCATCATCTGCAGGGTCGGCCAATACAACAGCTCGATCGTGCGCGGCCACGAGCTTCTGAGGATGTAGAGATAGCGCAGCAGCATCGCCCAGACCCGCGCCGGCGAGAATTTCGCCTCGCCGAAACGCCGCATCTCGCGGTTGGTCATGCCACGGGTTCCAGCACCGGCCGCCGGTCGCGGGCGATGTGCAGGAACACCTCTTCGAGATTGGTGCGGCCGTAGCGGTTGATCAGTTCGTCGGGGCTGCCGCGATCAACGATCTGCCCCTCTTTCATCATCATGACCTGCGAGCACAGCCGCTCGACCTCGGCCATGTTGTGCGAGGCCAACAGGATCGTGGCGCCGGTCTGGGCGCAGTAGCCTTCGAGATAGCCGCGCACCCAGTCGCCGCTGTCGGGATCGAGCGAGGCGGTCGGCTCGTCGAGCAGCAACAGTTCGGGCTCGTTCAGCAGCGCCTTGGCGAGCGCGACGCGGGTTTTCTGGCCGGACGACAATTTGCCGGCCGGGCGATCGAGCAGCGTCTCGAACTGCAGATCGTGGGCCAGCTGCGCGATGCGCTCGGCGCGCCGCGGCAGGCCATAGAGCCGGGCGTAGATCGACAGGTTCTGGCGCACCGTCAGGCGGTGCGGCAGGTCGACATAGGGCGACGAAAAATTCATCCGCGGCAAGACCCGGTAGCGGTGCTGCACCACGTCCTCGCCGAACACCTGTACGGTGCCGGAGGTCGGCAGCAGCAGGCCCAACAGGATCGACAGCGTCGTCGTCTTGCCGGCGCCGTTGCCGCCCAGCAGCGCCGCCGTAACGCCGCGCTCGACGACAAAGCCGATCCCGGCGACCGCGACGGTGCGCTCGTAGCGCTTGACGAGATTGTCGACCAGGATGACGGGCTCGGGCATCGCCCCTATATGGCGCATGACGGGCGGATCAGCCAGGGATTGCGGCCGCGATCAGCGATGCCGCCGCGCCCACCCGCCGGGGAGACCACCCGATGAGCCTCGCCGACCTGACCGCCCTGCCCGAACCGCGCACCGCCTTCGACCGGATCAGCCTGCGCCGGGTGCTGCTGATCCGCTGGGTCGCGATCGCCGGCCAGGCCGTGACGCTGGTGACGGTACATTACGCCTTCGGCTTCCACCTGCCGCTGCTGCCGGCCTTCGCGATCATCTTCTGCTCGGTGGTGCTCAACCTGCTGATCGGTCTCTATCGCCGCTCGGCGACCCGCCTCGGCGAGCGCGAAGCCGCCCTCTTTCTCGGCTACGATCTGTTGCAGCTCGGCTCCCTGTTGTACCTGACCGGCGGCTTGCAGAACCCGTTTGCGATCCTCATTCTGGCGCCGGTCACGGTGGCGGCGACGGCATTGTCGCTGCGCCCGGTAATCGCGTTGGCGGCGCTGGCGATTGCGGTCATCTCGCTGCTCGCGCTGTGGCACATGCATTTGCCGTGGCGCATCGAGGCCGCGCCGCTGGCGTTTCCGCCCGAGCTGGTGCTCGGGTTGTGGACGGCGCTGGTCCTGGCCACCGTGTTTATCGGCGGCTACGCCTGGAGCGTCGCCCAGGAGGCGCGGCGGCTGCGCGACGCGGTGGCGGCGACGCAGCTGGCGCTGGCGCGCGAGCAGCGCGTTTCCGCGGTCGGCGCGCTGGCGGCGGCGGCGGCGCACGAACTCGGCAGCCCGCTCGCGACAATCGCCGTCGTCGCCAAGGAGCTGGTGCACGACCTGCCGGCCGATTCGCCGCACGCCGAAGACGCCCAGCTGCTGCTGAGCCAGTCCGAGCGCTGCCGCCAGATCCTGGCGCAGCTGGCGCGGCATCCGGACGAGGAGGGCGCATCGCCCTATACCCGCCTGCCGATCTCGGCCCTGGTCGAGGCTGCCGGTACGCAGTACCACGATCCGCGCGTGCGGCTGATCTTCGCGACGACCGGCGAACCGGCCGGCGAGGAGCCGCTCGTGCGGCGCAGCCCGGAGATCATGCACGGGCTCAACAACCTCATTCAGAACGCCGTGCAGTTCGCCCGCCACGAGGTCAGCGTCACGACTCATTGGGACAAGGCGGCGGTCACGGTCGAGATCGCCGATGACGGACCCGGCTTTCCGGTGCATCTGATGGCCCGGCTCGGCGAGCCCTATCTGTCGACACGCGCCGGCGCGTCGAACCACATGGGGCTCGGAATCTTCATCGCGCAGAGCCTGTTGGAGCGCAGCGGCGCCGATCTCGGCTTCAACAATCTGGCCGAAGGCGGCGCACATGTTGTCATTTCGTGGAAGCGTGCCAATCTGGAAGCGGGAGCGCGACCCGATGCCGCGGGCGCGCGCAGCATCCAGCAGGCGACTGAGAGGCAATCAGTATGAATGTTATCGATCAACCGTACCGCACGGTCGGCCCGGAGACCGAGGCCGCGCCGTTGCATGGCCTGTCCGAATCCGACCGCACGCTGCTCATCGTCGATGACGATGCGCCATTGTGTCAGCGTCTGGCGCGCGCGATGGAACGGCGCGGCTTTCTGGTCTCGACCGCCGATGGCGTCACTACAGGAGTGGCGACCGCGACGGCGCAGCCGCCGGCTTTCGCGGTCGTCGATCTGCGGCTGGGCGACGGCAGTGGCCTCGACGTCGTCAGTGCGCTACGCGAAGCGCGGCCCGGCGCCCGTATCGTCGTCCTGACCGGCTACGGCAACATCGCGACCGCGGTCGCCGCGGTCAAGGCCGGCGCCCTCGACTACCTGCCAAAGCCGGCCGATGCCGACGCGGTCGAGCGCGCCCTGCTCGCCCGGGAAGGCGAAACGCCCGAGCCGCCCGAGGACCCGATGTCGGCCGACCGGGTGCGCTGGGAACACATCCAGCGGATCTTTGAATTGTGCGATCGCAACGTCTCGGAGACCGCGCGGCGCCTCAAGATGCACCGCCGGACGCTGCAGCGCATCCTGTCGAAGCACGCGCCGCGCAACTGAGCCCCTCCGCTCCGTCATTCAAGCGACCGTCGGGTTGCCGAGCGCCGTCGCGACCGGTAGAAGACCGCAGAGCCGCAGCAGATCGCGAGGTGCAGCATGGCGGAGCCAGGCGACGCGTTGGCGCCGCCCGACAGCACGCTCGATGCGACCGGGCTGCTCTGCCCGCTGCCGGTCCTGAAGGCGCGCCGCGCGCTCAGGGCGGTGCCGGCCGGCGGCATCCTCGAAGTCCTGGCGACCGATCCCGGCGCGGCCAAGGATTTCGAGCATTTCTGCCGGACGACCGGCTGCGAACTCCTTGAGGCGAGCGAACAGCCGGGCGGCATCCTGCGGTTTTTGTTGAAGAAGCCGGTTTGAGGGAGGGGGGACGCGCGATGGCGGCAACGATCACGGCACCACGGCTGATGGCGATCGGCGGCGGCGCGCTCCTCGAATTGCCGGGCCTCTTGGCGCGGCTCGGCCTGGCGCGGCCGCTGATCGTCACCGACCCCTACATCGCCGGGTGCGGCATCCTCGACCGGGCGACGGCGCTCTTCGACAAGGCGCAGATCCCCTGGTCGGTATTTTCCGACACCGTCCCCGACCCGACGACCGGCGTTATCGAAACCGGCGTCGCGCGGCTGCAGGCGGGCGATTTCGACAGCCTCGTGGCGATCGGCGGCGGCAGTTCGATCGACACCGCCAAGGGCATGTCGGTGCTCTACGCCAATGGCGGCAGGATGCGCGACTACAAGGTGCCGAACGAGATTCCCAAGGCCGGCCCGCCGATCGTCGCGGTGCCGACGACGGCCGGCACCGGATCCGAGGTCACCCGCTTCACGGTCGTCAGCGACACCGAGACCGACGAGAAGATGCTGATCGCCGGGCTGGCCTGCTGCCCCACCGCGGCGATCGTCGATTATGAATTGACCCTGACGATGCCGCTGCGGCTGACCGCCGACACCGGCATCGACAGCCTGACGCACGCGATCGAAGCCTATGTCAGCCGCCGCGCCAGCCCCTATACCGACGGTCTGGCGAAGAACGCGATGGGCCTCATCGCCCGCAACATCCGCACCGCCTGCGCCACGCCCGACGACCACGCCGCGCGCGAGGCGATGATGCTCGGCGCGATGACCGCGGGGATGGCGTTCTCCAATGCCAGCGTCGCGCTGGTGCATGGCATGAGCCGGCCGATCGGCGCCTTTTTTCACGTGCCGCACGGGATGTCGAACGCGATGCTGCTGCCCGAGATCACCGCGTTCTCAGCGCCGGCGGCACTCGACCGCTACGCCGATTGCGCCCGCGCGATGGGCGTCGCCGAGGATTCCGAGGGCAGCCAGAGCGCGGTCGCACGGCTACTCGACGAGTTGCGCCGCCTCAACGACGATCTGAAGGTGCCAAGCCCCGCGGCCTACGGCATCGCGCGCGCCCGCTACGACGAATTGCTGCCGGTCATGGCGAGCCAAGCGATCGCCTCGGGCTCCCCCGCCAACAACCCGCGCGTCCCGACGAGCGACGAGATCATTGAGCTATACCAGCGGGTGTACGGGTAGGAGGCCTCAATCCAGCTTCACCTGGATCTCGCCGTTGACGAGACGCACGGCGTAGGTCTTGAGGTCGTCGACGCAGGGCGGCGCCGTTGCCTTGCCGGTCTTGGCGTCAAAGCGGCCGGCATGCAGCGGGCATTCGATCTCGCCGTGGTCGAGCCAGCCGTCGGAGAGCCGCGCATAAGCGTGGGTGCAGACGTCGTCGGTGGCATAAACCGCGCCGTCGAGATCATAGAGCGCGATCTCGCGCCCGGCGATCGTGATGCCGAGAACATCGCCCTCGCCGAGATCGCCGCGATTGGCCGCCTTGACCCAGCCCTGATCGTCGCCGCTCATTGCTCCCCCGTGGGTTACACCGTGTCCGCCGAGAACGCCTTGAAGGCGATGATCGTGAACGTGTCTCTGACGCCGGGCAGCATCTGCAGCCGCTCGGTTACGAAATGGCCGATATCGTCGCTGTCCGCCAGATAGCATTTCATCAGGAGATCGTATTGCCCCGAGGTCGAATAGACCTCCGAGACCTGCTCGATGTCGCCGACTGCGGCGTCGGCCACGTCATAGGCTTTGCCGAGGTCGCACTTGACCATCACAAAAATGGCCTTCATCGCATCCTCCCGGCCTGGAAGCCGCGCGCGGCCGGCTCAGGCGCGGGCGGCGACCCGTGGCGCCCGCCTGAGGAACGCCGGCAGATCGTCGCCGAAGCCGACCACCCGAGGCTCCGGCTGTGACGGCGCCTGCGGCTGCCGTTGCCGTTCCGCTGCCGGCGTCGCGGGACGCGGGAATAGCGCCACAGCGGGCTCCGGCGTGTCAATGCGCGGCGCGGCGGATGCGGCATGCTCGCGCCGCGGCCGCTGTTCGGCGGGACGTTTCTCCGGCTGAGGTCGCGCGGCGCGCGCGGTGCGGTCCGGCGCACTGCGTGACGGCGGCGCGCCGCGGCCGCGGCGGCGACGGTCGCTGCCGGCGAAATCGAGTTCGACCAATGCCGCCCCGGGGATCGTCGCGAGCGGGATCTCCCGGCCGATCAGATGCTGGATCGCGGCAACCGCCTTGCCATCCTCCGGCGCCGCCAGCATGAACGAGCGGCCCGTCCGTCCGGCGCGGCCGGTGCGGCCGATGCGGTGGACGTAGTCCTCGGCGTGATAGGGCACATCGAAACAGAAGACGTGCGACAGGCCCTCGATGTCGAGGCCGCGCGCCGCGACGTCGCTGGCGACCAGCAAGCGGATCTCGCCGTTTTTGAAGCGCTCGAGAGTTTCGGTGCGCTTCGGCTGCGACATGTCGCCGTGCAGGGCCGCAGCATCGAGGCCATAGCGCGACAGCGATTTCTGCAGGATGTCGACGTCGCGCTTGCGGTTGCAGAAGATCAGCGCGTTCTTGACGTCCTCGCTGGCGATCAGCCGGCGCAACGTGTCGCGCTTCTCGCTCGGCTCGGCGACGACGAGCGACTGCTCGACCATCGCCGCAGGCGACGCGGACGGGGTGACCGCGATCTCGACCGGGTTGTTGAGGAAGGCATCGGCCAGGCGGCGGATCTCCGGCGGCATCGTCGCCGAGAAGAACAGCGTCTGGCGATTTTTCGGCAGGAGGCCGACGATGCGCTCGACATCGGGGATAAAGCCCATGTCGAGCATCCGGTCGGCTTCGTCGATGACCAGGACGCGCACGTCGGACAGCAGGATCTTGCCGCGCTCGAACAGATCGAGCATGCGGCCCGGGGTCGCAATCAGCACATCGACGCCGCGATCGAGCTTGCGTTCCTGCTCGGCGAACCGTTCGCCGCCGATCAACAGTGCCGTCGACAGCCGATGATACTTGCCATAGGTCTCGAATGACGCCTCGACCTGCGTCGCCAACTCGCGGGTCGGCTCGATGACCAGCGAGCGCGGCATGCGGGCCCGCGATCGGCCGGCGGCCAGCTTGTCGATCATCGGCAGGGCGAAGCTGGCGGTCTTGCCGGTGCCGGTCTGGGCGCACCCGAGCACGTCACGCCCGCTGGCAACGACGGGGATGGCCTTCTCTTGGATCGGTGTGGGGGTGGTATAGCCGGCGTCGGTGACTGCCTGAAGAAGTTCAGGCGAGAGTTCCAGTTCGTTAAAATTCATTGAGAAGTGGTTGCCTTGCGAAAGATGTAGGCGGGCAGGTTGCCCAGGCCTTAGTTGGGGATAAACCGCAAAAAGTCAATCGTTTTCGCGATTTCAGTTTTGTCAGGGCGCGGCTTTGCGTCAGGGCGCCGCGGCGGCTCACCGCCGGCGGAATTGCGGACGCGGCAGGACCGGTGGCGCGGCGGTGTCCTTGTGGCGGAAATTGATCCGCCCCTTGCTCAGGTCGTACGGCGTCATTTCGACCGTGACGCGATCGCCGGCAAGAATACGGATGCGATTTTTCTTCATCTTGCCGGATGAATAGGCAAGGGTTTCGTGCCCGTTGTCGAGCCGCACCCGGAACCGGGCATCGGGCAACAGCTCGGTCACCATACCTTCGAATTCGATCAGATCTTCCTTGGCCAATGAGTGCTCCTGATAGGGAAAAAGGGGCGCCGCAGCGCCCCTCGACAGTCGACGATCAGGCCGGCTGCAGGTTGATCGCGGAGACCCGGCCGCGTTGCCCCTGTTCGAGCTCGTAACTTACTTTCTGGCCCTCGTTGAGGCCATCCATGCCGGCCCGCTCGACCGCGGAGATGTGAACAAAGACATCGGGGCCTCCGCTGGTCGGCTGGATAAACCCGTAGCCCTTCTGGGAATTGAACCATTTGACCGTGCCGGTCGCCATCAGCAAGAACTCCAGTTGGTAGCAGGCCGCCGCGCTTCGCACGGCGGATCGAAATTCGGTTGGATCGGGAGGCACGGCCCGCGCTCGCAGGCGAACGCCGGGCAATGTACCGCAGCCAAACGCATCGACGGCCAACTAGGTAAGCGGAAGCGGCACGTTGCGCAAGCGCCGCGAACGCCCGCCGGCGGCGTTTTCGGCGCTGGCCGCTCTGCGCCTGGCCGGGCCCGCTCTACACGTCGAGGTCGCGGGCGAAGCGGGCGTTTTTCTGGATGTAGTCGAAGCGCAGTTCGGGGCGGCGGCCCATCAGCGTCTCGACCAGCTGCTCGGTGCGGCGGAAGCCGCCGTCGGGGCTTGCGGCCGCCGCCGGATCGGTCGGATTTGAGTGGGGGCGCTCGGGCAGCTTGACGCGCAACAGGGTGCGCTGCGCCGGATCCATCGTCGTCGCCCGCAGATAGCGCGCCGGCATTTCCCCCAGGCCCTTGAAGCGGCTGATCTCGATCTTGCCGCGACCGTTGAAGGCGCTGGCGATCAGTTCCTCGCGGTGCGCGTCGTCGCGCGCGTAGAGCGTCACCTCGCCCTGGGTCAGCCGATAGAGCGGCGGCAGGGCCAGGAACAGGTGGCCGCCATCGACCAGCCGCGCCATCTCGCGGAAAAAGAAAGTCATCAAGAGCGAGGCGATGTGGGCGCCGTCGACATCGGCATCGGTCATGATGATGACCCGCTCGTAGCGCAGCGCCTCCTCGCGGTAATGCGTGCCGGTGCCGCAGCCCAGCGCGAGGGCGATGTCGCTGACCTCCTGGTTGGCCCGCATCTTGTCGGCCGAGGCGCTCGCCACGTTGAGGATCTTGCCGCGCAGCGGCAGGATCGCCTGGGTCTCGCGGTCGCGCGCCTGTTTCGCCGAGCCGCCGGCGCTGTCGCCCTCGACGAGGAAGATCTCGGTGCCGGCGGCGCTGTCGCGCGTACAGTCGGCAAGCTTGCCGGGCAGCCGCAGCTTGCGCGTCGCGCTCTTGCGTGCCAGTTCCTTCTGCTGGCGCCGGCGCTGCCGCTCGTCGGCGCGCTCGGCGATGCGATCGAGCAGCGCCCGGCCGGTCGCCGGGTCGGCGCTGAGCCAATGGTCGAAATGGTCGCGCACCGCGCCCTCGACCAGCCGCGTCGCCTCCGCCGAGGCGAGGCGCTCCTTGGTCTGCCCCTGGAATTGCGGGTTGCGCAGGAACAGCGACAACAGCATCGCCGCGCCGGGAACGACATCCTCGGCGGTCGCCTGAGCGATGCGGCGATTGCCGATCAACTCGCCATAGGTCTTGATGCCGCGGATGAGCGCGTTGCGCAGCCCGGCCTCGTGGGTGCCGCCCTCGGGGGTCGGGATCGTGTTGCAATAGGAATGGCAGAACCCGTCTTCCTCGTCCTCGGGCCACACCACCGCCCATTCGACGCTGCCACCCCCGGGGCCGCCGCCGGGGCCGCCCCCCTCGTCGGGCAGCTCGACCTGGCCGAGAAACGGTTTGGGCGTCAAGAGATCGCGGCCGTCGAGGCTCGCCGTCAGAAAGTCGCCGAGCCCGCCCGGAAAATGCAGTCGGGCCTCGAGCGGCACGCCCTCGGGGCGCGGCACGTCAGGGTCAACGCGCCAGCGGATCTCGACCCCGCGGAACAGATAGGCCTTCGATCGCGCCATCCGGTAGAGCAAGGCCGGGCGGAACGCCGCCTCGCCGAAAATCTCGGGGTCGGGATGAAACGCGAGCGTCGTGCCGCGCCGGTTCTGCACCGGGCCGCAATCCTCGACCGGGCCGCCCGGCACGCCGCGGCTGTAGCGCTGCCGCCACAAACGACGGTCGCGCGCCACCTCCACTTCGAGCGCGTCGGACAGCGCGTTGACCACCGACACGCCGACGCCGTGCAGCCCGCCCGAGGTCTTGTAGGCACTGCCGCCGAATTTGCCGCCCGAATGCAGCATCGTCAGAATGATTTCGAGCGCCGATTTGTCGGGAAAGCGTGGGTGCGGATCGACCGGGATGCCGCGGCCGTTGTCGCGCACGGTGACCCAGCCGGCGGCGTTGAGCTCCAATTCGATGCGGCTGGCAAAGCCGGCCACCGCCTCGTCCATCGCATTGTCGAGCGCCTCGGCCGCGAGGTGGTGCAGCGCGCGCTCGTCGGTGCCGCCGACATACATGCCCGGGCGGCGGCGCACCGGCTCCAGCCCTTCGAGAACCTCGATGTCCTTGGCGGAATAGCCGTCGGCGCCGCTGTTCGCCGCCGGCGCCACGATGCCGTCGAAAAGATCTGCCATGCCGCGATTATAGGAGGGCTTGCGTCCTGCGCAAGCAGGATGCAGTATAGTCGAACGGTTTGATAACAATATCTTGGGAGGGGATCGGCTTGTTGCGACCCGGTGGCCTTTGTCGACGGAACTCAAACGGCTCGGCGGGCTTTATGATGATGATGATGACCAATCAGCGGAAAATCTGGGAGGCCGCCCTGTTGCTGGTGCGCCGCCACGGTACTGACGCGGTCGCGATCGCCGAACGCGAGGCGGAGCGCCTGCGCGGCGACGAGTTGACCTGCGTCGTGTGGTGCTGGATTGCGCGCTCGACGGCGGAACTGTTGCGGCCGGTGCCGGAGGCCGACGAGCGGGTGCATTAACGCAGGCTCGTGGGTTTTGGCGCCGCGTTGCCTCTTCACGCGGGGCACGGCGAGGCCGATATTATCGCGCGTGCGACACCGCTGACGGCGAGGCAGGGATATGGCAGAGGGTTTCTTTGGCCGCTTGAGCGGTCGCGGCCAATCGTCCAATTCATCCGAATCGGGCAAAAGCTTCGAGGTCACGCTGAGCGAGGAGGAATGGCGCCGCCGGCTCAACCCGGCGCAGTACCGGGTGTTGCGCGAGCACGGCACCGAGCGCGCCGGCACCAGCCCGCTCGACAAGCAATACGACCCGGGGATCTACCATTGCGCCGGATGCGGCCAGCCGCTGTTTGCGGCCGCCGCCAAATTCAACAGCGGTACCGGCTGGCCGAGTTTCTCGGCGCCGCTTGACGAGGCGGTCGAAACCAATACCGACCGCAGCTTTTTCATGACCCGCACCGAGGTGCATTGCCGCCGCTGTGGCGGGCATCTCGGCCATGTCTTCGACGACGGGCCGGCGCCGACCGGTCAGCGCTATTGCATGAACGGCGTCTCGCTCGAATTCCATCCCGGTGAGGCGAGGGACCCGGACAAGACGCCGCCCGAAAAGGGATAATCGCCCGAAAAGGGATAATCGAACGCGGCTGCGACGCCGTCAGGCCGCGTCGCAGCCGCCTCGCAGGCTAAGCAAGCTTTCGTTGGTTGGCGCACAAATCGTCAGCCTTCCTCGTCCACTCCCTCTCCGCCCCCGTGGGCCATGGCGGGGGCGGAGAGGGTTGGGGTGAGGCGGGGGATGCCAGAGCGCTTGCCGACACCCACCTCACCCTCCCACGCCTGCGGCGTGGGTCCTCCCTCTCCCCCCTGAAGGGCGGCGAGGGGAAATGTGGATCGCGCCAGGCAATTCTGCTTAGAACACGACGCCCGTTTCGACCAGGAACCGCGCCTGCGTGCTCGAACCGCCGCTGCCGAAGCCGGAACCCTTGGTGAAGCTGGTAAGATCCGTGAGCGAGGCTTCGCCGCGCAGGAAGAAGATGCCGTTCTGGTAGGTCGGGGTCAGGGTGAACGACATCGCCGAACTGCCCGGCCCGTAACCCAGAAGACCGCCGCCGCCGACCGTTGCGGCCCCGGACGATCCGATATATTCCCAGCGGCCGGCCAGGCTGACCTTGTCGGTGATCGCGTAGCTGGCGAGCACGGCCCCGCCAAATGTCGACGAATCGACGAGACCGAGGTGCGCATCGCTGTCGACATGGGTGTATTGGAGGTAGGGCGTGATCGTCCACGGCGCGTTGCTGTAGGTGTAGCTCCCCTCGATGATCGTGCTGTTGTTGTATTGCGCGGGGACCGGTGTCCCGGTCGCGGTGACACGGTCCAGCGGGCCGCCGCCGGTGAGGATCACCGAATTGGCGGAGTTGATCGTCCAGGTCGCCGCGCCGGTCAGATAATTGTATTGGCCGGTATAAAAGCCGTCATTCAGCGACAGGGACCACGCCAGCGGGCCGGTCGTCAAATTGGCCTGGACGCCCTGGTTGACGAGGTTTTCCTGAGACCACAGCAGGCCGCGCTCGATGTTCATGTTCTGGAAGGTGAACATGTATTCGGCGCCGATCAGCGTCGGCAATCGGCCGCCCTGAATATTGAAATTGTCATTGAAGACGATCTTGCCCCAGGCGATCGGCAGACCGCTGAACAGCTTGGTCGAGGCGGCGACGTCGGTAACGTTTTTATACGTCACCCCGAGTGCGGGCAGCGAATAGGCCCCCGGCTCGATGAAGAACTGGAACGGGCCCGAGGTGGTTTGCAGGCTGGCCTGGAAGTTGGAGAGATCGAAATCCCAGGAATGGTCGGTGCCGGTCGGAGAGGTCTGGGCCAGCCCGAGGGCGCTGGCGGCGCCGGTCACGTACACTGGCCCGAAAAACGGCGTGACGTTGAGGTGCATCGGGTCGGGGTTGGCGGCGAGCGGTCCCGCCATCGACGGCGTCGTCATCGCCGTTGGGCCCGGGGGCGCGGCTGGGGGCGCGGCTGGGGCCGCCGCCGGTGCGCCGGGCGGTGGTGCCTGCTGCGCCGAGGCGGGCGCAGCGCCGCCGAGTTGCCATGCCGCTGCGATCAGACAAGCGGCGCCCATTCGTAGTCCATTCGACAAGCTGGCTGTCATCGATCTGTTCCCCCGTCAATTGTCGCGTCCTTACCGGCGCTCGCCGGGTAAACCGCGAGTGTTAGAGCGAATGATTTATTACGCGCGCCTTGCAGATTGAACCAGGATCATTCCACGAAACTCATTGTTGGGAAGGCTTTGATAAAATAGTCACATATCGCCCACAAATGCGGCAGTCATCAACGATTCGGCCGCCGCGACCGGGGCCGAATCGCGCTCGACGTCTATGGAACGACCTCGCCGTGGATCGCCAGGTCGAGCCCCTCGCGCTCGGTGTCGGCGGTGACCCGCAGCCCGATGACGAGATCGATGATCTTGAGCAGCGCCAGCGAGACGACCGCGTCGTAGAGCACGACGACGATGATGCCGTAGAGCTGCACGATCACCTGATGCGGATTGCCGTCGATCAGGCCGCTATGCCCCTCGCTGACCGCCGATACCGCGAGCACGCCGGTCAGGATCGCCCCGACCGTGCCGCCGACCCCGTGCACGCCGAAGACGTCGAGGCTGTCATCATAGCCGAACATGTGCTTGAGACCGGTGGTGCCCCAATAGCAGGCAATGCCGGCGGCGATGCCGATGATCAGGGCGCCGCGCGGGTCGACGAAGCCGGAGGCCGGGGTGATCGCCACCAGCCCGGCGACCGCGCCCGAGCAGATGCCGAGGACGCTCGGCTTGCCGCGCAAGCCCCACTCGACAAACATCCAGGTCAGCGCCGCCATCGCGGTCGCGATCTGGGTCACCGCCATTGCCATGCCGGCGCCGGCGCCGGCCGTCACTGCCGAGCCGGCGTTGAAGCCGAACCAGCCGACCCACAACAAGGAGGCGCCGATCATGCTCAGGACGAGATTGTGCGGCGCCATCTGCTCCTGTCCGTAGCCGCGCCGCTTGCCGAG
Organism: Allostellaceae bacterium; assembly: GCA_035534535.1. Lineage (GTDB taxonomy): Bacteria > Pseudomonadota > Alphaproteobacteria > ATCC43930 > CGMCC-115725 > DATARH01. The sequence continues at coordinate 25,075 of DATLRS010000126.1, read as the reverse complement.
CATCAGGGCGCACATCAGCCCGGCGACCCCGGAATTGATGTGCACGACCGTGCCGCCGGCGAAATCGAGGACGCCGGCGCTCGCCAGGAACCCGTCGCCGCCCCACACCCAGTGCGCGATCGGCGCGTAGACCAGAATCGACCACAGCCCGATGAACCACATCAGCGCCGAGAACTTCATGCGATCGGCGACCGCGCCGCAGATCAGCGCCGGGGTGATGATCGCAAAGGTCATCTGAAAGCACATGTAGACCGATTCGGGGATCGTCTTCGCCAGGTCGTTGACCGAATTGAGCGTCATCCCCAGCAGCAGGAACCGGCTCATGCCGCCGACAAAGGGGCTGCCGTTGGTGAACGCCATGCTGTAGGTGAGGACCGTGTAGAGCACCGTGACGAGGCAGGTCACGGCGAAGCTCTGCATGATCGTGGCCAGCACGTTCATCTTGCGGACCATGCCGCCGTAGAACAGCGCCAGGCCGGGAATGGTCATCATCAACACCAGCGCGACCGATGTCAGCATCCACGCGGTGTCGCCGCTGTCGATTTTCGGAACCGGCGCCGCGGGCGCCGGCGTCTGGGCCAGGGCCGCAACCGCCCACAGCGAGATCAGCAACGCGGGCAGCAAGGCGGGCAGCAAGGCGGGCAGCAAGGCGGTGAACAGCGCAAGCCGTCCGTGACGATACCAGGGTCTCATTGACCTGCTTTCCTCGATGAACAAAGGGGCCCAACCCGGCCCGCGACGACGCGCCGGACAAACCCAGGGTCGCCTGCAACAAGGCTTGTGCCAAGCGGGATTGGCTGGGTGGCGAAAGCCGCGGACTGCAAGGCCCATACCTCGCCGCGCAGCCGGAGGGAAACTCGGGTGGGGCGCCTGCGGCAGCGCCCCACCCACCCTCAGCGCAACGGTACCGGTCCGCAAACCGGACGGCCGACTATTCGCCTTCGACGCCGATCGCATAGGCGGTCTCGCCGTGCACCGCGTCGTCGCCGACCCGCAGCGTCGCCTCGTCCATGCGCAGCGGCACGAAGATCGAGATCACCTTGAGGATGATGAACGTCATGATCGCATTGAACACGATGATGAACAGCGCCCCGTAAATCTGGACCATCAGTTGATGTCCGGAGTCGCCATACAGCAGGCCGGTGATGCTGACGCCGGGCGCATCCTTCTCGGTGCCGACATAGACCAGCATGCCCGGGTTGGCGAGGATGCCGACCAGCAGACCACCGGTGATGGCGGCAACCCCATGGGTGGAGAACACGCTCAGCGTATCGTCGATTTTCATCATGAAGCGGGTCTTCTGCAGCTTGTTCATCGACAGCCACGGAATGATGCCGGCGCACAGGCCGACGATCATGGCGCCGATCCCATCGACGTAACCGGCGCTGGGCGTGATCGCCACCAGGCCCGCGATCATGCCGTTGACCGCGCCGATGATCGACACCTTGCCGTAGGACATCTTGTCGAGCGCCATCCAGACGACCAGCGCGACCGCCGTGGCGGTGTTGGTGTTGAGCACGGCCGCACCGGCATCGGCGTTGGCAAAGTAGGGGTCGCCGCCGTTGAAGCCGTTCCAGCCCAGCCACAGGATGCCGGCACCGATCAGGGTGACCAGCAGGCTGTTGGGTGGGAAGTTGTCACGATCCGCCTGCAGGCGAGGCCCGACCAGCCATGCTGCGACAAAACCGGATGTCGCTGCGGCGAGATGGATGACGTAGCCGCCGGAAAAGTCCGCCACGCCCATGCTCGCGAGCCATCCGCCACCCCACAGGCTGAACGCCCCGACCGTATAGACGAACGTCATCCACACCGGGCAGAAGATCGCCCACGCCGTGAAGTTCATGCGGCCGAGTACCGATCCCCCGAGGATGATCACGGTGATCGCGGCGAACACGAACTGGAAATACATCAGGGTGGCCATCGGAAAGCCCATCCCCGGCATGCCGCCGGCCGCGGCCGGGATGACGGCCTGACCCAAGGTGAACCCCGCCGCGGTCGCCAGCCCCGGCTTGCCAAGGAATGGAAACCATTGTGGTCCAAATGCCATGTTATAATCGAATAATACCCAGACGATCAAAACCGACGCAAAGGCGTAGAAGCACATGAATGCCGAATTGATCGCCCATTTTTTCTTAACAATGCCGCCGTATAGGACAGCCAATCCGGGAATACTTTGTAAGGCGACAAAGGTGGCGGCCGACAACTGCCATGCATTATCGCCGGTATCAAGCCATTTGGGTGAAGGTACGAGCATTGATCTACCCCTATTTTTCTGTTGCGCAGGGACTCTCACAACCACCGGTGCCCCCGCCTGGGGGCCAACGAGCGCACGAAGTCAGCCTGCGCAGGCAAGAGCCATGCCAGTCCGCCGACCTCCCGGTGCCTTCCCGACGAAAATCGCCCGCGGAACCCGAACTTTGCGGAAAGTCAGGCGCAGATGACGTGGATTTCGGCAGAGACGGTGCGAATCGCCCATGAAATAGGCATTCCTGCTGCGGAGTTTCGCGCCAGTTCGACGGGCTTGCTTTGCAAGCGGGCCCGGGTTTGGCTATGGATCGACGCGCGGCAAGACGGGTCCGACGATGTTGCGAAACCGGGTACTGGCGGCAGGGATAATCGGCGTGGCGGCGATGTCGGCCGTTGCGGCGAGCGAGGGCACGGCGCAGGAGAGCACGGCGCAGGAGGGCGCACGCGCGATCACCTGCACCAATCCGGTCAGCGGCGCCTCGTGGCAGATCCACGTCGATTACGGCAAAGCCACCGTCGACGCCAACCCGGCCAAAATCACCCGGGCGGCGATTTCCTGGTTCGATCCCACGGACGGCAGCAACAACACGCTCGACCGCCAGACCGGCGCCCTGACGGCGAGCGCCGCCTCGAGTACCGGGGGCTATTTCCGATATGCGCGCTGCGGCGTGGACAAATCGCGGTGACGGCGTGAGGCGGCGGCCGCAACCCGCTCCACCGGTAAGTCCCCCGGTAAATCCCCTGGCAATTCCCCTGGCAACTCCCCTGGCACCTCCCCTGGCACCTCCCCCGACGATGCGGCGGAACCGGCACCATGACGGCGGTTGAGGTCGGCGTCCGGGCCAGCGTCGGGTTCTGCTCGCAGACCGGGCCGCGCAAGGACAACGAGGATTTCGCCGGCGCGCTCTATGGCGCCGAACTGCCCGAGCCGCGCCAGGAAGTGGTTGCGGCGATCGCCGATGGCATCGGCGGCGCCAAGGGCGGCCGGATCGCCGCCGAGACCGCGGTGCGCGGCTTCCTCGACGGATTTTGCGATCTGCCCGAGACGATGGAGGTGCAGCGCGCCGGCGCCACGATCGTCAGCGCGCTCAACGGCTGGATCAATTCGCTGGGCCGCCGCGACCCCGAACTGGCCGGCATGGGCTGCACGCTGACCGTGCTGGTGCTGCGCGGCCGGGTCGCCCACCTGCTGCATGTCGGCGATAGCCGCGCCTACCGGCTGAGCGGCGATCGGATGAGCTGCCTGACGATCGACCATGTGCGCGAGGATGGCACCGGCCACTCGCACACGCTGACCCGCGCGCTCGGCGTCGAAGCAGAAGTGCGCCTCGACTACGCCACCCAGCCGGTGGCGCTGCACGACCGTTTCCTTTTGTGCAGCGACGGCGTGCACGGATTTCTCGCGGAACAGAGCATCGCGGACCTCCTGCGCGAGCGCTCGGCGCCCGAGGATACCGCCAAGGCGCTGGTGGCCGCGGCGCTCGAATACGGCAGCACCGACAACTGCACCGCCCTGGTCCTCGACGTCGTCGCGCTGCCGACCGCCGGATCAGCCGATATCAGCACCGCCATCATGCAGCTGCCGGTGATCGCGACGCCGCTTGGCGGCGAAACGATCGATGGATTTGCCCTGAAGGTGTTGATCTCGGAGGGCCGCTACAGCCGGCTGTTCGGCGCCGATGACGAGGTCGAGGGCGGCCAGGTCGCCCTCAAATTTCCCAAGCCCCAGCTCGCCAGCGTCGAGGCGTACCGCGCGGCGTTTGTCCGCGAGGCCTGGGTTGGCGCCCGGGTGCACAATCCCTGGATCGGGCGCGTCATCGAGCTGCCGCCGGGACGCCAGAGCTGCCTCTACACGGTCATGCCGCTCTATCAGGGCGAGCTGCTCGAGGCGCGGCTGTCGCGCAGTCCGGCGATGGGATTGGAAGAGGGGCGACACATCGCCGTGACGCTGGCGCGCGCCGTGGCGGCGTTGCATCGCGCCGGCATCATCCATCGCGACATCAAGCCGGACAATTTGATCCTGGAAGGCGGCGGGTCGCTCAAGCTGATCGACCTGGGGGCGGTGCGCGTGCCCGGCCTCGAGGATTTTCCGCCCGAGCAGATTCCCGGCACCGCGGCCTATGTGGCGCCCGAGATGTTCGACGGCGAACCCGGCAACGAGGCGACCGACATCTATGCTTTGGGCGTTACGATGTTCCGCGCCTTCACCGGCGAATACCCCTACGGCAATCTCGACGCCACCAGCCCGGCGCGGCGCAGCAGGCCCTTGGAGTTGTGCGCGCTGCGGCCCGATCTGCCGGCCTGGCTGCAGGCGGCCTTGGCGCGCGCGATCGCCGTCGACCCGGCCCGGCGCTTTCACGACATGACCGAGTTCGCGTTCGAGATGGAGGCCGGCCCGGCCCGCGCCCTGACCGCGCAGCCGCGGCCCAGCACGCTCTACGAACGCGCCCCGCTGCGGGTCTGGCAAGGCGTCGCCGCCCTGCTGGCGCTGGCTTTGATCCTATCGGTGCTGACGCGCTGAGCTTTTGCGCGCGGACTTGAAACGGTCGCCGGCTGCTGCTGAACTGTGGCTGATCGCAGCGCGCGCAGGCGCAATCCCCCAGGACGAGGAGACACCCGATGCCGTTCTACCAGAAAGGCGACGTTCGCATCCGCTACGAGGAGGCCGGCTCCGGCTTTCCGCTGCTGGTCACCCCCGGCGGCGGCCTGAATTCGCGGGTCAGCAACTGGCCGACCGCGGTGTTCAACGCGATGGAGGAGTTCAAGAACGATTTCCGCGTCATCACGATGGACCAGCGCAACGCCAATGGCGGCGAATCCACGGGCCCCATTCCGGCGCAAGACCCGTGGGGCGCCTTTGCCGACGACCAGCTCGGGTTGATGGACCACCTCGGCATCCGCGAATTCTTCTATATGGGCTACTGCATCGGCGGCTGCTTTGCCGGCACGTTGCTGGAGCGGGCGCCCGCGCGCGTCGCCGCCGCGGTGTTTTGCCAGACCGTTGGGCACCGGCCCGAGGATCCCGACGTCATGTACCGCTCCGGCAAGGACGTCTGGGCACCGGAATTGCTGGCGCGACGGCCCGACCTGACGATGGCGCAGGTCGATAAATACCTGCACGACCTCTACCGCATCCAGCCGGACTTCCTTTACAGCGTGCCGCGCGAGTTCATCAAGAACTGCCGCACCCCGATACTGGTCCTGCCCGATGACACCCCGTCGCACCCGCACCAGTCGTCCGTCGATGTCGCCTCCTTGGCGCCCAACGCCGAGATCACGGTCTTCCCCTGGCGCGATCCCCCAGAGCTGAAGGCCCGCACGATCGACCGGGTGCGCACTTTCCTCAAGGCACACGTGCCGATGCGGGCGGCGGCGCAGTAGGCCGGGGGTGCACAACAGCGCGTAGGCGGAAAACCCCGGCGCAAGCCGGGGCATTCCGCCGACCCGACGCTAACCGTGACAGCGGTAGGCGTTACGCTTTCCCGCCCTACGCGTGCTGATTAGCGAACCGAGTTGTAGACGTCACGCCAACGTTTGATGGCTTCGATGTGGCCGTCCACCGTGGTGAGGTTCGCGCCCATCGTCACGACAGATATGTGGCTCCCCCCAGCTTCGCGCCACGCCGCAATGTCGCCAGGCCACTGGTTGTCGCCGCGACTATACTGCTGGATGGACTCGAAGCCGAACGCATCGGGGTCCCTTCCGAGCTTGACAAGCTTGGCTTCGATCTTCGCCTTGGTTTCGATCGCCTCTGTTTGGCTGCGGCCCGAGAACAGAAATCCGTCGCCGATCCTCGCCGCCCGGTCGAACGCAGCCTCGCTGAAGCCGCCCAGCCAGATCGGGATCTGTCGTTTCGGGCGCGGCAAGATCCCGGCTCTGTCGATCCGGTGGTCGGAGTCCTCATGCTCGACCACAGGCTGCTGCCACAGCTTGCGGATCAAGGCGATCTGCTGCTCCTGCCGCTTGCCGCGGCGACGAAAATGTCCCGACATTTCGAGACCGTCGTATTCCACCCAGTTCCAGCCGACCCCGACGCCGAGCCGAAGCCGGCCCTCCGAGAACAGGTCAACGTCCGCGGCCTGCTTGGCGAACAGGGCGGTCTGTCGCTGCGGCAGGATGATCACGCCGGTTGCCAATCCCAGGGTCTTGGTGACGCCTGCGAGATAGGCATAGGTAACCAACGGCTCGTGAAACGGATCGCTTTCCTTGTAAGGGCCGGTCAGCTTCGGTTCCCTGCCGGCATGAACGGCGCCGAGGACGTGATCGTAGATCACAATATGGTCGTAACCGAGGTCTTCCGCCGCTTGGGCAAACGCCTTGACCGCCCCGGTATCGCCGGCAAGTTCGATCTGCGGATAAACCACGCCGGCTTTCATCGTCCACTTCCTCTTTCGCGATGCGACGGACCACTCGCGTCCGGTCCGCATGAGACCCGCGAGAGCCCGGCTGACCGCGCACGCATGCCCGGCACGGTCATCCGGTCGTCAAGTCTCACGTGCCCTCTTCTGTTTTCCTAGAAGAAGACAAAGGAGCGGACCACGACGTTCTTGCGGCATGGGGCGTCGGTCGGCACGGTCGGGTCGATGCAGGCGGTATGGAAGGACCAGCGCGAGACCGAGCCGTCGGTGACGGAGTCATAGCACTTGAGCATCGAGACCTCGGTGGGCTTCTGCCGGGGGAACCAGTACCACTCGTGGTCGGGACGGTAGGTGAAGCGGGTGGTCTCGCCGACGCGGTCGTCGTAGATCCGGTAGTTGTTGATATACGGCTGGTCGGCGAAGGAGGGCCAGGCGCAGAGCACAAACGGGAACTGCTCGACGGTCTCTATCGGCTTGGCGAGGTTGATCGACATGAACCGCCGCGACATCTTCGCGTCCGCCTCTGCCTCGGTATAGTGCTGCGGGCGCCCGAAATTTCGCAGGTTTCTGGTGAGCAGCTCACGGCAGCGCACGCGGCCGCTGTTGTCGTTCAGGTCGTTGTGCACAAGGTTGGCGTAATTGGCGTTTACACCCGGGTTGTTGCTGTCCTGGTCTTCGGTGCGGTCGCCCGTGTAGTCCTTGTCGAAGACGTCGTGGTTGTAGACCAGCGCATCGGTCGCATCCGGGAAGAACTCGAGGAGGAGCTTCTCGATCTCCGGATAGAACACGCGCTCCACCTCTGCCGCATCGTAGATATTCGAGCACTTGGACTCGAGGTGGGCCAGCGACAGACCGAGCCGGTCCATGCATTCGGGGCTGTCGGGCGAGAGGCCGGGGTAATACTCGCCGATGCGCCGCGCGTCGCGCAGCACCTGCGGGAAATAGAGGTCCCGCCGCCGGTTGCCCGCCTCGTTCGTGCGCAGGATCGCCGCGACGTCGGCGCGCTCGGGGTCCCGCCAGATGGCGTTTGACGGGACGACGGAGTAGGTCGGTCGCTCGTAGACGGTATAGGGCAGCGGCAGCGCCACCCCGCCTGCCGGGGCCTTGAGGCTGTTCGACTGGCGGATGTACGTCACACACTCGTCATAGTCGCGGAACCCGAGGCCCCACTTGGTCTTGATCGGGCCCGGCGGTGCCTTGGCGATCATGTCGATAACGCGCCGGGCCTCGCCCCCGGCGATCTCCGCGAGCGCGTCCTGGATCGCCGCGGTGGTTCCCGCATCGCCGTCCCGGTCGAACGACATGTAGGACAGGCCGCCGTGCGCCGCGATGGGCGGCGGCTGGCCTTCCGTGCGCTGGAGCGGCGGCACATAGGCCGACGAAGCCCTCTGCGTGTCCGCCGCAACGTTGTGGTCGGCGATTTCGATCTGGCTCATCGCACACCTCCGGTTATCTCGGCGTCACCGTGGCACACAGAGCCTGCGTTTTCCAGACTATGCGATCGGCGACTTGCGGCACGTCGCACCCTTTATCCCGCATTCCCCGGCGGCATCAGGCGCGAGCATGGAAGAAAGCCGCGGCGGGTGGTTGCCAAGGTCGAGGGGCATCCCGGCGAGCTTTATCCCCGCGTCGGCTTCATCGTCACGAAGCTGGCGCGGCCGGCCGCGCGCATCGTCGCCTTCTACAACCAGCGCCACCTGCGATTACTGGCGGCATGATACCGCATGCCGCCATCTCGTAAGCCATTGAAGATATTGGTAGCGGGAGAGGGATTTGAACCCCCGACCTTGGGATTATGATTCCCCTGCTCTAACCAACTGAGCTACCCCGCCGCGCGGTCCCGCATATAGAAGATGGCCGGGCCAGGGTCAAGTTCACCAGGTCAAGTTCATCAGGTCAAGTTCACCAGGTCAAGTTCACCCGCTGCGGCCCGCCGCGCGGCGGGGCAGCGTCCCGCGCTCAGGCCGCTTCGCGGGCGTGCCGGCGGATCCAGCCGCCGCCCAGCATCCGCTCGCCGTCATAGAGCACCGCCGCCTGACCGGGGGCGACCGCGCCGCCCGGCACGTCGAGAACGAGTTCGGCCTCGCCGAGGATGCCCGCGGCCAGGCCCGTGGCGGGGCGCAGCGTCGCCGCAACCGGCATCTGCGCCGAGCGCAGCTTGGCGGCAACCCGCACGCCGCGGTCGGCGGCGAGCGGGGCGCCGAGCCAATTGAGGTCGCCGAGGCGGATCTGCCTCTCGCCGATTGCCTGCTTCGGTCCGACCACGACGCGGCGGCTCGCCGCCTCGAGGCGCAGCACATAGAGCGGCTCAGCCGCGGCGACGCCCAGGCCCTTGCGCTGGCCGACCGTGAAATGCGCGATGCCGTTGTGCCGGCCCAGCACCTGCCCGCGTTGATCGACGATGTCGCCGGGCTCGCCGGAATCAGGCCGCAGCCGCGTCACCAGCGCGGCGTAGGACCCCTGCGGCACAAAGCAGATATCCTGGCTGTCCGCCTTGTCGGCGACCGGCAACGCAAACTCGCGCGCCAGGGCCCGCGTCTCGTCCTTGCCGAGGCCGCCCAGCGGAAAGCGCAGGAAATCGAGCTCGGCGCGCGTCGTGCGGTAGAGGAAATAGCTCTGGTCGCGGGCGAGGTCGCGGGCCCGGTGCAGCTCCGGCCCGTCCGGCCCGACAACGCGTCTGGCATAATGCCCGGTCGCCAGCGCCGCGGCGCCGAGATCACGCGCGGTTGCCAGCAGGTCGCGAAACTTGATCCGCTCGTTGCAGCGGATGCATGGCACCGGCGTCTCGCCGCGGCGATAGCTGTCGACAAAATCCTCGATCACCGCGGCGCGGAACCGCGCTTCGTAATCGAGCACATAATGCGGGATGCCGAGGCATTCGGCGACCCGCGCGGCGTCGCGCACATCCCGCCCGGCGCAGCAGGCGCCCTTGCGGCCGCTTGCCGCACCATGGTCGTAAAGCTGCAGCGTGATGCCGATGACCTCGAACCCGGCGCGCACCAGCAATGCCGCGGTCACCGACGAATCGACGCCGCCCGACATCGCGACGACGATGCGGTGATCGGCCGGGTGGCCGGCGAGATCGATGTCAGCGAGTGGCGTCATCATCTGGCGGCCGCCAGCCCCATCGCCCAGAAATCGGCTTCGAGCCGGGCGGCCGTGGTAAACGCTGCGGCGAGCGCCGGGAAGCGGCCGGCGCCGCCGCGCCGCGTGAACAGGTCGTCGAGCGCCGCCGCGGCATCGCGCGCGAGGCGCTGGTAGTCATCGCCGGCATACATGTCGAGCCATTCGCGATAGGGGTTGCCGTCGTGCCGGGTCGCGCGGTCGGCCAGGCGTTCGGCGGCGATCTCGGCATAGCCGACGATGCACGGCGCCAGCGCCACTTCGAGATCGAGCCGGTCGCCGGCCAGCCCGCAATCGAGCACGAAACGGGTATAGGCGACGGTCTCCAGGGCTTCCGGTTCGGCCAGGATGGCGACCTCCGAGAGGCCCCAGCGGCGGCAGTATTCGACGTGCAACCCGATCTCGACATCGAGCGTCGCGGCGACCAGGGCCTGCGCCCGGCGCATCTCGGCGAGCGTGCCCGACTTGTAGATGGCAAGCCCCCAGGCGCGCGCGAACTGCACCAGGAACAGATAATCCTGCACCAGATAGCGGCGGAACGCCGCCTCCGGCAGGTCGCCGCTTGCCAGACGCAGGACGAATTCATGCCGCGTGTAGGCCGGCCAGGCCGGGCCGGCGGCGGCGACAAGGCGGCCCATCAGCTCGCCCGCCACCGCTCAGCCCTTCAGCAGGTTACGGGTGCTGGCCGGCAGCCGCACGGTCAGCCCGTCCAGTTCCTCGGTGATGATGATCTGGCAGCCGAGCCGCGAGGTCGCGGTCAGGCCGAAGGCGAGGTCGAGCATGTCCTCCTCGTCGTCGCTCGCTTCCTTCAACAGCTCGTACCAGTCCGGGTCGATGATGACGTGGCAGGTCGAGCAGGCCAGCGAGCCCTCGCAGGCGCCTTCGATGTCGATGTCGTTGCGGTGCGCGATCTCGAGCACCGAGAGGCCGAGCGGCGCGTCGACCTCGCGGCGCGCGCCGTGGCGTTCGATGAAAACAATCTTCGGCATCCCCGTGCCCCGCTTACGGAGCCGGCCGCGGTGCGAGATCCTCGGCGAGAATCGCGGCGGCGAGCGCTGATGGCCCCGCTACCTGATCACCGGCGGTGGCGCCCTCGCGCGCGACGATGCGCAGCAACACGAGACCGGCCGCCTCGCCGGTCGTCGCGAGCCGCGCCGCAAATGCCGCATCGGGCAGCGCCGTCATGGCGAGGACGGCATGCGTCACCGGCTGGGCGAGCACCCGCTCGGCGCGCCGCCGCGCTCCCTCGAAGAGCTGCTGCCAGGCGTCGGCTGGTGCGTCCGCCGGCGGCACGATGAGGTCGAGCGCGAACCCCTCGCGGTCGGCCAGCCCCATAGCGTTGCCGCCGACCGCCACCGCGACCTCGGCCGCGGTGCCGCCGATATCGATGCCGATCGCGACCCCCGGTGCATCGGGATCGACGGCGGAGCCGTCCGGCTCCTCGATCTGAAACAGCTTCACGCGCTTTGTTCCTGGATATTTGCCACAGTCTAACACGCTGCGCCGGGCACTGTCGCCACGCCGCTGCCCGGCTAAAATGGGGCCGATCATCGGCTGGCGGTAGGGGCGCGGGGGCATTGCCGGACGGTCGGCGATCCCGATAATGTCGCACATGGATTTCGCTCTCTCCACCGAACAGCAGGCCTTTCAGGAAACCGCGCGGCAGTTTGCCGAGGACGAATGGCTGCCGCACGCGGCGAGCTGGGACGAGCGCGAGGAATTCCCCGAAGACGCGCTGCGCCGGGCGGCGGCGCTCGGCTTTGCCGGCATCTATGTCGGCGACGAGTTTGGCGGCAGCGGCCTCACCCGGCTCGATGCGACGCTGATCTTCGAGGAACTGGCGGCCGCCTGCGTCTCGACCGCGGCCTACCTCTCGATCCACAACATGGCGGCGTGGATGATCGATCGCTTCGGCAACGCGGCGCAACGCGCCCGCTTCCTGCCTCGCCTGATGACGATGGCGCATTTCGCCAGCTATTGCCTGACCGAGCCCGGTAGCGGCTCGGATGCCGCCGCGCTGGCCACCGGCGCCCGGCGCGACGGCGACGACTATGTGCTGAACGGCAGCAAGGCGTTCATCTCGGGCGGCGGGCGCAGCGATCTCTATGTGACGATGGTGCGCACCGGCGAAAGCGGCCCCAAGGGCATTTCCTGCCTCGTCGTCGAGAACGGCACGCCGGGTCTGTCGTTCGGCAGGCCGGAGCGCAAGCTCGGTTGGCACAGTCAGCCGACCGCGATGGTCAATTTCGCGGATTGCCGGGTGCCGGTCGCCAACCGGCTCGGCGTCGAGGGCGAGGGCTTTGCCATCGCGATGATGGGGCTCGACGGCGGCCGGCTCAATATCGGTGCCTGTTCGCTCGGCGGCGCGCGCGCCTGCTACGAGGCAGCGCGCAGCTATCTCTTGGAGCGCCGCCAGTTCGGCCAGCGCCTCGCCGATTTCCAGGGGTTGCAGTTCAAGCTCGCCGACATGGCGACCGAGCTCGATGCCGCGCGCCTGATGCTGCGGCGTGCCGCCCAGAGCCTCGACCAGGGCGACCCCGACGCAACGTTGCATTGCGCAATGGCCAAGCGGCTTGCCACCGATGCCGGGTTCCAAGTCGCCAACGACGCCTTACAGCTGCATGGCGGCTATGGCTACCTCAGGGATTTCCCGATCGAGCGCCACCTGCGCGACGTGCGCGTTCACCAGATCCTCGAAGGCACCAACGAGATCATGCGCGTCATCATCGCCCGCCGGCTGCTCAGGCAATAGCGGCGAGCCCCCGCCGACGCCGGGTCCGATCGACTCAGCGCACGATGCCGCGCTCGCGCAACGAGGCAATTTCATCGGCCGAATAGCCATGTGCGGCGAGGACCCCGTCGCTATGCTGGCCGAAAGTCGGCGAGGTGGTCGGCGCCGGCCCCGGCGTCTCGGAGAATTTGATCGGCTTTGTCATCGTCCGATAGCGGCCGACGACCGGGTGGTCGAGCGTCGTCACCAGTTCTTCGGCGACAACCTGCGGATGGTCGAACATGTCCTCGATCGGCCGCACCGCCGCACAGGGCACCCGCTCGCCGAAGATCTCCTCCCATTCGAGGGCGGTGCGCGCCGCGAGGGCAGCCCGCACTTCCGGCACCAGCTCGGCGCTATGCGCGGCACGGCTGCGCATCGTCGCGCAACGCGGGTCGCTCGCCAGCTCGGGGCGGCCGATCAACTCGCATAACGCGGCGAAGAAATGGTTGGAGTGCACCGAGATATAAAGCGCGCCCGACTTCGTCGGATGGATGCCGGTCAATCCGCCGGTGCCGGAATCGCGGGCCACGTCGCGGCCCTCCTCCTCGGCCCAGACGAAGCGGCCGGCCTGGATCGTCAAGGCGCTGCGCAATAATGACAGGCTCAGATATTGCCCGGTGCCGCTGCGCTCGCGCTGGAACAGCGCGGCGGCGACGCCATAGGCCAACAGCGCCGAGGTGAAATAGTCGAGCACCGAGCCGAGCACCAATTGCGGCCTCTCCGCGCCGCCGCCTTGGAACACCGCCATGCCGCTCAGGCATTGCAGCACCTGGTCGAAGCCGCCCTTGTCGCTGAGCGGCCCCTGGTCGCCATAGCCGGTCAGCCCGGCATAGACGAGGCGCGGGTTGATCGCCCGCAGGCGAGGATAGTCGATCCCGAGCCGGGCCGGCACCGAAGGGCGGAAATTCTCGACCAGGACATCGGCGCTGGCGACCATCCGATGCAAGACCGCCAACCCCGCGGGCTGTTTCAGATCGAGCGCGAGCGCGCGCTTGCCGCGATTGGTCCCGAGAAAGAAGCGGCTCTCGCCGGCCAGGCTGGAGGGAAACTGGCGCAGCATGTCGCCCTGCGGCGCTTCGATCTTGATCACGTCGGCGCCCAGATCGGCCAGCAAGGTGCAGCCATAGGGCCCGGCGAGATAGCTGCACAGGTCGAGAACCGTGACGCCGCTCAGGGGTCCGGCGGGGGGCTGGGGCAGGCTGCCGGTCATCACGTATTCTCCCGCGCGCGGATTGCGGCGATTCGCTGCAACACGCGCTGCGCCCGGTAGACGATCGGGTAATCGATGAACTTGCCGTCGAGCTGGATCGCCGCGCTGCCCTCGGCTTCGGCCTTGGCAAAGGCGGCGGCGACGCGCTCGGCAAAGGCGATCTCCGCCTCGCTCGGCGTGAACACCCGGTTCACCACCGCGATCTGGTCGGGATGGATGCACATCTTGCCCTGGAAGCCGAAGCCCAGCGCGGTGCGGGAAGAGGCTTCGAGCCCGTCGCGGTCGGGCAGGTCGACCCAGACCGTATCGAGCGGCGCCTCGATGCCGGCGGCGCGCGAGGCGACGACGATCGCGGCGCGGGCCTGGGCCAACTCCGCCTCGTCGCGGCTCCACGCCATGTTGACGTCGAGGGTGAAATCGCCGGCGCCGAAGGCGACGCGTCGGACGCGGGTGCCGGCCGCCAAAATCGCACCGAGCCGGTCGAGACCGCGCGCCGTCTCGATGATCGGGATCAGATCGATGCCGCCGGGCATCAGGCCGCGCTCGCGTTCGAGCTGCGCGAGCAGCCAGTCGATCGTGGCGAGCCCGGCCGCACTTTCGACTTTCGGCAGAATGACGCCATCGAGGCCGGGCCGCACAACCGCCACCAGATCGCCGTAGCAGAACTCGCTGTCGACGGCATTGACGCGGACATAGAGCCGCCCGCGGCGCGTCCGCTGCAACGCCGCGGCGACCAGCGCGCGCGTCGCCGGCTTCTCGGCGGTCGCAACCGCGTCTTCGAGATCGAGGATCACCGCATCGGCATCGAGCGACAGCGCTTTTTCGACCCGTCGCGCGTGGTTGCCCGGCGCGAACAGAAAGCTGCGCAGCGGTTGGTTATTGGTCATCCAATCCCATGATACGTTTGGCGGCTTCTACGATTTCACGCCATGTTTGGACAAGGAGGTAATCGCCGGCGACCTCGGCAATCGCGGCACGTTCTCGCAGCACCAGGATCGCATCCAGGCCATAACGCCCGGCGTATTCCCGAGCGGTTTCCTCGATGAAATCATCGTCTACGAAGCCTTCGTCTTCCATGATCTCTAGCGATCGCGGTAGGCTTGACCCCACCGGTCCTCGTACACGACATCGCCGAGGGCGACTCGGCGCACCGGCCCGAACCGGCCCAGCGGGTAGCCGACCGGCAGGAGCGCATACGAGTGCCAATCCGCCGGCAGGCCGAGCGCGGCTTCGGCCTCCTTCTCGAAGGCCAGATAAAGCGTCGTCAGCGTCGCGCCGAGGCCAAGGGCGCGCGCCGCGAGCAGCATGTTCTGGATCGCCGGGTAGATCGAGGAGCCGGCGGTGCGGGTCGGGGCGGCGCCTTGCAGGCACGGCACGATCCACACGGGCGCCTCGTGGATGTGGGCGGCGAGGTGTTCGGCGGCGCCGAGCATGCGCAGAAAGCGGTCGCGGTCAGTGCCGGGGGCCGGCTCACCGGCCCGGTAACGCGGGCCGACCTGTTCATCCCAGGCGCGCTTGTAATAGGCGCCGACCGTTGCCTTGGTCGCCGCATCCCGGATGACGAGGAAACGCCAGCGCTGCATGTTGCCGCCGCTCGGCGCGCAGACGCCGGCCTCCAGGATCTGCCGGATCAACGCGTCCGGCACCGGGTCCGGCTTCAACCGCCGCATCGAGCGGGTGGTTCTGATGATCTCGAACAGATCGGTCGCGCTGCGGGTGTCCTCGGGCATGGCGTCCTCTGCGCCGGATGATCGCGGGCCCGATGATAGCGCGTTCACGGGACCGACGGGCACCCCGCAAAAGACCGCCGCATCATTTCGCGGCGAAAGGGACGGCATTCGCCGCCGCCGCTAAACAAGAGGCGGCGGGCGCCGGCTGCAACCATCCGCCCTCGATCCCCGCGGGAAGCGGCGTCCTGCGCTGCTCGTCGTCGACGATGCGCCCGTCCTCGATATGAACGATCCGATCGGCGAACGCGGCGATGCGCGGATCGTGCGCCACGATCAGCACGGCGCGCGCCGGATCCTCGGCGATCCGGGAAAGGATGGTCATGATGGCGTGACCATTGGCGCTGTCGAGCGCGCCGGTCGGCTCGTCGGCAAGGATCGCGGAGGCGTCGCCGACGATGGCGCGGGCGATCGCGACGCGCTGCTGCTCGCCGCCGCTGAGGTCATGCGGAAACGCGTTCTCCTTGTGCGACAGGCCGACCGTCGCCAGCACCTCCCTCGCCTTGGCGATCGCGGATTTGGCGGGCTCGCCGCGCACATCCAGCGCGACACGGACATTGTCGAGCGCCGTCAGCGTCGGGAACAGATGATAGGATTGAAAGACGAACCCGATGTGATCGCGCCGCAGCTTGGCCAGTTCGCTGGGCCGGGCGCCCGCCGTGGCATGGCCCCGGACGCGCACCGTTCCCGAGGTCGGTGTCAGCATGCAGCCGAGCACCGAGAGCAGCGTCGTCTTGCCGCTGCCCGATGGGCCCATCAGCAGGGTCAGTTGCCCGCAGGCGAGCGACAGGCTGACGCCGCGCAGCGCCTGCACCCGGCCCGCCCCGGCGCCGAGGAATTTGACGACATCGACGGCCTCGATGACCGGCGTGGTCATTGCCTGAATACCCTGACGGGATCGATGCGGATCACCTGCGCGATGGCCGCCGCGGCCGACGCGACGCACATCAGCACCGTCAGCAGAAACAGGCCCAGGCTCAGGGTGGGCGTCATGACGATCGGCAGCGCCGTTTCCGCGGTCGCCCTGACGATGACGAGGCCGATGCTGCCGGCCAGCGCAAAGCCGATGACGGCGCTGAGCAGCGCCTGGCACAGAATGATTTTGAGAATATAGCGGCTCGACGACCCAATGGCGCGCAGCGTCGCGAATTCGTTCAAATGGTCCTTGGTGCTGGAATACAGCGTCTGCGCGATGATCACCGTGCCGACGATGGCGCCGAGCAGCGCGCCCGCAAAGAGGGCCGCCCCGGCGCCGGTGCCGAACAGCCAGAAGGTCCGGCTGCGCGTGCGAAACTCGGCGGGGGTCAGCACCTCGACCTTGGGCAGCCTGGCCATTAGCAGCTGGCGCACCCGGGCGACATCGGCATTGGCGGCGACGTGCACCAGGAGATACGACACCTTGTCTGGCGAGGTTCCGATGTAGGACTGCGCCGCGGCGAGCGAGGTGAAGACATAGGGCGTCGTGGTGAACGACCGGATGCCGTTGCTGATCGCCACCACCCGCGCCGGTTGCTCGCGAATATCGGTGCTGGCGCCGAGCCGCGTCACCCCGAGCCGCCCGAAATACGTCTGGTCGATCGCGACGGCATGCGGGGCCGCAAGCGCGGCGAGATCGCCTTTGACCAGATTCCACGGGTGCAATCCCGCGGTGCTCGGGTTCGAACCGATGATGAACACCGGCGTCGTCCCGCCATCCGGCACCGTCCAAGTGGTAAACCCGATCACGATCGGCACCGCCTCCTTGACCCCCGGGACCGACAACGCGGTGGTCCGATCATGCTCATTCAGCAATGACGGGTCTTCGAAGCATTTCGTTCCGCGCGACACGATCCACAAATCGCCCGGCGCATGATCGATCATCGTCGTTACCATCCGCTCGAAACTCAGAAAGAGCCCGAGCTGGATCGTGACGAGAACGATCGAGAAGACGATCCCGACCACCGTCGCGACAAAGCGCAGCCGATCCTGGAACAAATTGCGCGATGCGAGCCTGAAGATCAGCGACATGTTGCTAGCCGGCAACGTTCGGTCGCGGGAATTTCCGGCGTTCGAGCGCCAGGTTGCCACGCGACGCTGGGGTGTTTGCCAACAGGCGGCGCTCCGCCCCGATCAGTAGGACGCCGAACGGAACGAGGCGCGACGCCTCGGTGGCCGCCCAGGCGAGGAGGACCGTGCCGCCAAACACGATTATCGCCTTGCCGACGGCGAACAACGCCACGCCCAGCAAGGCGTATTGCAGCCAGACGACGAAGGCATAGTGAAAGAGGTACATGCCGAACGCGTCTTCCGCCAGACTGTCCAATATCCGCGACCGTAGCGCGCCAAACCGCAAACAACCTGCGACGACGGCAAAGCAGCTCGCTGCACAGGCCACCGCATAGCTGATATCCACCGCAAGTCGCAGGCCGAGCGGGGCCGCCTGCGTATCGGGCATCGCCAGCGCGGTCAGCCCCATCCACAGCACGAACGACGCGAGCGCGCCGGTGAGCCAAAGCGCCCAATGCCGCGTCAGCCCTCCCTCGGGCGCGAGCAGGCCGCGCTCGATGCCGTGCGCCCCGATCCCGAGGCCCGCCAGATAAAACACCGCGTAGAGCAGCGGGCGGCTGAACTGAAGGGCGAGCGGGCCGTGTTCGATCCAACTCCAGGGCGTAAAGATCAGGGCCAGAGGCACGTAGGCCAGGACCGCAGCGATCGCCAGGACGATGAAGTACCGGCCGGGACGCGTCGCGGCCGAGGCCGAGCGGCGGCCGAGAAACTCGACCCAATGCGGCACGAGGCGATGCAGCCCCGCGGCCACCACGGTCAGCGCCAGGAGCTGCCACAGAAACCACATCGGCCCGTCGGGCACGAACGGCAGCGCCAGATAGCTCCGCACGTAACCGGTCAGGCTCGGATCGAGCGCGGTCGCGCGGTAGACCGGATAAAGCGCCAGCGGCATCACCACAACCAGGGCGAAAACAAACGGCAGGCCCAGCCGCTGCACCCGGTCGCCGAGAAACTTTGGGGCTCGCTTGCGCGACAGGCTCGACCAGGTGAACAGCGCCGAGAGAAAAAACATCAGCGACATCAGATAGACGTCTTGCCAGGCGCAGAATATGTCGAATCCGAACCAGCGATGGCTGTCGACGATCGGAAAGGCGCGCCATTCGTAAGGCGACTTATTAAAGGGGAACGGGGCCGCGCCCAGCGAACCGAGATAGGCCAGGACCGAGTGGAACGCCAGCACCGTCAGGATCACGACAGCGCGCAGATTGTTGAGCGCCAGACTGGATCTTGTCGGCACTCTGGCGGCGACGGGCGGGGTGGACTCGACTGGCACTTCAGGCCTCGGAGACGGAACGATGGTGGGATGCCGGCCGCCCAAACCACCGCAGAGGATTAGCGGCTGGGTTGTCGCTGTACCGGCAAATAAACGCCCCCAAATCCTGCCGGTTCCGCTCCCCTTTCGGCCGCGGTTGACAGCGGGGCCGACAAGTGACGTGCTTGAGCGGGGATAGGGGTTTGAGACGGGGTCGCGCGCCGGACGCAAAAAAACCGGAATTCATCAGCTCAGATCAGCCCGCTGGGAGCGGAGGTCCTGATGCGATTGTTTTGTGCTACCGCAGGAATCCTTGTTCTTTCGGCCGCTCTCTTTGCGGCTGTGGCGCAGGCCGAGCAGGCCAGAACCACCCGCTTTGCGGTGATGCGCAACGGCGTGCAGATCGGTACCAATACGATCCAGCTGCAGCGTCAGGGCCCCGAAACGATGGTGCGGATCGTCACCGATGTCGCGGTCAGGATCGCTTTCGTGACCGTCTATCGCTTCGACCAAACCGAGACCGAGCGATGGGTCGATGGCCGATTGCTGGCGATGAACTCGGCGACCGATGACAACGGGACGGTTCATCGGGTGACCGCGAACCGCGGCAAAGACCGGATTACCGTCGAGGCGGACGGCCGGACGACCAGGGTGGCCGGCACGACCATTCCGGCCAGCCTGTGGAACCCGGCATTGCTCGGCCAGCGGGTGGCATTGAACCCGCAGGACGGCAGCATCATGCCGATCGCGGTCGTCGATCATGGCGAGGAGAAGCTGGCCGTGGCGGGCGGCACGCACTGGGCGCACCATTATTCGATCATCAGCACCTTCCCGCAGGACGTCTGGTATGACGACGAGCACCAGCTGGTTAAGGTCGAGATCAAGGGTCGCGACGGGTCGACGATCCGCTACGTCGCCCGCGATGGCAGCGCGCCGTCATCCGTCGGCCGTGCCGACCGCGCGTTGCCGCACGAAGGCACCGATTCGCGCGATCGCCCGACCCGCCTCGGGCAGGTACGGCACGAAGGCATGCCAGACATGCGGCATGCGCGGCCAGATTTCGAGCGCGACCGTACCGCCGGCATCCCGCAGCCGCTCGGCCATCCGCACCGAATCGTCGCGCAGGATCTCGTCGCTGCCGACATGCAGCAAGGCCGGCGGCAGGCCCCGCAGATCGCCGTAGAGCGGCGAGGCGTAGGGGTGGCGCGGATCGGCGCCGCCGAGATAGCGCGCCGCCAGCGGCCGCAAATCGTCGGCGTTCAGCATCGGATCGGCGGCCGCATTCAGCCGGCATGAGGCGCCGGTAATCGCCAGATCGGTCCACGGCGACAGCGCCACCACCGCGGCCGGCAGCATGCCGCCGCCGTCGCGCAGCTTCAGCATCAGCGCCAGGGCGAGCCCGCCGCCCGCGGAATCCCCGATTACGACGCAGCGCGCCGGGTCGGCACCCTCGGCGAGGAGCCCCTGCCAGGCCGCCGCCGCATCCTCGAGCGCCGCCGGAAACGGGTGCTCGGGCGCCAGGCGGTAATGGACCGCCGCCAGCTGGGCCTCGGTGGCGGCAGCGATGCGCCAGGTCAGATGACGGTAGAGCGCCGGCGACCCGGACACGTAGCCGCCGCCATGCAGAAACAGAACATGGCGATCGTCGCGCGACGCGGGCGTCGCGACGCGGATCGCGGCGATGCCGCCGAGCGCCTTGTCGATCGTCGCGGTCCCGCGCGGCGCGGCCGGCACCCAGCGTTCATACGCGAGCAGCCGCTGCCGCCGCGTGGCGATGTCGATTTCGGGGCGCGTGCCGCGCTTGATCAGGTGGCGCGCCGCCACGCGCAGCATCTCGCCGCGTAAGCTCATCGCCATGCCTCAGCTAGAATCGTCAATGTCAGGAGGCGCAACTCGACGGCATGATCCGATCGCTCCGCCGCACCCGGCGGCATAACCGGCAGCCGATTGTGGCGGCACGGCGGTGCAGGATTTAAGCGGCCGCGATGCCGGCCGCTCGATTGGAACCATTAGAGGTTTGCAGTATGATGCGAAAGGCATGAGCGAGGCGCCGATGGAGCCAATCATCGAGTATCTGCGGCTCTCGCGCGATGCGGTCGAGGCGGCGATCGCCGACAGGGCGTTTGTCGCGACAATCGCCGCCATTGTCGAGCGGGTCGCCGCCGCGCTCGCCGCCGGCAACAAGGTGCTGCTCGCCGGCAATGGCGGCAGCGCAGCCGACGCACAGCATCTCGCCGGCGAATTCCTGTCGCGGCTCAATTACGACCGTGCGCCGACCGCGGCGCTGGCCTTGACCACCGACACCTCGGTGCTGACGGCGATCGGCAACGATTACGGCTACGACCGCGTGTTCGAGCGCCAGGTGCAGGGGCTCGGGCGCGCGGGCGACGTGCTGATCGCGATCTCCACCTCGGGGCATTCGGCGAACATCCTGAAGGCGATCGCCGCGGCGCGCGCCGGCGGCCTTTTCGTCGTCGGCTTCACCGGAGCGAGCGGTGGTGCGATGGCCGCGCTGTGCGATTTGTGCCTGCGCGTGCCGTCGGACTCGACCCCGCTGATCCAGCAGTTGCACATCACCGCCGGGCACATCGTCTGCGGTCTCGTCGAGGAACGGCTTTTCCCGCGGACCGAGGCATCGCCGGCGCTAGCCGCCGTCGCGGGTTGAGCGGGGCCGGCGGCGTCGCCATGGACCCCGCCCGCCCATCCGATTTTTGGCGGCCGACGAGCGCGGGGGTGCGCCAGCAGGCGATCGAGGCCGCGATCGAGGCCGGCGCCCGCGCCAGCGCGGCGGGCGAGTGGGCCGCCGCGGCCGCCCATTACCAGCGTGCCCTCGGCCGCGCGCCGGAGCTGATGGCCATCTGGGTGCAATTGGGCCATGCGCTGAAGGAGCAGGGCGATGCCGGCGCCGCGGAGCGGGCGTACCGGCGCGCCCTGGCGCTCGACGCCTCGGTAGCGGACACGCACCTGCAGCTGGGGCATCTGATGAAGCTCACGGCGCGCTGGGGCGAGGCCGGCGATGCCTATGCCCGCGCCTTGCAGCTTGACCCTGAACTGGCTGATGCCATCCGCGAACTCGACGGCCTGGCCCCGCGCCTCCTCGACCGGGGCGACCGGGCGCGGGATGCCGGCAACTGGCCGGTCGCGGCCCGCAGTTACCAACAGGCGCTCGCCGGGCGGCCTGGGCTGACGACGATCTGGGTGCAGCTGGGGCATGCGCTCAAAGAGCAGGGCGAGCATGACGCGGCCGAGGCGGCCTATCGGCGCGCGCTGGCGCTCGACCCGCTGGCGGCCGATAGCCATCTTCAGCTCGGTCATCTGCGCAAATTGCGGCGGTATCCGGCAGATGCGATCGCGGCTTATGCCGCCGCCGTCCGGCTCGACCCGGAGCTGGCCGCGGCGCGCGAGGCGCTTGCGGCTGCGCTCGGCTACTCGCCGCCCGAGATCGCCCGCGCGCTCTTGGACCCGCCGGCGACGCCCGCTGCGGCACGGCAGGCGCCGCTGACCGCGGCCGAGCGTTACGGCGCGCTGATCGGCGACGCGCGCCGGCAAAGCGGGACCGGGCACGACGTGATCTGGCTCGGGGTCATGGACTGGCATTACCGTATTCAGCGGCCGCAGCATCTGGCCGCCCGCCTCGCCGATGCCGGCGCGCGCATCCTTTACATCTCGCTGGTCTTTGAGGCGGCCGACGCGAGGGGCCGCTTTCGCCTCATCGATGCGCCGCATCCCGGCGTCTTCGAGATCAGGATGCGGCTCGCCGGCGATGCGTCCGAGACGATTTATCAGGGGTTGAGCGAGACCGCGCTCGCCGACTTGCAGGCGGCATTCGCCGAGCTGGCCCTCGTGCTCGGCATTCGCGCGCCGGTCGTGCTGGTCGAGCATCCCGCCTGGCACCGGGTCGCCGATGCCATTGCCGGCGCCACGATCGTCTATGATTGCCTTGATCTCGCCACCGGTTTCAAGGACGCGGCACGGTCGGTTGCCGCGGCGGAAGCCGCTCTGCTGGCGCGGGCGGATCTGGTCGTTGCGGCCTCCCAGCCGCTGGCTGATCGCCTCGCGTCACGGCGCTCCAGCATCGTCATCCGCAACGCCGCCGACGTCGATTTCTTCGCCCAGGGCTTGAACGACCGGCCGGCCGGCATGCCCCCGGTGATCGGCTATTTCGGCGCGCTGGCCGATTGGTTCGCGATCGACTGGATCGCAACCGCCGCCGAAGCGCGGCCGGATTGGGAGTTCCGGCTGATCGGTCGCACCGATACGTGCGACACTGCGCGCGCGGCACGCCTCGCCAATGTGCGCTTGCTTGGCGAGCGGCCGTATCGCGAGCTGCCGCTGCTGCTGCGCGAGTTCGACGTTGCGATCATTCCGTTCAAGCTGACCGAGCTGACGCGTTGCACCAACCCGGTGAAGCTCTACGAATACATGGCCGCCGGGAAGGCGGTGGTCGCCGCCCCGATGCCCGAGGTGATCGCGGCGACCGAGCTGGTGTACATCGCCGATGACGCTGCGTCTTTTGTGGAGCGCATCGCCCGCGCGCTTGCCGAGGACAGCCTCGCCCTGCGGCAGCGGCGGCAGCAATGGGCGCGCCGGCACGACTGGGCGAGCCGGGCGCAGCTGCTGGCCCGGGCTATCGACAGCGCGAGGCCGCAATAGGTCCCTGCGACGCCAGCGGGCCGGACCGGGGCAGGGGAAAGATCGATCGTTGGCAGGCTCGACTTCGGAGAAGCGTTTTGCGGCGTTGAGCGGCGCGCAGGTGATGATCACCGGCGGGGTGGGGCTGATCGGTTCGGCCTTGGCGCGCCGGCTGGTCGGGCTCGGCGCCCGGGTGCTGCTCATTGACAGCATGGTGCCCGAGGGCGGCGGCAACCTCGCCAACATCGCCGACATCCGTGCCCGGGTGCGGCTCGCCATCGCCGATATCCGCGATGCGGCGGCGCTGCGCCAGCTCCTTCCCGGCCAGGATTTTCTGTTCAATCTCGCCGGCCTGACCAGCCATCTCGATTCGATGACCGCGCCGGAAGACGATCTGGCGGTCAACTGCACCGCGCAATTGCGGCTCCTGGAAGCGTGCCGGGCGGTGGCGCCGGCGGTGACGATCGTCCATGCCGGCACGCGGCAGGTCTACGGCCGGCCGCGCTACCTGCCGGTCGATGAGGCGCACCCGCTGCGCCCGGCCGACGCCAACGGCGTCAACAAGATGGCAGGCGAGGCCTATCACCTGTTGTTCCACGACGGTTACGGGATCGACACCCGCTCGCTGCGCCTGACCAATGTCTACGGGCCGGGGATGCGGATCAAGGACGGGCGGCAGAACTTTCTCGGGGTCTGGCTGCGGCGGGTGCTCGCGGCCGAGGCCTTCGAGGTGTGGGGCGGCGAGCAGCGCCGCGACCTGCTCTATGTCGATGATGCCGTCGAGGCGCTGCTGTGCGCGGCGCTGAGCCGCGAAGCCGCCGGCCTCGCGCTCAATGTCGGCGGCGAGGCGCCCTATACGCTGCTGGCGCTCGCCGAGGCGCTGATCCAGGCGAATGGCGGCGGCAGCTGCGTGCGGTGCGACTTCCCGGCCGAACGCAAGCGCATCGATATCGGCGATTTCGTCACCGATGACCGCCGCTTCCGGGCGCTGACCGGCTGGGCGCCGCAGATCGGCCTCGCCGCGGGCCTCAAACGCTCGCTCGATTATTATCGCCGCCACGCCGCCGACTACCTCTGAGCCCTGATGACCGACCTTCCGATCCCGCAGACCGATCCGCGCGCCGGCTATCTCGAGCGCCGGGCCGAGATCGACGCCGCGATCGCCCGCGTGCTGCTGGCCGGCCAGTACATCCTGGGGCATGAGGTCGAAGCGTTCGAGACCGCCTTCGCCGCCTGGCTCGGCAGCGCCCACGCGATCGGCTGCGGCAGCGGCACCGACGCGCTCGAACTGGCGCTGCGCGCCTGCGGCATCGGGCAGGGGACGAAGACCGGCGACCTGGTG
The DNA here is from genome assembly GCA_035534535.1 of Allostellaceae bacterium. Lineage (GTDB taxonomy): Bacteria > Pseudomonadota > Alphaproteobacteria > ATCC43930 > CGMCC-115725 > DATARH01. Next base: position 365 of record DATLRS010000126.1, on the reverse strand, counting down.
TTCACGGTGTCCCATACGGCGGTGGCGACGGTCGCCGCGATCGAGCGCGCCGGCGCGGTCCCGGTGCTGGTCGACATCGAGCCCGGCGGCTTCACGATGGACCCGGCAGCGCTGGAGACGGCGCTGCGCGACCCGCCGCCGGGTCGTCCCGCGGCAATCCTCCCGGTGCACCTCTACGGCGAGCCGGCCGATCTGTCGCCGATCCTCGACCTCGCCCGCCGCCACGGGTTGCGGGTCATCGAGGATTGTGCGCAAAGCCACGGCGCGCTGTATCGCGGCCGACCGGCCGGCCGGTTTGGCGACATCGCCTGTTTCAGCTTCTATCCGACAAAGAACCTGGGCGCGCTGGGCGATGCCGGCATCAC
>DATLRS010000125.1:0-11354 GCA_035534535.1 Allostellaceae bacterium | reverse complement strand
ATCTGCGCGCCGCCGAACAGGACGGCGAAAGCCATGACGAGCAGCAGCGGCCGGTGTTCCGGCCGGCCGACCGCCCGCCATACGGTCAGGACCGAGGCAAGGTTGCAGGCCCCCATCACGCTGTCCGCGACGAGGCAGCTGAGGCGGGTGTAGTCGGTCGTCGCGAAATCGCGCATCAACAGCAACGGCAGCCGAAGCAGCGCCGGCAGGATGCCGAAATAGGTGTAGGTCAGACCGTTGTGGACCTGGCCCTCGAGGCTGATCGCCTGCGGGTCGACATCGAACGAACCGTGCAGCAGGTGCAGCAGCATGCTGTTGAAGGTCAAGCCCAGCAGGGCCGGCCGGAAGAGGCCCGCTCCCGGATCCGTCCCGTCACTGGTGGCCCATATCAGGCCGGCGTAGCAGGCGGCGGCCGGAACGAGGCAGAGGGCCACAATGGTCCACGGCGTCATTGCGCAACCCCGCGGGTCGTTCGCGGCGCTGCCCGAGGCTTGGGTCAGCATGCTGGCCTCTTATTGCGGAGCGGGCTGGAAGCGTTGCAACGCGGCGGGGAACGGCAGCGGTGACATCGGGCGCGCGGCGCAGCCGCCCGGGCGCCGGGCGACGCAGATCGAGCCGAAGCAGCGCGCCACCTTGAAGCCGAGTTGCGCCGGCGGCGGCGCGCGTTCGGTGCTGTCGTAGATGAGCGCGTCGAAGGCGGCCGCGCTCTGCGTCAGCGCGGCTTCCTCGCTCGGCCAATACATCGGCACGGCGCGGTCGAGGTAGGTGTAGCCGCCATAGCGCACCCAGGCATTCTTGCCATAAAGACCGACGCCGCACAGCGCCGGCAGGCCGCGCACGTAATGTGTCGCCGCGAGGTCGTCGTGCAGGCGAAAGCGCAGCACGGTCATCGCCGGTCCGCTCCACACTTTGGCCGAGACGCCGCCCCAAAGGGCCAATGCGACGACCGTGGCGGCCAAGACCGCGCCGCGCCGCAGGCCCTGCCGACGCAGCCATTGCGCGCCCATTTGCGCCAGGTTCGCCAGTCCGAGGCCGGCCAGCACCATCAGCAGCAGCACCGCCGGATAGATGAAGCGGTATTCCTTGTGCGCGATGGCGGAATGCACCGCGATCGTGGTCAGCGCCGCGACGAAGAGGCACGGCATCTGCCGGGCGCCCACCCCGACGACAATGATCAGCAGGATCGCGGCGCTACCCCACACCCCGAGTTCGCCAAGCAGGTAATAATACCAGGGCTCGGTGCCGAAACCGGAGCTGACGCCGTAACCGGCGTTATAGAGGACGTAGCGCCAGATCGACGCCAGCGGCGAGCCAAGGGTCGCCATGTCGAACAGCGCGCCGAGCAGCAGCAGCAGCAATCCGCCGATCAGCATTGGCACGAACCGGCCGCGCCACGCGCCCCACACCGACCACAGCGCGATGACCGCGACCGTCGGCGCCAGCTGCACCCGCAACAGGCATATCAGCGCCAACAGCGCTCCGGCAGCGGCGATCCGCCGGCGTGACTTGACGAGATAGCCCGGCTCGACGACGTACCAGGCCAGCACCAGCAGGTGCGCGGCGACGACCTCGCTCAAGGTGCGCGCGCCGAAATAGACGAGCTCGGGTGCCATCGCCACGGTCGCGCCGCCGACCAGAGCCCCGGCCAGGCCGAATTGCCGCCGGCACCACTGGAAGCAGCAGAACACCGGCACGGCGCCGATCGCGGCAAACGTGACGGCGATCACCGGCAGGTAGACATCCGGTCCGCGGCCGAGGACGCGCGCCAGCTCCATCAATCCCGCGACAAATCCGGGCAGCAGCCAGGAGCGGATGCCGAGCTGAAATTCCCACGGCACGAGGCCGTAACCGAACACGAGGCGATGCGCCTGCTCGGTCATCTGAAAGATCTCGTCGCCCCAGTTGATGCTGGGCGTGACGAGGATCGGCACCAGCCGCAACCCGATGGCAAGGGCGATCAGCGCGACCAGGGCCGCCGCCGCCAACCGGTTCTCCCGGCGCGACGCGACGGCGTCCGGGATGCCGCGTGCGACGTCCGCCGCCGGCTGGGCGCCCGGATCAATGGCGATCGACTCGTTCATCGGCCGGAGATAGCGGGACTGATTTACCATTTCATTAACCGTGCCGATGGGCGCCGAACGCTCAGCATTCGGTGAGCCCTGCGGGGCAGGCTATCCCCTCGGCCCGCCGTCTTCACCAACTGCCGGCCAGACCCGAACGCCCGATGGAACCGCGATCATCGCCGCTCCAGCACGTCCAGCACCAGCCGCAGCGCCGGGGCCTTGACCCCGCCGCCGACCCGAAGGCGATAGCCAGCAGTGAAAGCGCAGTCGATTCGGCTAACCCCGCGCGGTAACGCCGCCGCCATCGAAACCCGAAGCGTCGTTCATTCCACTCATCCGCAAAAGGCCGCCCACACGCCCGCGCGCTTCCGGCCGCGAGGAGGCCCTATCCGCGGCCGACGAACGGCATCTTGGTTGCCATTACGGTGATGAACTGGATGTTGGCTTCGGGCGTCACGGTCGCCATCAGCACGACCGAGCGCGCCACGTTCTGCACGTCCATCGTCGGCTCGACCACAACCTCGCCGTTGGGTTGCGGGACGCCACGGGTCATCCGCTGGGTCATCTCGGTGAGCGCGTTGCCGACATCGATCTGGCCGCACGAAATGTCGTATTTGCGGCCGTCGAGCGAGGTTGCTTTGGTGAGGCCGGTGACCGCGTGCTTGGCGGTCGTATAGGCGATCGACTGCGGCCGCGGCACATGCGCCGATATGGAGCCGTTGTTGATGATGCGGCCGCCCATCGGGGTCTGCTCCTTCATCATGCGGAAGGCCTGCTGGGTGCACAGAAACGTGCCGTGCACGATCGAGCCGATGACGCCCTGCCAGCGGTCCCACGCGAGAGCCTCGATCTCCGAGGCGGCCCCGAACCCGGCGTTGTTGAACAGCACGTCGAGCCGCCCGAAAGTCGCCTTGGTCCGGGCGAACAGCGCCTCGACCGAGGCCGGATCGCCGACATCGGTCGGCACGCCGAGCGCCTTCCCCTGCAGCCCCTCGATTTCGCCGACCACCGCCTGCAGCGGCTCCTCCCGGCGGCCGGCGACGACCACCGCGAAGCCTTCCTTGGCAAGCGCGATCGCAGACGCCTTGCCGATGCCGCTGCCGCCGCCGGTGACGAGCGCAACCTTGCCGTTCGATGCCATGTCGAGTTTCCTCCGGGGTTTGTTGGCCTGCGGTTGGGCCGCACGATATCAGGTTTGCCGGCGCCTCAGGCGAGCTTCTTGGTCATGTAGTAGCGGGTGAGGCCGGGCGGATCGCACTCGATCGTCGCGGCGACGTCGTATCCCTGCTTCTGGTAAAATCCCGGCGCCTGGACGCTCAGCGTCGTCAGCGCGATGCGGGTGCAGCCGCGCCGCTTTCCTTCCTCTTCCGCCAGCGCCAGGACGCGGCTGCCGATCCGGTCGCGGCGTAACCCCTCGGGCAGAAAGAAACGCTCGACATAGACGAGCCCGAAGGAGGTCCGCCCATAGAGCCCGCCCACGACCTTGCCGCTCGCCGGATCGCGGACAAAGACCGCCAGCGGACGCTGGTCACGATAGCCGGTCTGGCTGAAATTGTAGGCGGCGAGCCCGTCGGCGATGACCGCAACATCGGCGGGGTCGAGCGTGTCGGTCACGCTGATCGAAGGCGTGGAGTTCGCGGTCATCGTTTCCTCAAATCGGCGGGCGACGCACCGGCTGCGTCGCCTCGAAGGCGCGGGCGGCACGCAACACCCGGTCCTCGGCATAGAGCGGCCCGACGATCTGCAGGCCGATCGGCAATCCGGCGCTCGTCAGCCCGCAGGGGATCGAGGCCGCCGGCTGGCGCGTCATGTTGAACGGATAGCTGAACGGCGACCAGTCGATCCAGCTGGTCTCGCTCGCCGGATCGTTAAGGTCCTGGCCGACCGGCAGGGCCGCCACCGGCATCATCGGCGTCAGCAGCAGGTCATAGCGCTGGTGGAAGGCTGCCATCTGCGCCCCCAACGCGGTGCGCGCCAGATCGGCGGCAACATAATCGGCGCCGCTGATCCGCTCGCCCGCGGCGGCCACGGCAGCGAGGCCGGGGTCGCACAGCGCGCGCTTTTCCGCCGGATAGGCCGCCAGGATGCGGGCCGTGCCGGCGCTCCACAGGGTCAGCAATGCTTCGCGCGGCGAAGGGAAGATCGCACCGACCTGTTCGATGACGGCACCCAATGCCGCGAACTGCGATGCTGCCGCGGCGCAGGCGGCGGCGATCTCGGGATCGACCCGCGCGTAGCCGAGATCGGGGCTGTAGGCGATGCGCAGGCCCCGCACCCCGCCCTCGATGCCGTCGAGATAATCGCGGGTCTCCGGCGGCAGAATGTAAGGGTCGCGCGGGTCGGGCCGCGCCAGCACATTGAGCATCGCCGCCGCGTCGCGCACGTCGCGGGTCATCGGTCCGACATTCGACAGGAGGCCCATCGGGGAGGGCGGATAGGCCGGCACCCGACCGAACGTCGCCTTGATCCCGAAGATCCCGGTGAACGACGCGGGGATGCGGATCGAGCCGGCGCCGTCGCTGCCGACATGCAGCGGCGCGATGCCGGCGGCACAGGCCGCCGCCGCCCCGGCGCTGCTACCGCCCGGCGTGCGCTGCGGGTTCCACGGGTTGCGGGTGATGCCGGTCAGCGGCGAATCGCCGATCGCCTTCCAGCCGAATTCGGGGGTCGTCGTCTTGCCAAGGATCACCGCGCCCGCCTCGCGCAGCCGCGCCACCGCCGGGCCGTCCTCCTGATCCGGCACCGGGTCGATCATCATTGAGCCGCGCCGCGTCGCAAAGCCGCGCAGCAATACCAGGTCCTTGATCGTTGCCGGCACGCCATCGAGCGGGCCGCGCGGCTCGCCCGCCATCCAGCGCTGCTCGGCGGCGCTGGCGGCGGCCAGCGCGCCGTCGTGATCGACCAGACAAAAGGCGTTGAGCGCCGGTTGCAGCGCGTCGAGCCGGGCGAACAGCGCCTGCGCCACCTCGACCGGCGACAGCGCCTTCTCGCGATAGAGCCGGCTCAGTTCGAGCGCCGAGGCGAATGCGATCTGCGGACTGCCCGCCATGTTTTCCTCCGGGTTCTCCTCCGCGACTGCCGCTCCGGCTCAGCGTTCGCGACGGCCGCGCGAGCGGGTCAGCGCGGCGTAGACGAGCTGGCGCGTCAGATAGCGGTAATGCAGGCGCTGCTCGGGCGCCGCCGCCATCAGCACGACGATCATCTGCTCCTGCGGGTCGATCCAGAAATAGGTGCCGTGGGCGCCGCCCCAGAAAAAATCGCCGACCGAGCCGGGCACCGGCGAGCGGCCCTGCTCCTTGCGCACCGCAAAGCCGAGACCGAAGCCGTGGCCCATCTCGGGCACCGGCGCCAATGCGCCGAACCGGGAACGGGTCGTTGCGCTGTAGGCGATATCGGGCGGCAGATGGTCGGATGCCATCAGCGCGACGGTCTTTGGCGCGACCAGCCGCGCGCCGTCCAGTTCGCCGCCGTTCAGCAGCATCTGACAGAAGCGCAGATAGTCGGCCGCGGTCGAGACCGCGCCGCCGCCGCCCGACTGGAAGCGCCCCGGCTCCGCGACGTTGCGCATCGGCGGTCGCTTGCCGGTGGCCGGGTCGCGCTGCGGCTCGGCGACGCGAGCGGCGCGCTTGCCAGTAGCGGCAAACCCGGTATCCACCATGCCGAGCGGGCCGGTGATCCGCTCGGCGAAGAAATCGCCCAGCGACTTGCCCGACGCCACCTCGACGACGCGGCCGAGCACATCGGTCGACATGCTGTATTCCCAGGTCGTGCCCGGCTCGAACATCAACGGCAGCCGGGCGAGCTTGGCCGCGAGGTCGGCGTTGGTCTGGTTTTCGTCGCGCAAGCCGGCGTCGCGCCACATCATCTGCACCGGCGAGTTCCCGAAATCGGCGTAGGTCAGCCCCGAGGTGTGCCGCATCAAATCCTGCACGGTCATCGTGCGGTGCGCCTTGACGCGCTCGATCCCGACCGTCGCGGCGGCGAATTCGGGCAGGTAGTTGGCCACCGGCGCGGCGATTTCGAGGCGGCCTTCCTCGGCCAGCATCATCGCCGCCAGCGTCGTCATCGGCTTGGTCATCGAGGCGATGCGGAAGATCGCATCGGGCGTCATCGCCGCTCCCGCCTCGCGGTCGCGAAACCCGAACGCCTCGGCATAGCCGATCCGCCCGCCGCGCGCGATCGCCAGCACCGCGCCCGGGATCAGGCTGCGCTCGACATCCCCTTTGATGACCCGCGCCGCGTGCTCCAGCCGCGCCGTCGATAACCCGACCTGTTCCGGGCACTCGGCCCGCGGCAATCCGAATTCATGCATGTCAGCTCTCCTTGAATTGAGCTCAGGATGACGAGAGGGGGCGGGCGGCACGGGGCATGAACCACGGGGCATGAACTCAGATTACCCCCTCCGCCTTCAGCGCCGCCAGTTCATCGGCCGACAAGCCGAGCCAGCCGCCGTAGATCTCGGCGTTGTGCTGGCCGATCGTCGGGCTCGGCGCGCTGGTTGCCGTGGCCAGGCCGTGCAGGCGCAGCGGTGAATTCGGCACGGTGATCGGCCCCAGTTCCGGATGCTCGACATCGACCAGCATGCCGCGCTCGTGCATGTGCCGGTCGTGCATCACCTCAGGCGCGGTGCGCACCGGGGCGCACGGCACCCGGCTGGCCTTGAGGCGCGCGAATATCTCCATCTTCGGCAGGGTGCGGGTCCATGCGGCGACGACCGCATCAACCTCGTCCATATGGCCGATGCGGTCGGCATTGGTCTTGAACCGCGGATCGTCGGCCAATGCCTCGCGCCCCATCGCCTGCAGCAGGTTCTTCCAATGCCCCTCGGTGACGGTGTGGATCGCGACGTGGCCATCCGATGCCGGATAGACGTTGTAGGGTGCGGTCGACAAGCCGGCCTGGCGGTTGCCGGTGCGCGGCGGCGGCCGGCCGGTGCGGTGGTAATATTCAAAGCTCGCCGCCAGGCTCGGATAGACCGTCTCCTGCATCGCCACCTCGACAAGCCGGCCCTCGCCGCTCCGGTCGCGATCGTAGAGCGCGGTCAGGATCGCCCCATAAAGGTGGATGCCGCCCATGAAATCAACCAGCGTCGGGCCGGCTTTCATCGGCGGCCCGTCGGGCGCGCCGGTGACGCTCATGATGCCCGAGGCGGCCTGGATCGTCAGGTCCATCGCCAGATTGTCGCGGTCGGGGCCGCTGATGCCAAAGCCGGTGCCGGTCGCGTAGATGAGGCGCGGGTTGAGCTCATGCAGCACGCTCCAGCCGACGCCGAGCGCGTCCATCGTGCCGGGCGAGAAGTTTTCCAACAGCACGTCGGCCCGCCGCACCATCTCGAACAGCAGTTCGCGGCCGCGCGGGTGCTTCAGGTTCAGCGTGACGGCGCGCTTGTTCTGGTTGAGCATCGCGAACGGCAGCGTCGCGCTGGTGCCGGGCATGGCGCGGCGGCGCAAGGGTTCGCCGGTCAGCGGCTCGATCTTGATGATGTCCGCGCCGCCCTTGGCCAGCAGCAGCGTCGCATAGGGGCCCTGAAAGATCTGCCCGAAATCGATGACGACAAGGCCGGCAAGCGGCAACCGCCCCGATCCGTCCGCTGCGCTCGTCATCGATCCCGCTCCTCTCGCCGCTGCCCAATACTGCCCGCTCGCACAAAGCCGGCGCAAGTTGCTGTCGTCGCCGGCAGCGGGCAGCGCGGTCAATCGAGGTTGGACAGGTCTGCGCAGATGTTCTAGACGGCTGATCGTGGCGCGCTTACCGACGCGAGGGAGATGACGATGGCTGCGCGGCGAACCGGCGGGTGCCTGTGCGGCGCGGTGCGCTACGAGTCGGTCGGCGATCCGGTCTTTTCGCTGCAATGCCATTGCCGCGACTGCCAGCGCGCCAGCGGCACCGCCTATGTCGCGGCGATGCGCGTGCCGGCCGCCGGGTTCCGCCTCACCAGCGGCACGCCCACGCGCTACGTGACAAAATCGGACGCCGGCAACGCAGTGACCCGGGTGTTTTGCGGCGCCTGCGGCTCGCCGCTCTATATCGAGGTGTCGAGCCGGCCCGACATCGTCGGGCTGCGGGTCGGCACATTGGACGACCCGAGCGGGTTTCGCGCCGAGGCCGACATCTTTGTCAAAAGCGCCCAGCCATGGGATCACATGGACCCGGACCTGCCGAAATTCCCGAGCTATCCGCCCGGCCGATCGTACCAGAAGTAGCGTTTGCGTGCAGCCGCCGGGCGTTGGTGTCAGCTGATGGGTCTTGCCATGGAACAGTTCCTGATTGCGGCGTTGGGGTCGGTTGCGGTCATCCTCGCACTGATCCTCGGTTCCACCTACCGGGCGCGACCGCCGGCGGGCGGGCAGCCGCAGCGCGGCAAAGGCGTCAGCGTCGCGATTGTCGCGGTCGCCGGATTGCTGCTGCTCGCAAGCCTGGCGGCCGCCGGCTTCTCGGCCTGGCAATGGCGCGCCGCCGCGGCGCACGGGCGCGAACTGGCGGGGCAAACCCGCGCCCTCGAAGCGCAGCTGCACCGGCTGGCGTCGCGCCAGCATCGCGCCTGGGTCCATGCGACGCCCTCGCTCGCCGGGCCGATGATCATCAAGGACCGCAATGTCAGCCTCGCGACGCACTACCGGGTGGAGAATACCGGCGAGGCGCCGGCGATCGGGGTCCAGATATCCTCGGCCGTCATTCCGCATGTCGATGTGGACGTTGTCGCGCTCCAGAAATCGCTGTGCGAGCCGCGGCCGCCCGAACAGGCCGCCGCGCCGCCGACGCGCGACAGCCTCTTTCCGAAAGAGAGCCGGGGGGTGAGCCGCATCGAGGGGGTCGGCGCCGATCTGGTGGACCGGCACATCGCCCAACAGCGAGGCGCGCGCCTCGAATTCTGGTGGGTCGGCTGCGTCGGCTACCAGACCCTGGGCGACCCCACCCGCCATCACAGCGGCTTCATCTACGAGATCGCCGAGACCGGCGCCGGGCCGCACGGCATCGTGCCGATCAGCCTCGCCGATCAGATCATCCCGAAAAATCGCCTGGTGATCCTGCCCTATTCCCGCGGCGGCTTCCCGGCCGACTGAGATCAGGTCGAGGCGTCGTCGAGGATGCGGACGATGTGGCGGGCGGCGCGGCCGGCGCCTTCGGCGATCTGATGGCGGCAGCTGGTGCCGCAGGCGGCGATCAGCGTGTCGGGGGCGGCGTCGCGCATCTTCGGCAGCACGCCCAATTCGCCGATCCGCATCGAGACGTCGTAATGCTCGGCTTCGAGGCCGAACGAGCCGGCCATGCCGCAGCAGGTCGAATCGAAGGTCTCGACCGTCAGCTCCGGGATCAGCCGCAAGGCATCGGCCGCGGCGGCGACGGTGCCGAACGCCTTCTGGTGGCAATGGCCGTGCAATAGCGCGCTCTGCCCGGGCATCGCCGCGAGCGGCAGCGCGAAACGCCCGGCCGCCCGCTCGCTGGCGACAAATTCCTCAAAGAGCTGGGCGTGCGTCGCCAGCGCTGTGCTGTCGGCGCCGGGGAGCATCGCCGGGAATTCGTCGCGCAGGGTCAACAGGCAGGCCGGTTCGAGGCCGATGATCGGCGTGCCGGCCTTGATCGCCGGCAAGAGCGCCGCCAGCGTGCGCCGCGCCTCCGCTTTCGCCTCGTCGATGAGGCCGGCCGCGAGAAACGTGCGGCCGCAGCATAACGGTCGCCCGACCGCCGGCTCGGGCGTCGTCACCCGATAGCCGGCGCGCGCCAACACCCGCTCGGCGGCCCAGGCATTCTCCGGCTCGAAATAGCGGTTGAAGGTGTCGACCAGCAGCACGACGTTGCGCCCGCCGGCCGGTCCGGTATCGGTACTGCCGCGATAGGGCGAGGACGCCCACTGCGGCAATTGCCGCCGCGCGCTGAGGCCGAGGAGCCGCTCGCCGAGCCCGGCCAACAGCTTCATCCGGTTGCGCAGGTTGAGAAGCGGCGCCAGCCGCGCGGCATAGGGCGCATAGCGCGGCAGATAGGCCACGAGCCGGTCGCGCAGGCTCGAGCCGTGGCGCTTATTGTAGTGGTGCAGAAACTCGATCTTCATGCGCGCCATGTCGACGCCGGTCGGGCATTCGCGCTTGCAGCCCTTGCACGAGACGCACAGCGCCATCGTGTCGCGCATCTCCGGCGAGACCAGCGCATCGGCCCCGAGCTGGCCCGACAGCGCGAGGCGCAAGCTGTTGGCGCGGCCGCGCGTCAGATGCTGCTCGTCGCCGGTGGCGCGGTAGGACGGACACATCACGCCGGGGTCGGATTTGCGGCAGGCGCCGTTGTTGTTGCACATCTCGACGGCACTGGCGAAGCTGCCCCAATCGGACCAGTCGAGCGCATTGTCGAGCGGCAGCTGCCGGTAGCCCGGCTTGAAGCGGAACAGGCTGCGGTCGTCCATCTTCGACGGCCGCACGATCTTGCCGGGGTTGAAGAGGCCGGTCGGGTCGAAACTGTCCTTCACTTCCTCGAAGGCGCGCACGATGCGCGAGCCGAACATCGGTTCGTGAAACTCCGAACGCACCAGCCCGTCGCCGTGCTCGCCGGAATGCGAGCCCTGGTATTCGCGCACCATCGCAAAGGCTTCCTCGGCGATCGCCCGCATCTGCTTGGCGCCGAGTTCCTGCTTCAGGTTGATGACCGGCCGGACATGCAGGGTCCCGACCGAGGCATGCGCGTACCAGGTGCCGACGGTCCCGTGCTTGTGGAAGACCTGGGTCAGCCGGTCGGTGTATTCGGCCAGATCCTCGAGCCGCACCGCGCAATCCTCGATAAAGGAGACCGGCTTGCCGTCCCCCTTCATCGACATCATGATGTTGAGGCCCTCCTTGCGGACATTCCATACCGCGCTCTGGAAGGCGGGATCGGTCGCCTCGATGACGGCGCCGGGAAAGCCGAGATCGCCCATCAGCTCGACGAGCTGTTTCAGCCGCCGCAGATTGTCGTCGGCGTCCGGGCCGGCGAATTCGGTCAACAGGATCGCGTCCGGCTCGCCGCGGACAAAGCGGTCGACCACCGGGCGAAAGACCGGGTTGTCGCGCGCCAGTTCGATCATCGTGCGATCGACCAGTTCGACCGCCGCGGGACCCAACGCCACGATGTGCCGGGTCGCGTCCATCGCTTGATAGAAGCTGGGGAAATGGCAGATGCCGAGCACCCGGTGCGGCGGGATCGGCTGCAGATCGAGTTCGATCTCGGTAAAAAAGGCGAGCGTCCCCTCCGAGCCGACCAGCAACTGGGCCATGTTGTGGCCCTCATCGTGGATCATGTCGATGTTGTAGCCGCCGACCCGGCGCA
>DATLRS010000124.1:0-13094 GCA_035534535.1 Allostellaceae bacterium | reverse complement strand
AAGGCTTCCGCCATGCCGGCGATCTTGAGCCAGTTGGTGATGCCGCCCGAGCGCACCTGGTCGATCATCACGATATCGACCGAACGGGCTTTGACCATGTGGCGGAACGGCACGATGCCCCACAAATATTCGCCGCCCGCGACCGGGGTGGCGAGCGCCGCCGTCACTCGCGCGAGCCCGGCGTAATCGTCGTGCGTCGTCACGTCTTCGAGCCAGAAGAGGCCAACCCCCGACTCTTCGACGCGGCGGCCGATGTCGATCGCCTGCTCGGGGCGCCAGCGCTGGTTGATGTCGCACATCAGATCCATCTCGGGGCCGACCGCTTCGCGGATCAGCCGGGCCTGCTCGACCTCGCGGGCGGGCGAGGTGACCCCGGGCAGGCCGAGCTGCATCTTGGCTTGGGCGTAACCCTTGGCGCGCAGCCTGCCGGCGGCGGTCACCGCCTCCTCCAGCTTGAGGCCGCGCCGGAGCGCGCCCGACGCGTAGGTGCGGATGCGGTCGCGGCCGCCGCCCAGCAGCTTCCACAAGGGCAGGCCGAGCGCCTTGCCCTTGATGTCCCACAGCGCGACATCGATCGCCGACATGGCCATCGTCAGGATGCCGACCGGGCCGGACCCACCGGCCGCTTCACGCAGCTTCCTGGCGACGGCCTCGATCCGCAGCGGATCCTCGCCGATTGTCAGCGCCCCCAATTCGTCGACCGCGCGGCGCAAGGTGCGGGTTAGCGCCCCGCCGAAATAACTGACGCCGAGCCCCTCGATGCCGTCGTCGGTGCGCAGCCGCAGCCAGACGATCGGGTTTTTGCCGTTGGGGTTTTCCGAAAAGCCGGCCAGCGGCTCGTCGTTCGGCAGCAATACGATGCCGGTTTCGAGCGAGGCGATCTTCATCGGCCGATCCTCATGCCTTGTAGCGGGCGAGCGTCGCGTCGTCGAATTCGAGGCCGAGGCCGGGGGCGGTCGGCATCACGAGTTCGCCGCCGTGCTGCACCGGCACCTCGCGGAACAGCGGCACCAGCCACGGCATGTATTCGACGGTCAGCCCGTTCGGCACGGCGCCGATCAGGTGGACATGCACCTCGGGAATGAGGTGGCTGACCACCGGCAGGTTGAAGGCTTCGGCCATGCCGGCGACCTTGAGCCACTGGGTGATGCCGCCGACCCGCACCAGATCGATCATCGGGATGTCGACCGAGCGCGCCTCCAGCATGTGGCGGAACGGCACAATGCCCCAGACATATTCGCCGCCGGCGACCGGCGTCGCCAGGGCGTCCGCGATCCGCGCCAGGCCGGGATAGTCGTCGGCCGTCGTCACGTCTTCGAACCAAAAGAGGCCCACCCCGGAATCTTCGACGCGGCGGGCGATGTCGATCGCCTGCTCGGGGCGCCAGCGCTGGTTGATGTCGCACATCAGCTTGATGTCGGGGCCGATCGCCTCGCGGATCTTGACCATCCGCTCGACCTCCTTGGCGGGCGTCGTCTCGCCGGGGAGCGCCATCTGCGTCTTCATCTCGCGCCAGCCGCGGTCCTTGAGCGTCGCGGCGGCCTTGACCACCCGGTCGAGCGGCAGGCCGCGCATCAGGGCGCCCGAGGCATAGGTCGGCACCCGATCGCGCGCGCCGCCGAGCAGCCGCCACAGCGGCAGGCCCGCCGCCTTGCCGCGGATGTCCCACAGCGCGATGTCGATCGCCGACAGCGCAAGATTATAGATGCCGCCGGGCCCGGCCGAGCCGCCGGCGGCGTTCTTCAGTTTCTGCTGCACCGCCTCGACCCGCACCGGGTCCTCGCCGACGGCGAGCGCCCCCAGCTCGTCGATCGCATGCGCCAGCGTGCGGGTCAGCGCGCCGCCGAAATAGGCGACGCCGATGCCCGCGACGCCGGCATCGGTCTCGACCCGCAAGGTCACGATCGGGCGCTTGCCGTTGGGGTTTTCGGCGGCGCCGGCCAGCGGCTCGTCGGCCGGCAGTTCGACGATCTGGGTCTTGCTTGCGGTAATCTTCATTGCATCACCCTTGAGGTTGGCGCGGCGCGATCAGCCAAAGAACTTGGCGGCCAGAAGGATACCGGTAACGACGACCAGCATGCCGCCGAGCCGGATCGTCATGCGCTGCTCGACATCGCGCAGCCCGGCCGCGAGCTCGGCCCGGATGGCGGCGAATTCGGAGGCCATCTCGGCCCGGATGGCGGCGAATTCAGACCGCATCTCGGTTCTGAGAGCATCGATTTCAACGCGAAGATCACCGACGTCGTGTTTGGTCGCGACTTGATCGGTGACGGTCTCCGCGAGCGCGTCGGCCGCGGCCTCGGCGTGCTCCTGCGAGAAGCCCGCCCGGTCGCGCAGCGCGCGGGCCAGCTTCAGCGTATCAAACGGCGCGGTCGCCACGGATCACATCGAGCCTGTCTCGGAAGTCGTCGCGGCGGATGTTAAGGAATTCGACGGCGAGATGCAAAAGCCGCGGCAAGCGTGGGCTGGCGCGGTCACAGATCGGCGAGGCGGATCCAGGTGCCGAGCGCCGCGGCGACGACCACCCCGAGCGCGACCATCGCGATGCTCGCGGTGCCGAACAGCAGCAGCCACTGCACGAACACGACGATCGCGGTAAAGATGCCGCCGATCAGCGACGGCAGGGCGCGCCTGGCGCCGGTCCCCCGTGCGGCCTCGGACATCGCGATCAGACCTGCGCCGCCGACAGGTGCGAATCGGCCGCGGTGGCGCGCGCCCGCTTGAGGCCGGGTTTGCGAAACCGCGTGTCGTAGCCGTTGAACAGATGGCCGAGGAGGCCGCGGTCGAGGTCGCTGGTGCCGAACAGCCAGTCGGCGAACGGATAGGTCAGGTTCATGTTCGTGCCCATCATGATCGCCTGGTCGTGATGGGCGATGTGATGCCGCCGGATCGTGTTCATGAACGGGATATGGCGCACGATGCGGTCGTCCTTGACGTGGCAGCCCCAATGGAACAGCTCGTAGTTGAGATAGACGCCGCTCGTCGTCGCGACCAGCAGCCAGCCGGCATTGGCCGACCACAGCGCGGCCAGCACCAGCCCGCCCACCGCCGACATGCAGATGAAGGTGGTCAGCGCATAGGGCGGGAAGAACGTGATGCGAAAGTCGCGGGCATTGTCGATCGTCGGCTCGTGCTCGGTGAAAAACTGGTGGTGCGCCAGGGTGTGGCGCTTGTAGATGCCCATCAACCCCTTGACCGGCCGATGCATGATAAAGCGGTGCATTGCCCATTCGAAGAGGTTGCAGGCGACGAAGGCGGCCGGCACCACCAGCCATTCGAGGAGGCTCGGCCCCTCAATATTGCCGGCGCAATACCAGATCGTCGCAAGGCCGATCGCGGCAATCACCAGCACATGGCCGAGCCCGCTGTACCACGGCGAAATGCGGGTGCGATAATCGGCGCGGAACGCCGCCTGGCGCTGCGTCATCATCGGGCCGTCCTCCTGTCATCCCGGGTGCCGACCGTGCGATTATACCGCACCGTGGCGGCGCCGTCAGCGCGCGCGTCGCGCGGCGGGGGAGGGGCTGCATGAAAATGAAACTCGGCGTCCTGCAATTCTTCAGCTGGCCGGAGCGGCGGGTCGAACTCGCCACGGTCTATGCCCGCGCCCTCGAGCGTATCGAGATCATGGACCGCACCGGGTTTGACGCGGTGTGGCTCGCCGAGCACCATTTTTCGAGCTTCAGCGTGTGCCCGTCGGTGCACATGATGGGGGTGCATGCCGCCGCCCGCACCAGCCGGCTGCGGATCGGCACCGGCGTGTCGCTGGCGCCGTTCTACCACCCGCTGCGCCTTGCCGAGGAGGTGGCGTTGCTCGACGTGCTGTCGGGCGGTCGGGTCAATTGGGGCGCCGGGCGCGGCTTTGCCCGCGTCGAGTTCGAGAATTTCGGGGTTCCCGCCGACGAGAGCACGTCGCGCTTTCGCGAGGCTGTCGAGATCGTGCTGCGCGCCTGGACCGAGGAGCGGCTGACCTTCAACGGCGAGCATTTCCACTTTGACGGGGTC
Organism: Allostellaceae bacterium; assembly: GCA_035534535.1. GTDB lineage: Bacteria > Pseudomonadota > Alphaproteobacteria > ATCC43930 > CGMCC-115725 > DATARH01. The sequence continues at coordinate 9,089 of DATLRS010000124.1, read as the reverse complement.
GAAGTCCTGCCCAAGCCGATGCAGCTGCCGCACCCGCCGGTGTGGATGGCGGCGACCTCGGAGGCGGCGATCGACTGGGCAGCCGGGCGCGGCTTCTCGATCCTGATGGACCCGCACGCCAGCCACGCCGAGATCGGCCGCAAGCGGCGCCTCTACGCCGAGCGCCTCGACGCTGCCGGGTTTTCCCTCGCCGGCCGCGACCTGCCGGTGGCGCGGCTGCTGGCGCTCGGCGACACGGGCGCGGAGGCGGCCGAGACGGCGCGGCGCGGCGCGCAATGGATCGTCGATTCGTATTTCGGCGCGGCGCATCGCCCGGTCGGCATCGCCCAACCGCACGCGCCAACCGGCGACCCGGTCGAGCGCTATCTCGCCGAGGTCATCCTGCACGGCACGCCCGAGGCGGTGCTCGACGAGATCCTGCGACTGCGCGAGGAGATCGGCCTCGACTATCTGCTCTGCGCGCCGCTCAGCCACCAGACCTTCATGCTGCTGACCGAAAAGATCCTGCCGCGCCTGCCGTAGTCTGCCTGCCTTCCCGGCGAAAGCCGGGACCCATTCGTCCGAGGCTCGAACGGCGGCGCGATGGGTCCCGGCTTTCGCCGGGAAGGCGGGTGAGGATCGTCGTGCCGGTCAGATCCCGTCCAGCGTGTAGTCGTGGTCGTGGAAGACGACGCGCCGGCTGAAGCGCCACGCGTCGCCCTCCTTGACCGCCTCGCATTCATAGCGGCCGGGCGGCAGCCGGCGGCTCCTGCCACGTTCGGTTATGAGGACGAGCAGATAGGCGCTCACCCGCGCCCGCTCGCCACCGGGATCGATCTCGGCGGCGATGTTCGTCAGCATATGGCGAAACTGCGTGCCGCCGGCGCGTTGCGCGGCGAAGCGGGCGGCAAAGGCGCGAATCGCGGCGCTGCCGGCGATCATTCCGATGACCGGGCTTTCGAGCGTCGCGTCGGCGGTGAAGCAATCGACGACCGTTTCGACATCGCCGCGGTCGAGCGCGGTCGCATAGCGCACGAACAGATCGTCGATCGCCAGCCGGTCCTCCAGCAGCCCGGCCACGCGCCTATCCCCGGCCGGGCGTGTGCTTGGCGAGGAACGCCTTGACGCGCGCCGTCGCCGCGGTCAGCGCTGCGCCCTCTTTCCACTCCACGATGAACTCGCAGTTGGGCAGCAGCTTTGACAGCTCTTCGGAGATCGGCCACGGGTGCGCTTCGTCATGGCCGGCCAGCACCATGCACGGCGCCTTGATCGTCTTTACAAAGTCGCGGTCGGCACAATAGACAAAGCCGGCGGCGTAGAGGTTATGGCAGAACGCGTCGAGCACCGGCGGGGTCGCCTCCGGGTGATCCTTGAGCGAGTCGGCCCACGCGTTGAAGCGCGCCGGGCGGCCGGGCGCCATCGCGCCGACGCGGCCGATCGGCTGCGCCAGAACGGCGCTGGCGACGCGATCGGGGTGCCGCTTCAGCATGTTGATGATGAACGACCCGCCGATGCACTGACCGTAAAGGTGGCAGCGATCGATGCGCAGATGGTCGAGCAGCGCGATGTGATCGGCGGTGAAGCTGTCCCAGCCGTCCTGCGCGGTGATCGGGGCGCGCGACTGCCCGCCGGCATTGCGCTGATCCATCGCGACGACGCGGTGGTTGGCGGCGAATTCGGTGGTCGGGTTGATCGGCGCCGACGCCTGGCTCCAGACGTCGATCACCGACGCCAGGCCCGCCGGCGCGAAGGTCAGGATCGGGAACCCCTGGCCGAACTCCTCATAATAGATGTGGGCGCCGTGGTGTGCAAAACTCGGCATGTCGGTGTCCTCCCGTTGTCGGAACGCAAGACTACTCGATCGGGATGAAGAGCGAGCGGCGGATCTTGCCCTCGATGTGCTGCGACAGGTGGCCCTTGCCGTGGGTGTCTTCGACGAGGATCACGTCGCCCGCGGCAATAAAGCGGCTTTCGCCGTCGCTCGCGGTGATCTTCACCCCGGCGTCGAGGTTGACGATGTATTGCCGGCGCGGCGCCGGATGCCAGGTGACGTCGTGCTCGGCCTCGGTCTCGCGAAAAATCAGGCCGGCGGCCGGCAGGCGCTTCGACATCTTGCTGCCGCGCCGCTCCTCGGCCCATTCGATCGCGATGTCGCGGAAATGCGATTCGCCGCTCTCGTCGGTGTAAAGGTTATGGATTTTCATCGTCTCCTCCCTATTCGGCAGCCTGTTGTTCGATCCCTGCGGGCGGCGACGCCTCGCCAACAAACTGCGGCATCACCTCGGTGGCAAAGCGGCGCATGCTGTGCCGGCCGCGCTCGCCGCCGCCCGAGCCGCCGCCGTTGATCAGCACATAGCCGACCCCGGCGGCGCGCAATTCGGCCAGCTTTTCGGCGATCTCATCGGGGCTGCCGTACATCGCGCTGTTGCGGTTGACGGCGTCGGGGTTGCCGGTGGCGCGGTCCGGTCCGCCATGCACGGTGCCGTCGGGCTGCGTCGCGAGCTTCAGCTGGCGCACCCGGTTGGCGAGCCGGCGCTCGAGCGCGCCCGCCTTCTCGGCCGCGCTGTCGCAGACGAAAAACGCGCGGGTGACGCCGACCGAAAGCGGGTCGAAGCGCCGCCCACTCGCCTCGACGGCCGCTCGGTAGGCGGCGATCGAGCGCCCGACATCGGCGGGCGAGGCATATTGCCCGAGCAGGAGGTTATAGCCGCGCTCGGCGACCCGGCGGACCGAGCTTTCGCCGCCCGCGCCCATCCAGATCGGCGGGTGCGGGCGCTGCGCCGTCGGCGGCTCGACGACGACATTGTCGAACTGCCAGTAATGCCCGCGATGCGAGAATTTCTCGTCCGCCGTCCACGCCTTGACGATGACATCGAGGCATTCGTCAAAGCGCGCGTCGGCCTCGTCCATCGGCACGCAGAACCCGGCGAATTCGTTGAAGCGGTAGCCCTTGCCGACCCCGAAATCGAGCCGTCCGCCGGACAACAGGTCCAAGGTCGCCGCCTGCTCGGCCAGCAGGACGGGATTGTGCCACGGCAGCACGATGACCGCAGTGCCCAGCCGCAGCCGCGTCGTGCGCGCGCCGAGCCAGGTCAACAGGTTCAACGTTGCCGACACCTGGCCGTAACCGGTGAAATGGTGCTCGACGACAAAGGTGCTGCGAAAGCCGAGCGCCTCCGCTTCGACATTGTAGTCGATGAAGTCGCGAAACCCCTCGCTGCTGTCGAACTCGGCGGCGTCGGCGCCGGTGGGTCGCCGCGCGGTGGCGCTGCCGAAAAGACCGAACTGCATGACCAGGCTCCTCTCCGCGGATGGGGCGGATGGGAAGAGAGTAGGCGCCGGCGCGCGATGTTCAAAATACCAGATGTTTATCCCGGCCATAGCGGGACGGCATGCCGCCGCGCGTTGCCCGGGTCGAAGCGTGGCTGCGCGGGCTGAGCGCCAGGCGGCCGTCGCTCTCCATAGCGGCGACGACGCCGGCAACGGCGCGGGCGACGGCCTCGCGGGCGACCGAGGCGGTGCGGCCGGCCCGCACCCCCAGCGCCAGGGTGCGAAAAACGCCGTTGGCGGTGATGCGGTGCGCCTCGAGCAGCCGCTGCGCGCATTCCCGCGCCACCGACGAATAGGGCAGGATCGACGCTGCGACGCCCTCCTGCACCATCAGGCGCATCGTCTCGTGGTCATTGATCTCGATCTCGACCTTGAGCTTGACCCCGCGCCCGGCCAGCAGCGCATCCATCGCCGCTCGCAGGCCGTCGCCGAGGACCAGCGGGATGGCGCCCAGATCCTCGCCGCTGACCGTGCCGCGCGGCGTCGCGCCGGGCCGGGTCAGCAATACCATCTCCTCCCGCGCCAGCTGGGTCGAGACGATCAGCCGGCTGCGCGACAGCTCGGACAGCAGCGCCACGTCGACCCGGCCATCGATGACGAATTCCTCGAGCCGCACCATGCCGGCATGCATGATCTTGAGTTCGACCCGCGGCACATCGCGGCGCAGCCGGGCGAACAGCTCCGGTACCAATACCGGGCACAGCGTCGGGGTGATGCCGAGAATGATGCGGCCGCTCGGCTGCGCGTCCTGCGCCCGGATCTCGTCGGCGGTGCGCTCGACGTCGCGCAGGATGCGGCTGGCGCCGTCGAGCAGCTTCTGGCCGCCCTCGGTCAGCCGCACGCCGCGGTTGACGCGGGTGAACAGCGTCACCCCCAGCTCCTCTTCGAGACGCTGGACATGGCGGGTCAAGGCCGGCTGGGCGAGATGCAGATGCGCCGCGGCGCGCGTGATGCTGCCGAGTTCGGCGATGCGGACGAAGTAGTGCAGGCTGCGCAGTTCCATACCGGAAACTCTACCACGAGCCGCGGTTGCCATGCCGTCTTGTTATAAAGCAAATCAAACAATGGTATTTGCGCGATGCCGGCGGCCGGCCTAGGGTGACAGAGGCACAAAGCGTCGCGCCGCAAAGGAGCTGCCATGGAATTCGGCTGGTACCATGAATTTCATCGCCAGGTCGAAGGCCAGAGCGACGCCGACGCGTTCGATCAGGGCTTTCAGCAGGTCGAGGCCGCCGACCGCTGGGGGCTCGATGTTTTCTGGCTGGCGGAAATCCACCAGCAGGCGCGCCGTTCGGTCCTCTCGGCGCCGATGAATGTCGCGGGGCAGATCGCCGCCCGCACCAAGCGGATCAAGATCGGCACGGCGGTCCATGTCCTGCCGCTGACCCACCCGCTGCGCCTCGCCGAGGAGACCGCGACGGTCGATGTCGTCAGCCGCGGGCGCTTTATCCTGGGCGCCGGGCGCAGCGGCAATCCGCGCGGCTACGCGGCCTATGGCGTGCCTTATTCGGAAAGCCGCGAGCGGTTTTTCGATACGCTCGACATCCTGAAGAAGGCGTGGACCCAGGACAGCTTTTCGCATGAAGGCAAGTTCTACAGCTTCAACGAGGCGCGCGCCGTGCCGCGGCCCTACCAGAAGCCGCACCCGCCGATTCGCATCGCCGGCGCCAGCGAGGACACGTTTCCGACGCTCGGCAAGCTCGGCTACCCGCTGTTCGTCTCGGTGCGCAGCGCCTCGTTGTCGGGGCTTGCCCCCGACCTCAAGGCCTATCGCCAAGCCTATGTCGAAGCCGGTCATCCCGGCCATGGCGAGGTTTATCTGCGGCTCTCGATGCATGTCGGCGATAATGACAAGCAGGCGATCGAGGAGGGTGAGCCGAGCATCATGGCCGGCTACCGCTCGCTGGAGACCCGGCTCGAAGGCTCGCCCAATGTGCGCCGCCGCGCCGAACTCGAAGAGATCCGCACGATCGGGTACGAGCAGATATTGCGCGACAAGGTCGTGGTCGGCGGCCCGGAGCGGGTGACCGACCGCTTGAAGCAGCTCGAAGACGAACTGGGCATTGACGGCATCCTGTTCGAGCTCAATTTCGGCGCCGCGATCCCGGCCGAGCTGATGATGCGCTCGTTACAGTTGATCTGCGACAAGGTCATGCCGCACTTCAAGTAAGGTCGGCGCAGCCGGACCCGCCCCTCCCGCGTCGCCGGTTGGGCGAAAGTCACAATTGCCAAATACCCATAGAGCATCGCGCCGTCGATTGATCGGGCGCGCCGGCTGTGCGAGCATGCCGGCAAATGCCAAGAGAATAGGGGGAAATGCCATGCGGATCGGGTTTCGGTTGCTGTTGATTGTGGGCGCGGTGCTTGCGGCGCTGCCGGCCTGGGCGCAGGCGCCGGCCGCCACCACAGGGAGTGCGCCGGCCGCCACCGCCGGCGCCACCGGGAATGCGCCGGTCTATGTCGTCACCTATTTCGAGTCGGCGCCCGCGTCGGCGAATTCGGTCGCCCGGACGCTGCGGCGCTTTGCGGCGGCGACCCGCAAGGAAGACGGCAATGCCGGCTTTATCGCGCTGCGCGAAGCCCGGCGGCCCGGCCGCTTCGCGCTGTTCGAGGCCTGGCGGGACAAGAACGCCCTCGACGCCCACGCCAAGGCGGCGGCCGCGCTGCGCGACCGGCTGCAGCCGGAGCTGGCGGCGCCATTCGACAGCCGGCCCTGCGTCGCGCTCGACGTCGCGGCGCCGCCGGCCGCGGGCAAAGCCGAGGGCGGCCGCACCCTCTATGTGCTGACCCATGTCGATGTGATCCCGCCCAAGAAGGACGAGGCGCTCGGCCTCGTCAAGCAGCTCGCAGCCGACAGCCGCAAGGATAGCGGCGCGCTACGCTATGACGTGGTGCAGCAGGCCAACCGCGCCAATCACCTGTTCCTCGTCGAAGCCTGGCGCGACCGCGCCGCCTTTGACGGCTACCTGATGACCGACCCGACCCGCCAGTTCCGCGACAAATTGCTGCCGCTGCAGGGCGCTCTCTACGACGAGCGCCTCTACGAGGCGATCCGCTAGCGTCTACGCGACGACCGCGATCATCTCGATCTCGACCATCGCGTCGGGGTCGGCAAGGCGGCTGATCTGCACGGTTGTGCTGGTCGGGATCGCGACCCCGAAATAGCGCATCCGCAGGTCGGAGTGCTTGGAGAATTCGGGGTAATCGGTGACGTAGGTGTTGCTCTTGACGACGTCGGCCCAGCTCGCGCCGGCGGCTTTGAGGCAGGCATCGAGATTCTTGAAGGTCTGTTCGATCTGCGCCCGCATGTCGCCCTTGCCGACGAGATTGCCGTCGGCGTCGCGCGCCAGCTGGCCGGCGATGTAGATGGTCTTGCCGGGACCGTTGACCGTGACGACGTGCGAATAGGCCGCTTTCCCCTGCTGCATCCTGACGTTCATGCCGGCGGGCTGCGTCCGCTCGATCTGCAATGCCATGACCGCGCTCCCTCGCTAGGTTTTCGCTGGGTGATGCCGTAGCATCGCGTAGGGTGAAAGGGAAGCTGGAGGCGCAGACATGGCGGCAGCAAACCCGGTGGCGCAGCATTACGGCCGCCCCGGCATCGCGGCGCGGGTGCTCGCCGCGCTGCGGGCGGCCAACGGCGCCGCCGCAGCGGTGACGCCCGAGGCGCTGGCGCCGATGGATCATTTTCACGGGCGCGGCGTCGTCGCGACGGCGGAACTGGTCGCCCAGCTCGACCCGCTTCCAGGCGAGCACATCCTCGACATCGGCTCGGGCATCGGCGGGCCGGCGCGCTGGATCGCCGCGCGCTGCGGTTGCCACGTGACCGGCGTCGACCTGACCCCGGAATTCTGCGAGGCCGCCACGGCGCTCAATGCCGCTTGCGGGCTCGCCGACCGGGTCACCATCCTGCAGGGCAGCGCGCTCGACCTGCCGCTGCCCGACGCCGCCTTCAACCGCGCCTATTCGCAGAACGTCGTTATGAACATCGCCGATAAGCTCGCATTCTACCGCGAGGCGTTCCGCGTGCTGCGTCCCGGCGGCCTGCTGGCCCTGGCCAATGCCTGCGCCGGCGAGGCGGGTCCGCCGTATTTCCCGGTGCCGTGGGCGGCGACGCCGGCGACCAGCTTTCTGGCGACTCCGGCGCAAATGCGTGCCGACCTGCTGGCCGCCGGGTTCGAGATCGTCAGCTTCGATGACACGACCGACGCGCCGCGGCCGGCGCAACTACCCGAAGGCGAGCGATCGCGCCGCGAGGAGCCGGGGTCGCTCGGCATGCATGTCGTGCTCGGCGATGAGATCCGCGGGATGCGCGCCAACTCGGTGCGCAGTGCGCGCGAGGGTCGCACCCGCACGGTCGAGGCGCTGGTCAGGAAGCCTCTCTAGCGCGCCGCACCGGCGGCCGGCGCAATGCCCAGAACGCCACGACGCCGCACAGATAGGCGGCGATCGACAGCATGAAGGCGACCCGGTAGCTGCCGGAGACATCGAAGATCCAGCCGGCGCCCCACGAGCCGAGCGCGGCGCCGAGGCCGCTGCCGATCGTGATGACGCCGAGGATCCGGCCGAGCTGCCCGCCGGGAAACAGATCGGCGGTCTTGGCGGTGATCGCCGGGCCGCGCGCGCCCCAGGTCAGCCCGAAAAAGCAAGCGTGCAGCCACAGCAGCAGGTGCTGGTCGGGGCGGGTGATCAACAGCGCACAGATCACCCCGACGATCGAGAACCCGTAGGCGAGGATCGCCGAGATCTCGCGGCCGACATAGTCCGACAAGGTGCCGGTGACGATCGTGCCGAAAACCGCGAGGAATGCCCCCATGCCGAGCACCTCGGCGGCGTAGATCGGGTCGAAGCCGATATCGATCGCGAAGGCGAGCTGGTGCAGCGAGACAAAGAAACTGCCGAGGCCGGTAAACAGATAGATCGCGAACAGAAGCCAGAAATGCGGCGTGCGGATCGCCTCAGCGAGGGTCCAGCCGGGTCGCGCGGCGGGCATCTCCAGCCCGGCCGGAGGATTGCGCGCGACGCCCGCCGCGACCGCGGCAGCCGGATCGCTGCGCCGGAACAGCGCCGCCAGCGGCAGCGCCACGGCGGCGACCACCGCCGCCTGCAGCAGATAAGTGGTGCGCCAGCCGACGCCGGCAATCGACAGCTCGACGAGCGGCGCCGAGAGGGCGCGGCCGAAGCCGTTGGCTGACTGGACGATCGAGATCGCCATGCCGCGACGGCGCACGAATTGCCGTGACAACAGCGGCACGAAGACCACCAGGCCGAGACAGTTCGCCCCGATCGTCATCACCACCCCGTACAGCGCGACGATCTGCCAGAGCGCCCGGACAAACGAGCTGCCGATCAGCCCGAGGACGAGCAGGCCCGCGCCGAGCAGCAACAGGCGGCGCGGCCCCAGCCGGTCGACCAACGCCCCGACAAACGGCGAACTGGCGCCGGCGACCAGTTGCGAGACCGAATAGGCGATCGAGGTCTCGGCCCGGCCCCAGCCGAATTCCTCGATATAGGCGACGAGGAACACGGTGTAGGACTGCATCATCCCGGCACCGATCGTGAACGCCGCGAAGGCGCCGCCGAGCGTCAGCCAGGCCGGCGGCAGGCGCAGCCGTATCGCGCGCAATTGGCTCATCGGCGCAAGCTGCGCGAAATCGTGGCGTGCGTCACCCCGCGATGCAACGGGCGCAGGGTTGCGCGGCAATCGCGCCCCGCCCGGCCTGACGGGCGGCGCCGATCACGCGCGGTTCACGACGGTCGGCGGGCTGACCGACGCCCCT
>DATLRS010000123.1:0-25699 GCA_035534535.1 Allostellaceae bacterium | reverse complement strand
TGCTAGCGCAGGCGCGGCCGCGGCGCGACCCGGAATATCGTTCAGCATGCCGAACGGATAACGCCAGGCTCGTGCCTGTCGGTGGCGCTCAGCGCGGCGACGACCGCCTCCTGCACGCTCCGACGTCAACGTTAACTATTGTTAACGCGCATCTTTCGATCGTTAGGGGTTCGTTTACCTCGAAGCTGCGGACGGGTGAAGGGCTTCGCGCTAACGCCGCCTCCGAGCGGCTTGGCGATGGCGGGAGCCCGGCGGGTTTGCTATTGCTTACCGGTCGCCGATTTGCTCTGGGTCTTCGGCGTTTAATGAGGGTCAACGGCGGGACGGCGTATTACTGACCAGCTCCTCCCGTCTGCTCCCGTCTGCTCCCGTCTGCTCCCGTCTGCTCCCGTCTGCTCCCGTCTGCTCCCGTCTCCTCCAGCACATCGAGGCTCGGTTCAGTGGCACACGAATGGGACGTTGAAGCGGATGTCGTCGTCGTCGGCTTTGGGGCGGCCGGTGTCGCCGCTGCCGTCACCGCCCACGATCTGGGCGCCCGGGTGGTCATCCTCGAAAAAGCGCCGGAGGGTCAGGAAGGCGGCAACACCCGGGTCGCCGGCCAAGGCTATCTGAACACCTCATCGGCCGAGGACGCCGCCGCCTATCTCACCGCGCTGTGCGGCCCCTTCACCGTGCCGAAACCGATGGTCGAGGCGTGGGCGCAGGAGATGGGCCGCAACAATGCCTGGCTCCAAAGCGTCGGCGGCGATCCGCAAGAGCATCAGCATCCGCCGGTCGGGATCGAATTCCCCGACCTGCCGGGCTCGGCCTGCGTGCACAAGTTCCACGACGGGCCGACCTACGGCTATTCCTATACCTGGAAGCGGTTCGAGCAGCTGGTCAAAGAACGCCCCATCGCCATTCTCTATGAGACGCCAGCGCGCGAGCTGATCCAGCACCCGGTCAGCAAGGAAATTCTCGGGGTGCGCGCCGCGCCGGGGAACGGGTCGATCCGCGTCAAGGCGCGCCAGGCGGTGGTGCTGACCTGCGGCGGATTTGAAAACAACCAGGAGATGATCCGCAACTATCTCCCCGGAATCCCCTATTGCTATACTTCGGGCTCGCCCTACAACGAAGGTGACGGCATCACGATGGCGATGACGGTCGGCGCCGATCTCTGGCACATGAACAATTACGCCGGCCCCTCGATGGCGCTGAAAGTCCCGGAAATCCGCACGAGTTTCTCGATGCAGGCGCTCCACTACAGCAAGGAGATGCGCGGCGGCATGGTTGTGGTCGGGCCCGACGCCAGGCGCTTTGCCGACGAAAAATACAAGACCCGCCACGGCAAAGTTCCGGTGAATGGCCGGTGGCTGCCGCTCGCGGTGCCGTGCCCGATGTTCATGGTCTTCGACCGCACGCTGTTCGCCGCCGGCCCCCTCTACGACAAGCACCCGAGCCACGGCTGGACGCAGATCATCGAGCGCTACCCCTGGAGCGAGGACAACAGCGCCGAACTGGCGAAGGGCTGGATCAAGACCGCCGACAGCCTTGCCGCACTCGCCACGCTGCTGGGGCTCGACCCGGCAGCATTGGCGGGCACCGTCAGCCGGTGGAACCGCTGCTGCGATGCCGGACACGACGCGGATTTCGGCCGGACCCTGATGCTGGCGCCGATCGTCGATCCGCCATTTTATGCGGTCGAACTGTCGCCCTCGATGCTCAACACGCAAGGCGGCCCGCGCCGCAACGAGAAGGGCCAGATCGTGCGGCCCGATGGAACGCCGATCGCCAGGCTGTACAGCGCGGGCGAGCTGGGCTCGATCTACAGCTATCTCTATCAGGGCACCGGAAACATCGGCGAGTGTCTGGCGTTCGGCCGCATTTCCGGGCGCAATGCAGCCGCCGAGACGCCCTGGGCATAGCCCGCTCGACGTCTCCTGGTCAGCGCCGCCGAACGTGGGGACGAACGGCCTCGATCAGCTGTTCGGACGGGGCGAGGCGCGGTCCCTCACCGTGGTCGACCGGCGGGACGATGGTGACCTGCCACGCGGCCAATTTCCCGAGCGATGACCGCGCCTCGGGGTGGTTGAGGAGCGGCGCGTTCAGCGATGGCCCGACGATCACCGGGGTGCCCCGCCCGATCGCCTCGGCGACCACCGATAGGGCAAGGCTGTCGGCGATGCCGTGGGCGAGCTTGTTGAGCGAGTTGAAGCTGCACGGCGCGAACAGCACCACCCCATGGGGCGGTCGCGGGCGGATCGCCACATCGAAGTACGATTCGACCACCTGCACCCCTGCGACCTCCGCCAGGTCGCGCGGCGCGATGACGCGCGAGGCGTTGGGCGTCGGAAGCGCCATGACGGTTGCAAAGCCAAGCCCGACGAGGCCGCGCAGAAGCTCGGGACAACGCGCCGCCGTCGCCGAACCGCTGAGCACCAGGTAGGCGACGTCGAAGCCTTCGCTGCCGGCCGTGGCACTGGATCTCATCTCGTTCCGCTCCCGGCGCCCGGTCGGCCCGGGTGTGCGCCGATGCTAGGCTGCGCCTGCGCCCCCGGCAATGTTGGACGCCACCTTCGGCGCTCGGGGACGGTCCGGTTGCGAGCGGTCGACGGGAGACGGCTCGCCGGCTAGGATGACCTCTTCCCACGAGTGGACGCGCGTTTGACCAGAGGGATGTTCACAATGCGATCGATCGTCGGTACCTGGAAGCTGGTTGACGCCACCGCGCGGGATCGTAGCGGCAAGTTGCTGCCCGCCCCCTATGGCGGGAAGGGCATGGGACGCGTCACTTTCAACGCCGAGGGGCGAATGATGGCCGTGAACTGCGACGGCCGGCCGACACTGCCAGCCGGAACCGAGCGCGCCTATAGCTCCTATTGCGGCAACTACACGTTTGACGGGGCGCGGCTCATCACCCGGGTCGATGCCGCATCGGACCCGACCCGCCTCGGCACCGACCAGGTGCGCGAGGTCAGCTTCGACGGCGAACTGATGATCCTGCGCCCGCCGCCGCGGCCGATCAAAGGGGGCGACGAATACCGCGAGCTGACCTGGAAGCGCATCGCCACCGAATAGCGGTGCGCCGCCCATGACCGCGCGGTTTCAATTCGGGCTCGTCGTCCGCGGGCCCCACATCGGGAGAGGCGCGAAGCCATGCCAACAATAGACGTCCAGGTTCACGCCTATGAACGCAACCACCCCGGCCGGCCGTGGGTCGGCACTCTGCAGGGGCCGGCGGAGGTGACCGGCGACCAGATGGTGGCCGCGATGGACGCCGTCGGCGTCGATGGCGCGATATTGGTGTCGCCGTTCAGCATGTATCGCTACGATTCCAGCTACGCTCTCGAGGTCTATGCGGCGCATCCGACCCGGTTCAGGCTGGTCAAGCCGGTCGATCCGACCGACCCCGCCGTCGCCGATACGATCGCCGATTGGGCGGCCGCCAAGGGCACGGTCGGCATCCGGGTGTTCCTGAGAGACAACGTTTCGAGCGACCCTGCCGATCCCGGCATCAACCGCGTCCTGGCCGTGGCGGCGCAGCACGCCCTGCCGGTCAACCTGGCCTGTACAGGGCGCCTCGACCAGGCTGGCGGGCTCGCGGCCCGCAATCCCGGCACGAGGCTGGTGATCGACCACCTCGGCCTGCCGCAACCGCACCAGCCGCCGGCCCCCGCGCAGCCGTTCGCCGATCTGCCAAAGCTGCTGGCTCTGGCGACCCACGACAATGTCGCGGTCAAGATCAGCGGCGCCTGCACGCTGTCGCACGAACCGTTCCCCTACAGGGATTTATGGGATCCGCTCGGCCGGGTCTTCGAGGCCTTCGGCTTCGGTCGCTGCATGTGGGGCACCGACTGGACGCGGGCGGTCGGATTGTTGACATACGAGCAGGGGGTCGAGGCGTTTCGCGTCACCGACCGCCTGTCCGACAGCGAACGGGCCCTGCTGATGGGTCAGACCCTGCAGCGCATCTACAACTGGCCGCCAGCCTGATCGGCCAAAGCAAGCCCCTGGTTTCAAAGAGGACCAAATACCCGTCATTCCGGGGGCCGAGCGATGCGAGGCAGCCCGGAATCCATGCGCACCGGCTTGTGTTCCTGGATTCCGGGTTCGCGGCCTGCGGCGGCGCCCCGGAATGACGGCGTATTTTGCCTGAAAGCGCCCGCGCGGGTGGCGGTCGCTCAGAACTCGCCGCTGCGATAGGCCTCGTCGAGGCGGTCGGCATCCTCGTCCGAGGGCTCGTCCCACGCCTCGCCGCGGCGGCGCAGCGCGCCGGTGAAGTTGGGCGGGCGCTTGTCATTGAAGGCCTGGCGGCCCTCCTCGCCGTCGGTCGTCACCTGGATCAGCAGATTGTTGATCAGGTTCTGCACATGCCAGGCCTGGTCGGTCGGCAAATCGCCGAAGCGGACGACAAATTCCTTCATCATGCGCACGGCGACCGGCGGCATCGTGACGATGTGGCGGGCGATCTTTTCGGCCCGCTCCATCAGCTGGGCGTGCGGCACCACCTCGTTGACGAGCCCGATGCGCAACGCCTCGGCGGCATCGACCGGATCGTCGGTCAGCAGCATCTTCATCGCGTCGATATAGCGCAGCTGCTTGATCAAGAGGCTCGCGCCCGGCCCGTGGCCCAGCCAGCCCTGCGTCGTCAGGGCAAACTTGAAGCGCGCGTGCTCGGCGCTGGCGATGCGGATATCGGTCGACGACAGGAGGATGTAGAGGCCGGCGCCGGCGGCCCAGCCGTTGACCGCGGCGATGACCGGCTTCCACACCCGCGGGTAATGGTCGCCCATGCGGCCGTCGACCCCGGTCTTCTGTCCGTGCACGGTGCCGGCGAGCGGCCAGAAGATGCGCTGGGTGCGCAGGTATTCGCGCTCCTCGGGGGTGATGTTCTGGCGCGGCGCCAGATTGTGGCCGCCGCAGAAATGCCGGTCGCCGGTGCCGGTCAGGATCGCGCAGCGAATGGTGCGATCTTCCCACAGATCGATCCAGGCGGCCGAGATCTCGTCCGACGTCGCCTTGTCGAGGATGTTGGCCTTGGCCGGGTTGTTCAGCGTGATGTAGGCGACGCCGTCGCGCTTCTGGTAGTCGATGGCCACATCGCTCTCCTTCGGGACAGGCGGCCGGCATATCTTGGGGTATCGCGGCCGATCGGGTAAAGCGCATTGCGGTCGGGCGTACCTTCGGCGACAACCGTGCGGGCGATGCGGGTCGGGGTGGTTGGCGATGTCGGTACTGGCTGGGCTTGAGGTCGCGCAGATCGGAAGCGGGCTGGCCGCCGCGGTTTGCGGGCGCCTGCTCGCCGATATCGGCGCCCGGGTGCGTTGCATCGATGCGCCGGCGTCGACCCCGCTGGCGCTCCATCTCGGCCATGGCAAGAGCGTCGTCGCGGGTGATCCGGCGGCGGTGCGGGCGGCGATCGCGGCGGCCGATCTGATCGTCTGCGAAGGCAGCCCGCGCGAACTGCGCGCCCGCAACCACGACATCGCCGCGCTGCGCCGGATCAACCCGGCCGCGGCGATCGTCGCGATCTCCCCGTTCGGCCAGAGCGGACCGCGAGCCGACGATCCGGCGAGCGATCTGACCCTGTTGTTCGCCAGCGGCATCGCCCGGATGCTGACCGGCCAGGTCGACGATCTGGGCGAGGCGCCGCTGCGCCCGGTTGGCGAGCAATCCGCCTTTATCGGCGGGATTGCCGCCGCCTGCGCCGGCATGCACGCGGCGCTCGCCGCGATTCCTGGAGCCGCGCCCGGGGCGGTTATCGACGTGTCGATCCAGGAAGCGCTCGCCACGTTGACGATCACCGAACTGGCGCGCGCCGGGCTGTCCGGCAAAAGCTGGTCGCGCCGGCGGCTGACCGACGGCAACGGCGCCACCGTCTGCATCCTGCCGGCGCGCGACGGCTATGCGGCGATCTCGCCGCGCGACGATCATCAATGGGCGGCGTGGCTCACCGTGATGGGCTCGCCCGACTGGGCGCAGGAGCCGCGCTTTGCCACCAAATCCGCGCGGGTGGCGAACTGGGACGCGCTGCATGCGCTGATGTCGGCGTGGAGCCGCGGCTACGATAAGCAAGCGATCGCCGACCGGGCGCAGGCCGCCCATGTGCCGTCTTTCCCGCTGCGCGAGCCGGCCGAGCAGCTCGTTTCGCCGCAGCTCCTGCATCGCGACTTCTATCGCCGCATCGAGATCGGCCGGCGCGCGATCGCCGCGCCCGGACCGCCCTTCGGCCTGCGCGTCGCGAAATCCCGCGGGAAGGCGCCGGCCCATGGCGGCAAGCAAGGCGCCGGCGCGATGCCGCTCGCCGGCCTCCGCGTGCTCGATTTCAGCTGGGTCATCGCCGGGCCGACGGCGACGCGCTATCTCGCGGCGATGGGCGCCGAGATCATCAAGGTCGAGGCGCCGGGGCGCGGTGACCCCGGCCGCGCCTCCGAGTTGCACAGCGTGCTGGGGCAGGCCAAACGCGGCATCGTGCTCGACCTCAAAAAGCCCGACGCCATCGCCATCGCCCGCGCGCTGGCCGCCAAATCCGACGTGCTGGTCGAGAATTTCGCGACCGGCGTGATGGACCGGCTGGGCCTCGGCGCCGACGAATTGCAGGCGGCCAACCCGGATCTGCTCTATGTCTCCGCCTCCGGTCTGGGGCGCACCGGGCCGGAGGCGCATGCGGTGGCCTATGGCACGCTGTTGCAGTGCTATGCCGGTTTCGCCGGGCTCAATCGCCACCCGGGCGTGCCGCCGCGGGTCGGCCTCGCCTGGCTCGACCCGATGTGCGGCCTGATGCTCGCCTTCGTTACCGCCGCCGCGCTGTGGCATCGGCGGCGCATCGGGGGCGTCGCGCGGATCGACTTCTCGATGCTCGAAGCGATGCTGTGGACGATGGCCGAGCCCTTGCTTGCAGCGCAACTCGGCGCGCCGCCGCTTCCGACTGGCAACCGCTCCGAACACGACACGCCGCATGGCGCCTACCGCTGCGCCGGCGATGACGACTGGCTCAGCCTCGCGGTCGCCGACGACGCGACGTGGCGACGCCTTTGCGCCATCGTCCCGGCGTTGTCAGGGCTGACCCGGCTCGGGTGCGCCGAGCGCGCCGCGCAGCAGCAAACGATCGACGACATCCTCGCCGCCTGGGCCCGGCCGCAGGCCGCCCCCGCGGCCGCGCGGCAATTGCGCGAGGCCGGCATCGCGGCGGCGGCACTGGCCACCTCGCGCGATCTGGTCGGCTGCGATCATCTGCGCGAGCGCGGCTTTTGGGACGCGACCGGCGACGGCGTTCTGCCCGGCCTGCCGTGGCGCGCCAGCTTCGGCCGGATTTCCGGCCCCGCCCCGGCGCTCGGCGGCGATACCGACAGCGTGCTGCGCGATGTGCTCGGCCTCGCGCCCGAGGCCGTCGCCGCGCTCCGCCAATCGGGCGCGCTCGGCTGACCGCCGCCGGCAAAAATCAGGACCTCGGCACCGCAGCTTCGAGCGCTTCGCGCGCCATTTCCAGGGTGAGCCAGCGCTCCTCGGCCGCCGCCAGTTCGTCGCGCGCGGCCGCAAGCGCCTGCGTTGCGACGCCGAACCGTGCGGCATCGCGGGCATAGAGATCCCGGTCGGCCAGAATAGCGTTCAGCTCGGCAATCCGTGTCTCCAATGCCGCAATCCGGGCCGGCAGCATGTCGAGCGCGCGGCGGTCGTTGAAGTTCATCCGGCGCGTCGGGCCGGCCGGTGCTCCGCCGCTCGGCGACGCCGGCCGAGGCTGCTTGAGGATTCGAGGCTTGGCCGGCGGCAACGGCGGTTGCGCGTCGGCCTGCTGCGCCAGCATGTCGCTGTAGCCGCCGGCGTATTCGATCCAGCTGCCGTTGCCGGCGCTGGCGATGATCGACGTCACGACGCGGTCGAGGAAGTCGCGGTCGTGGCTGACGAGCAGCACCGTGCCGGCGTACTCGGCCAGCTTTTCCTGCAACAGGTCGAGGGTCTCCAGATCGAGATCGTTGGTCGGCTCGTCGAGCACCAGCAGGTTCGACGGCCGGGCGAAGGCGCGCGCCAGGGTGAGCCGGGCGCGTTCGCCGCCGGAGAGCACGCCGACCGGGGTGCGGGCCTGCTCGGGGCGGAACAGGAAGTCCTTCATGTAGCCGATCACATGCCGGCTCTGGCCGCCCACCGTGACCGCGTCGCCGCCCCCGCCGGTCAGCGCGTCGGCCAGGGTCTGGCCCGGGTCGAGGGTGTCGCGGCGCTGATCCAGGGTGACTTGCGCGATATTCGTGCCAAGCCGAATTTCACCCGCATCGGGCAGCAGCGCGCCGGTCAGCAGGTTGAGCAACGTCGTCTTGCCGGTTCCGTTGGCGCCGACGATGCCGACCCGGTCGCCGCGCATGATCCGCGTCGAAAAATTCCGCACGATCGGGCGGCTGCCATAGGACTTCGCAATCCCCGCCGCATCGGCGACGAGCCGGCCGGAGACATCGGCCTGCGCCGCTTCGAGCCGGGCCGTCCCGGTTGCGGCGCGGTGCTCCCGGCGCCGGCGGCGCAGCGCGTGCAGCTCGGCGAGCCGGCGCTGGTTGCGGGTGCGCCGGGCGGTAACGCCGTAGCGCAGCCAATCCTCCTCCATCGCGATCTTGCGGCCGAGCTTGTGCTGCTCGGCGGCTTCCTGTTCGAGGATCGCGTCGCGCCAGACCTCGAAGGCCGCAAAACCCTCGTCCAGCCGCCGGGTAATGCCGCGGTCGAGCCAGACCGTGCTGCGCGAAAACCGTTCGAGGAGGCGCCGGTCATGGCTGATCAGGACGATGCCGGAGCGCATCGCGGCGAGCTCCCGCTCCAGCCACTCGATCCCGGGCAGGTCGAGATGATTGGTCGGTTCGTCGAGCAGCAGGATGTCGGGCGCCGGCGCCAGTGCCCGGGCCAGCGCGGCGCGGCGCGCCTCGCCGCCGGACAAGGCGGCGGGGTGTTCGGCGCCGGTGAGGCCGAGTTCCTTGAGGAGATAGAGTGCCCGGTGGCGGCCCGCCGCCCCGGCGTCAAACCCCGCCTCGACATAGGCAAGGGTGGTGCCGAAACCGGTCAGGTCGGGTTCCTGCGACAGATACTGGATGGCCGCACCCGGCTGGGCGAAGCGTTCGCCGGCATCCGGCGGCACGAGCCCGGCGGCGATGCGCAGCAAGGTCGATTTGCCCGAGCCGTTGCGACCGACCAGGCATGTCCGGTCGCCGGCGGCGACGCCCAGCGCCGCGCCGGCAAGCAGCGGCGTCACCCCAAAGGTCAGGTGGATGTCCTGCAGCAGAAGCAGCGGCGGCATGTTAATTCGTCATCCCCGGGCTTTGTCCCGGCCATGACGGGAAAGGCGACCCAACCTGAGCGAAACTGGCGCTGATCACCCCAGCGGGCGGCCGTGGCGGGCGATGAATTCGGGGAAGGCGTCCTCGGCCTTGGCGCCTTTGACGACATGCGTCGTGAAATGGCGCTCCTCGGCCCATTGCTCTTCGAGGTTCTCGGTCATCTGCTTCAGCAGCAGCGCCTTGATGCCGACCACCGCGGCGCGGTTGTTGCCGGCGATCGTCGTCGCCAGTTCCATCGTCTTGGCCCGCAGCTCGGCGCGCGGCACGAGATGGTTGAGGAGGCCGATCCGCCAGGCCTCCTCGGCCTCGACCACGCGCGCCGAAAACAACAGCTCCTTCGCCATCGGCCAGCCGACCTGGTTGGGCAGCGTCCAGGTGCTGTTGATGCGACCGTAGGCAGCGGCGAGGAAGCGGAATTTGCTGTCCTCGCAGCCGATCCGCATGTCGAGCGAGGAGGCGAGCACCGCCGCCCCGCCGAAAGCGAGCCCGTTCATCATGCCGATCGTCGGCTTCTTGCAGATGCCGATATCGAGGCTGGCGCGGCCGCTGCGCAGCCGGTTCAGCTCCTCATCGGTGTGGCGGTGGTCGTCCTCGCGCTGCTCGTGGATGTCGCCGCCGGCCGAGAAGGCGCGGCCGGCGCCGGTCAGGACGATGCAGCCGATCGCGTCGTCGGCCTCGAAGCCTTGCACCGCCTCGTGCAGTTCGCGCGACAGCAGGCGGTTCATCGCGTTGAGCTTGTCCGGGCGGTTCAGCGTCACGATGCCGACGCCATTCTCTGCCTCGACCAGGATCGTCTCGTAGCTCATGGCTTGCTCCTTTAGCGCGTTAGCGCGGCACGTCGCCCCATACGACATAGCGCTGGCGGCGGCGCTGCTGGCGCCCCTCGGCGGCGCTGCGCTGCGCGTGCGCCTCGATCAGGTCAAAGAGCGGATCGCCGCCGACATTGGCGAGGCCGTGCGCCCGCAGCAGCGCCTCGATCTCGCTGCGCGGCCGGCCGTTGTAGAACGGCAGCCGGTCGCCGATCGCGGCGTATTCGGCGCTGGTGCGGGCGTTCTCGCGCTGCGGCGGCGCCGCGGCTTCGTCGTATTGCGCGCCGTCGATGATCGCCAGCCGGCCGCCCGGCCGCACCAGCCGCAGCCATTCGTCGATCGCGGCCTCGGGATGCGGCAGGGTCCACAACACGTGACGGCTGATCGCGAGGTCGAAGCTGGCGGCCGGATGGGGCAGATTTTCGGCGTCGCCCTCCTCGAAGCGCACCGCCAGCCCCTCGGCATCCGCCTTGCGGCGCGCCGCCGCAATCATCGCCGGCGCGAAATCGACGCCGGTGACGCGATGGCCGCGCCGCGCCAGTTCGAGGCTGAGAAAACCGGTGCCGCAGCCGGCGTCGAGCGCGTCCAGCGCGCCGCCGGCGGGGACCACCAGATCGAGAATGCGATCCCACGCGGCGCGCTCGGCCGGGCCGGCGATCGAGTGGCCGAAATCCTCGTCGAAATGCGCCGCGCGGCGGTCCCAATGGGCCGCCACCTGGGCCTTGACCGGGTCGCTTTGCGGCATGCTCATTTGAGCCCCACGATCTCGGCGAGCGCCTCGACCTGCTCGGCGTGGCGGCTGACCGGGTTCAACATCAGATGGTTGGCGCCCATCGCAACGACCTCCTCGAGCCGCTCCTTCACCTGCTCGGGCGTGCCGTGAATGCCGCACAGATCGGTGCCGGGCGGGTTGTGGTAGACCTCGGTAAACCAGCGCAAGAGCTCGGCGCGCGCCACCTCAGGGCGCTCGTCGACCGCCATGAAGAGGCGCTTTGAGGTGGGAAACGTCGCCGGGTCGCGGCCCTTTTCCTCGAGCGCGGCGCGCAGGATCGGGACCGAGGCGGCGAAATCGGCGATGCGCGATCCGCCCGACCCCATCCAGCCATCGGCGAGCCCGGCGGCGCGGCGCACCGCGTTGGGGTGGCCGACCCCCATCCAGATCGGCAGCGGTCGCTGCACCGGCTTCGGCGCCATCGTCTCGTCGGCGAGATGATAAAAGCGGCCCCGGTAGGTGACCTTCGGCTCGCTCCACAACGCCCGGATCAGCTCGACCTCCTCGCGGAACCGCGCGACGCGGCCCTCTTCGGGCACCTCGAACTGGCGATAATGGTGCGCCCGGCCGAGCCCGACGCCGAGAATGGCGCGCCCCCGGCTGACATAGTCGAGACAGGCCCATTGGTGCGCCACCATCAAGGGGCTGTGGATCGCCAGCACGACGACCGAGGCACCGAGCCGGATCTTCGAGGTCACCGCCGCCGCGTAGGTCAGCACGACCACGGGATCGAAGCAGAACGCGTGGTCGAGGGTGTTCTCGGTGACCCACAGATCGCGGAAGCCGAGCGCCTCGGCCCGGGTTGCGACAGTGCGCACCGCCGCCATGTCGATCGGCTCGGGCGAGCGGTGCGGCAGCGAAATGCCGAACGGTATCTTGTCCTTCAGCGCCATGCTCGCGTGTCCTCCGACCGCCGCGTGTCATTCCGGTGCGCCGCATCGCGGCGAACCCGGAATCCATACTCCAGAGACCGGTGTTCCTGGATTCCGGGTTCCGCCTTGTGGGCGGCCCCGGAATGACAGGAGCAGAGGTCGCTGCTACACCTTCTCGATCAGCTCCATCTGGGCGCCGTCGGGAGCTTCGATGAAGGCGACGTGGCGGCCGTTATTGTTCTGCTCCAGCATGACGTGCGCGCCGTTGCTGCGCAGCTTGGCGATCGCGCCGGCGTAGTCGTCGGTCTGCACCGCGATGTGCTCGATCCCCATCATCTGCTTGCGGTTCTGTGCCGCGGAGATCGTCGTGACGTTGAGCTGCAGCCCGTGCAGGTTGAGCTGGATATTGCCGTTGGGGGCCTCGTTCTTGATCGTCGCGCCGAAATTGTCGATGTAGAACTGCGCCGTCTTCTTGGGGTCATACGTCTTGATATGGACGTGCCCGATTTCCATGGCCATGCTCGTCTCCTCCGGTAGGGTTTGACTGACGCTTGCCGGCGAAGCTTGGCAGCACCGCGCGGCGAACTCAACCGCGACAATCACGGAGGAATGCGATGAGCGTGGCGCGTGAGCTGGCCGAGTTCTTCACGAAGACCACCGCCACCGACCTGCCGGCGCAAGCGCTCGACCATGCGGCGATGCTGATCGCCAGCACAGTGGCCAGCGCGGCGATGGGCAGCGGCATCGAGTCTGCCCGGATTGTCAAAGACATGGCATGCAGCCTCGGCGGCAGCCCGCGCGCCTCGGTATGGTTCGACGCCAGCTCCAATGGGCCCGCCAAGCTGCCGGTCGTCTATGCCGCGCAGGTCAACGCGGTGATGAGCGACGCCGCCGCCTCCGACGACAGCGACCTGCGCACGATCGTGCATTGCGGCACGCCGCTGGTCGCAACCGCGCTGGCCGCGGCCGAGCACCATGGCGGCAGCGGCGAGGACGTGTTGACGGCGGTCGTCACCGGCTACGAACTGGCCGGCCGCATGATCGACGCGATGCCGGGGTTCCGCGAACGCGGGTTCCATGGTTCGAACGCCGCGATCTTCGCGGCGACCGGCGCGGCCGCCCGCCTGCTGCGGCTCGACGCGGAGCAGATGACGCAGGCGATCGCGCTGGCGGCGACCTCGACCGGCGGGCTCGCCAAGGCGGCCGACACCAGCGTCGCGCGCGAATACCATGCCGGAATGGCGACGATGAGCGGCATCCAGGCGGTGCGCGCGGCGCAGCGCGGCTACACGGCCGAGGAGCGCATCCTCGAAATGCGACTCGGGTTTTTTGAGGCGTTCGGCGGGGTGGACGGCGCCGCGGGCGGCGCCGCCGCAACCCGTGACCTCGGCGCCTCGTGGGACATCGTCACCGACATGGCGGTCAAGCTCGTCCCGGGCGGCCACCCCTATCACGCCCTCGCCGAAGCTGCGGCCAACGCCGCGCGCGAAGGACAAATCGCGCCTGCCGAGGTCGAGTGCATCACCGTGTCGCGCCCGGGGATGACCACGCTGACCGGCCCGCTGCATCCCGCCGATTTGATCGACATGGCGCACAGCCCGGCCTATTTCCTCGCCGCCGGCGTCGCCGACCGGGACTTCTCATGGGGGCATGCGACGCCGGCGAAGATCGCCGACCCGGTCATTCACGCATTGATCGACAAGATTCGGGTCGGCCCGCCGCCGACCGCCGACGCCCAGCGCTACCGCCAGGGCGCGAGCGTGACGATCCGCACCCATGCCGGGCGCAGTTTCACCAGCACCGTGTTCGCGCCGCGCGGCTCGGGGATGCTCGGCATTGCCTGGGCCGATATCGACGCCAAATTCCGCGCGCTGGCGCCGTTGGCCGGGCTCCGCGACGACCGCATTGCAGCGATCCTCGCCTTCATTCATGACTGCCGCCGCGCCCCAGGCCTGGCGAGCCTGATCGACCTGCTGCGCCCCGGCCAGCGGTAGCCCGGCTGCATCCGGCCCCGCCTCGCGCGCGTCGCGATTGACGGGTCGGAGGCGGTTCGCTACGGTTGAATGTGGTCGGATTGGGTTATGAGGTGGTGTCCCTGTCTGGAGTTGTCGCCGCTCCGGCATGTGAACGAGGGGCTTAGCGATGAGTTCGTTCGAGTGGATGGAGCTGCAAACCCTCACCTCCGAAATCGCCGCCGCGCGATCTCGTCTGGCGGCGGCGCGATCCAAGAAGGACATCGGCCGCTCCCGGGCGCTCGAGGAGGAGATCAGGGCGGCGGAAGGGCGCCGCGACCGGTTGCTCGCCCATATTTCGACCAACCTTGCCACCGCCGCAGAACCGGCCTCGTTGGCGGCGGCAAAGGCCGGCCGCCGCTCTGCAGCCACGGCGCCGGACGAGGACGCTGCGAGCGACGAGGCCGCCCCCGAACCGGAAGCCGCCGAACTGGAGGCCGCCGAACTGGAAGCGGCGGGCCAGGAATTGGTCGCCCCGGAATCGGTAAGTCAAGAGCCGGTGAATCAGGAACCGGTCGGCCAGGAACCGGTCGGCCAGGAACCGGTCGATCGGATCGTCGAAACTGCCGCTGCTCCGCCCGCCCCCGTTCCAAAGGCCGACAGCGTGGAAGGAGGTATCATGGCGTGGGATCAACTGACACCGGGCGACATCGATCGCGCCAAGCATGACCTCGGCGTGCGCCGAGCGGAAATGCTGGCGCGGCACGCTGCGGAGCTGCAAGGGCTGGAAGCGGATCAGGTCGAACTCGACACCCTGGAGCGCGCGATCGAGGCTTTTGCGAAGAAATTCGCCAAGGGCGCGGTGGTCGAGCTCGAAGCAGAACGCGGCTTGCGGCAGCAAGGCAGCGATTAAGCCGCGATTCTGCCGCGGCCCCTTCGCCTTCTAACTAATTTCTCGCGTTGGAACCCTGCCGACCGGGTATTCGCCCGACCGCCGTCGTGTCTGCCGGGTGCTCGGCGAAGCCGTTTATTGCTCGGCGCCGATGCGCTGCACCTGCACTGTGACCTGCATTTCCTCGACCGCCGTGCCGCGGCGCAAGCCGCGCATCGGCGCCGCCGCCCAATAGTCGAGCCCGACGCTGACCCTGATATAGGTCTCGTCCGGGCAGATGCCGTTGGCGGCGTCAAACCCGACCCAGCCCAGCCCCTCGACAAACGCCTCGGCCCAGGCATGGCTGGCGTCATCGGCGTCGTCGTTGCGGCCGGTCCACAGATAGCCGCCGACATAGCGCGCCGGAATACCGAGCCAGCGCGCCGCCGCGACAAAGAGATGCGCGTGGTCCTGGCAGACGCCGCAGCCAAGCTGCAAGGCAGCGGCGGCGGTGGTCTGCGTATCGGTATGGCCCGGCCGGTAGAGCAGGCGCTGGTGCACGCCCTCCATCAGCCGGTGCGCCTGCTCGGCGACATCGCCGCCGCTCGCCGTCTCGCGCGCCAACTCGGCGATCGCCGCATCGGCCACGGTCAGCGGCGTCGAACGCAGAAAGAACACCGGCGGCAGCGGCTCCGGCGTGCCGAGCACGACGCCGTCGGCGCGATGCGTCTCGACTTCGCCCTCGACCGCGACGCTGGCTTCGCGATGCGGCCGGTCGACGCTATGGCAATGCACGATGTTGCCGAGACCATCGACGAGACCGGGCAGCGCGCGGTGACCGTCCGCCTCGACGCGCCACTGCCGCACGCTCAGCCCCTGATACGGCACCGGCGTCAGCCGCAACGTCTGGATCGCGTATTGAATGGGCGCGCTGTAGCGATACCCGGTCCGATGAAACACCCGCAGCAGCATGATTTTGCGATCAGGTCAAATAATAGGCGCTGATCTCGTCGCCCAGCGCGGTCGAGCGATCGATGAAATCGGACAGGAATTCATGCAATCCCAACTGGAAGATATCCTGGATGCGGCCATAGCGCAGCCGGGCATGCAGCGCGCCGGCGAGGCGATGGCATTCGCCGCGGCGGCCGCCATAGCCGTCGGCCAACCGATCGAGATACTGGGTGATCTGATCGAAGCAGTTGATCAGCGAGCGCGGCATTTCCGGGCGCAACAGCAGCAATTCACCGATCAGCCACGGCTGCAAGCGGTCGTGATAGACCCAGTGATAGGCCCGCAGCGCCGAAACCGAACGCAAGATCGCCTGCCATTGGTAGTAATCGAGCGCGCCGCCGATGCCCTCATGGGTCGGCAGCAGCACATGATATTTAACGTCGAGAATGCGCGCCGTGTTGTCGGCCCGTTCGATAAAAGTGCCGAGCCGGGTGAAGTAGAAGGCATCGTTGCGCAGCATCGTGCCGTTATAGGCGCCGTTGAACAGCTGCGAGCGCGCCCGGACCCAGTCGAGAAACTGCAGGAGGTTTTGCGAGGACGAAAAATCGAGATCCATCTCGCGCAAGCCGAGCCAGGTTTCGTTGAGCGCGTCCCACATGTCGCTGGTCAGCGCGATGCGCACGGCGCGCGCGTTGCGCCGCGCCGTCTCGATCGAGGCGAGGATGCTCGACGGGTTTTCCAGGTCGCGCACCAGATAGTCGATGACCGCCGGCTGGGTCGCCTCGTCGTATTTGGCGAAAAAGCCCGCCTCGCAACCGGTTGTGATCAGCGTCGATAGCCACTCGTTGCCATTGCTGCCGAGCGACAAAGCCATGCTCGCCATGCGATAGCCGACCGCAACGGTGCGCGCGACGTTTTCGGCGCGTTCGACATAGCGGGCAAGCCAGTAAAGGCTGTCGGCGGCCCGGCTCAACATTGGCTCAACATTGGCTCAGCATCGCCTCACCGCTCCAGCACCCAGGTGTCCTTGGTGCCGCCGCCCTGGCTCGAATTGACCACCAGCGAGCCCTCGCGCAACGCGACCCGGGTCAGCCCGCCGGGGACGATGCGCACCGCCTCGCCGAGCAGCACGAAGGGCCGCAGATCGACATGGCGCGGCGCGACGCCGCTCTCGACAAAGGTCGGACAGGTCGACAGCGCCAGCGTCGGCTGGGCGATATAATTGTCGGGACGGGCGCGCAGCTTGTCGGCAAAAGCGGCCCGTTCGGCCACTGTCGCATGCGGGCCGACCAGCATGCCGTAGCCGCCCGAGCCGTGCGTCTCCTTGACGACCAGCTCGGCCAGGTGATCGAGGACATAGCCGAGTTCGCTGCGGTCACCGCAGCGATAGGTCGGCACGTTTTTGAGGATCGGCTCCTCGCCGAGATAAAAGCGGATCATTGCCGGCACGAACGGATAGATCGACTTGTCGTCGGCGATGCCGGTGCCGACGGCATTGGCCAGCGTCACATTGCCGGCGCGATAGGCATTGAAGAGGCCAGGCGTGCCGAGCATCGAATCGGGGCGGAAGGTCAGCGGATCGAGATAGTCGTCGTCGAGCCGGCGATAGATGACATCGACGCGCTTCAGCCCCTCGGTCGTGCGCATATAGACGACGTTGTCGGCGACGCGCAGATCGATGCCCTCGACCAGTTCGAGGCCCATCTCGTCGGCCAGGAACGAGTGCTCGTAATAGGCGCTGTTGAACGAGCCCGGCGTCAGCAGCACCACGGTCGGTTCGCCCTCGCAATGCGGCGGCGCGACCGAGCGCAGCACGTCGTGCAGTTCCTCGGGATAGCTCGCCACCGGCGCCACCGAATGCCGCCCGAGCAATTCCGGAAACAGCCGCAGCATCGCCTCACGGTTTTCCAGCATGTAGGACACCCCGGATGGCGTGCGGCAATTGTCTTCGAGCACATAAAACTCGCGCTCGCCGGTACGCACGATGTCGATGCCGGCGACATGGGTGTAGACGTCGCGGGCCGGCGCGAAGCCCTGCATCTCCGAGCGGAAGCTGTCGTTATGCAGGACAAGGGTTTCCGGAATGGCGCCGGCGCGCACAATCTCGCGTGTGTGATAGACATCATGGAGAAACTTGTTGAGCGCCAGCACCCGCTGGGTCAGGCCGCGCGCGAGATACTTCCACTCCTCGGCGCCCAGAATGCGCGGGACGATGTCGAACGGGATCAGCCGCTCACGATCGCCCTGCTCGGAATAGACCGCAAAGGTGATGCCGATGCGGCGGAACAACAGTTCCGCCTCGCGCCGCTTCAGATCGAGCATACCGTGCGGCATGCTGTCGAGCCATTGGCGCACCAGCGCGTAGGGCTCGCGGCAGCATTCAGGTGCACCGGTCTCGTCGAACGCAAGGCCGCCAAGAGAGGCCGTGTCTGCCATCTTTCCCTCCGCGCGCCGCGATGCAATGGTCGCGCCAGCGGCGGAAAATTGCGCCGCCCTGCGGCAATCGCGCGGGGCCGCGTGCGATTGCCTCTGTTTTAGGCAAAGATGCGGCGTAGCCGCCCGGCGTCACGGCATCGCTGCCCCGAAGACCACCGGCCGCTCCCAGACGATCAACACGACACAGCCTTCTTCGCTGACCACGTCGTGCGACGAGCCGGGCGGGTTGATGACGAGGCTGCCGACCCCGTGGCGCCCGTTATCGTCGCTCTGCGAGCCCTCGAGAACGACGACGTGCTCGTATCCGGCGTGCCAATGCAATGGAACGCTGGCGCCCGGCTGATAGCGCAGATAGGCCGCCGACGGGCCGTGCGCGCCGTTCTGATAAAGCCACGCCACCTCGACCCCGTCGCGCAGGCGCTGCCAGGCGAGGTCGCGCCAGGCGCCGGACAGCGCCTGCGTCAGCAAAACCGTATCGGTCACGATCCCTCCCCTCGCCGCGAATGCTCAAAGCCGCCGCAAGAATAACCTGATGCGCTTGGTTGGGTCACACGGTTGAGCGGCATCTCCACCCCTCACCCTGCCCTCTCCCCGCGAGCGGGGAGAGGGTTCTGACGGTGCGCGCTCCTCTCCCTCGCCGCGCTTGCGGGGAGAGGGTTCTGACGGTGCGCGCTCCTCCCCCTCGCCCCGCTTGCGGGGAGAGGGTTGGGGTGAGGGGCTGATTGCCGCCGGCCCAGCAACCGTGTCCCTAATGGCCGGCCATGTGGCGGCCGATCTCGGTCAGATCGGCGTCCGCGACGCGGGCCTCGTAAACCAGCCGCCCGTTGAACATGACAACGAGGCGGTCGGCGATCTCAAGGATCTCGTCGAGATCGCTGCTGACCAGCAGCACGGCGGCGCCGCGATTGCGCGCCGCGATGATTTCCGCGTGGATCTGCGCCACGGCCGCGAAGTCGAGCCCGAAACACGGATTGGCGGCGATCATCACCTCGGCGCCGCCGTCAAGTTCGCGCGCCAGCACGGCCCGCTGCACATTGCCGCCCGACAGCGCGGCGAGCGGCGTATCGGGCGAACGGGTGCGAACGCGGTACTGCGCAATCCGCCGTTCCGCCTCCGAACGCATCTTCGCTGGCCGCAGCCAAAGGCCGCCGATCGCGAAAGGCGGCTGGTCGAAGCTGCGGAACGCCATGTTTTCGGCGACGCTCATCCGCCCGACGCAGGCATTGCGCAGCGGCTCGTCCGGCAGGCAGGAGATCTTGTGGCGGGACATCTCGGCCCGGGTCGCGTGAAAGACCTCGTCGCAGACGCGGATATCGCCCGAATCCGCGTCGCGCTGGCCGGCCAATGCCTCGACAAGCTCATGCTGACCGTTGCCCGAGACGCCGGCGACGCCGACGATCTCACCGCCGCAGATCTCGAGCGACAGCTTGCGCACCGCCGGCTGTCCGGCATCGTCGGTGACCTGGAGGGCGCGGATCTCGAGCCGTCGCCGGCCCACCGAGCCGACATGCGGCGGCTGCGCCGCGAGCTGCTCGGCGCCGATCATCGTGCGCGCCATGTCGTTCGGGGTCAGATCGGCGATCTCGCCGCCGCCGACCAGGCGCCCGTGCCGCAGGATCGTGACGCGGTCGGCAAACGCCATCACCTCGCGGAATTTGTGGGTGATCATCAGGACGGTGATGTCGCCGCGCTTGGCCATCGCGCCCAGCAGGCCAAGCACCTCGTCGGCCTCCAGCGGCGTCAGCACCGAGGTCGGCTCGTCCAGGATCAGAAAGCGGCGATCGAGATAGAGCTGCTTCAGGATTTCGCATTTCTGGCGCTCGCCGGCCGACAGCGCCGACACCTTGGCATCGAGCGGTACCCGGAACGGCATCCGATCAAGGAATTCGGCCAGCGCCTTGCGCTCGACCCGCCAGTCGATCACCAATGGCAGTTCGGCGCGCGACATGACCAGGTTCTCGGCGACCGTCATCGCCGGCACCAGGGTGAAATGCTGGTAGACCATGCCGAGCCCCAGCGCATGCGCGGCGCGCGGGTTGGCGATGGTCTGCTCGCGGTCGCCGACGATAACCTGCCCCTCATCGGGGCGGTAATAGCCCATGACGCATTTGACGAGCGTGCTCTTGCCGGCGCCGTTCTCGCCGAGGAGCGCATGAAAGCTGCCGGCCGGGACCTTCAGCGACACGTCTTCGAGCGCGACGAAAGCGCCGAAGCGCTTGGTCATCGAGACGATTTCGATGCCGAAGGCGCCGCTCGCCGCGTCGGGCATCAGCCGACCGCCTCGATCAGCGCCTTCGCATCGGACACCGCGCCGAACACGCCGCCTTGCATCTTGATCATCTTGATGGCGTGCCGGTGGTTGTCGCGATCGGTCGCGCCGCAGCAATCCTCGAGCAGCAGGCACTCGAAGCCGCGGTCATTGGCCTCGCGCATCGTCGTGTGGACGCAGACATCGGTGGTGATGCCGGTCAGGACGAGGTTCTCGATGCCGCGCAGCCGCAGCATCAATTCGAGGTCGGTGGCGCAGAACGAGCCCTTGCCCGGCTTGTCGATGATCGGCTCGCCCGCGGCCGGCATCAGGTCGGGAATGATCTCCCAGCCCGGCTCGCCGCGCACCAGGATGCGGCCGCACGGCCCGGGATCGCCGATCCCCGCGCCGATCCGCCGCGAGCGCCAGCGCTTGTTGTCGGGCAGGTCGGCGAGGTCGGGGCGATGGCCCTCGCGGGTATGAAAGACCTGAAAGCCGCGTTGGCGCAGCGCCGCCAGCACCCGGCGGATCGGCTCGATCGGCGCGCGGGTCAACGACAGATCATAGCCCATCTTGTCGACATAGCCGCCGACCCCGCAGAAATCGGTCTGCATATCGATGACGATCAGCGCGGTGTTGCTTGGCGCCAGCTTGCCGTTATAGGGCCACGGGTACGGATCGGCCGCGACGTAGCGCTCAACCATGGCCGCTCTCCTATTTGGTGATCGACAGTTCGGCCGGCGCTCCGACCAGCACCCGCTTTGGCGAGCAGGTGAGGATCATGATCAGCAGCGTGAGGATGTAGGGCGCGGCGTTGAGCAGGTAGTAGCCGCCATGAATGCCGACCGACTGCAATGACGGGCCGAGCGCGCCGGCGCCGCCGAACAAAAGCGCCGCGTAAAAGCACAGTTTCGGGTTCCAGCGGGCAAAGATGACCAGCGCCACGGCGGTGATGCCCTGGCCCGAGGAGATCCGCTCGCTCCACGCTCCGGGGTAGTAGAGCGACAGGAACGAGCCGCCGATGCCGGCGAGAAAGCCGCCGGTGCAGGTCGCGATGATGCGCACCGGGATCACCCGGTAGCCGAGGGCGCGAGCGGCGTCGGCGCTCTCCCCGACGATGCGCAGAATAAGACCCCAGCGGGTCGCCCGGAACGCCCACACCAGGAGCGGCGCCAGCGCCACCCCGATCAGGAACAATTCGTTGATCTTCAGCGCGTTCTGCACGTCCGACGAGGTGCTCCACCAGGCGAAATCGATCGACGGCAGCTGCGGCGCGGCGGGCTGGATGAAGGGCTTGCCGAGATAATCCGCCAGCCCGACGCCGAACAGCATCAGCGCGATCCCGACGGCGATGTCGTTGACCCGGGGCAGACTGCAGATCGTGCCGTGCAACAGCCCCATCGCGACGCCGACGAGACCGGCCGCCAGGACGCCGAGCCAGGGCGAACCGCTCAGATACGACACCGCATAGCCGCTCATCGCGCCCATCACCAGCGTGCCTTCGAGGCCCAGATTGATGCGGCCGCTTTTCTCGGTGATGCACTCGCCGAGGCTGACGAACAGGAAGGGCGTGCTAACCCGGATCGCGCCGCCCAGCACCGCCAGCGGCACGATCCACCAGCTGATTCCGCCGGCGTTCATGCGCTGGCCGCCGCGCGGCCACCCCAGGGAATCCGCCCGTAGACGGAATCGCTGGCCAGGATGCAGACAAAGATGATGCCCTGCAGCACGACGGTCGCCGCGTCGGGCAGGCCGAGATCGCGCTGCAACAACCCGCCGCTGGCGCTGATCCCGCCGAGCAGGATCGCGACGGGAATGATGGCCAGCGGGTTCTGCCGCGCCAGGAAGGCGACCAGGATGCCGGTATAGCCGTAGCCCGCGATCAGGCTGGCGCTGGCGCGCTCCTGTACCGCGGCGATCTCGATCATGCCGGCAAGCCCGCCCGCCGCACCGCCGAGGAAACAGGTCAGCATG
The DNA here is from genome assembly GCA_035534535.1 of Allostellaceae bacterium. GTDB lineage: Bacteria > Pseudomonadota > Alphaproteobacteria > ATCC43930 > CGMCC-115725 > DATARH01. The sequence goes on along the minus strand of DATLRS010000123.1, from coordinate 3,524 downwards.
ACCAGCCGGCCGATCGGCAGGCCGACCATGCGCGCCGCCCGCAGATTGCCGCCGGTGACGCGCGCCGCGAAGCCGATCGTGGTGTGACGGACCAGCACGTAGGCGCACAGGCACACGACGATGCCGACAACCAGGCCCCAATGGATCTCGGTGCCGGGGATCGTGCCGATCATGTGGGCGTAGCTGATCGAGGGCGACGACGGCTTGTTGAGGCTGTGCGGGTCGCGGAACAGCCCCTCGACCAGCTGGTTCAGGATGGCGATCGCGATGTAGTTGAGTAAGAGGCTGGAGATCGTCTCGTTGACGCCGCGCCAATGCCGCAAGGCGCCCGCCAGCGCGAGCCACAACCCGCCCGCCACGATCCCTGCCGCCGCCATGCCGAGGAGCGCGACCGGCGCCGGCGCGCCGAGCAGGGCGACGCCCGCCATCGCGGCAAACAGCCCGCCAATCACAAAGGCGCCCTCGCCGCCGATGATCATCAGCCCGACCTGCGCCGGCAGCGCCGTGCACAGCGCGGTCAGGATCAGCGGCGCGGCGCGGGTCAGGCTGTTCTGCAGCGAGAACCACGACCCGACCGACCCCTTGATCATATAGCCGTAGACCCGCAGCGGGCTGACCCCGGCGAGCGCGACAAAGATGCCGAACAGCAACAGCGAGACCACCAGCGCGCCCACCGGCACGAGCACCGCCTCGACCGCGGCGGCGCCGACCAAGGCATCGAGCCGGCGGGTGCCTCTGGCGGGCGGCGCGGGGATCGCCGCGGCGGTTTCCTCGACCATCGCCGGTGCTCTTCCGATATCCACGCGCTAGGCGGGCAGCGATCCGAGGACGCCGGCAACCAGGAAATTCATCGCCTCGAGCTTGGCGTCGGTGGCGTTCGACTGGATCAGCTCCTGCCCCGACCCGAGCACCATCTTGCCGGTATTGTCCTTGAGCGGCCCCTTGAAGATGACGTATTTGCCGGCGGTCAATCCGGCCTTCACCTGATCGGCATGGTGTTTTGCCGTGGCCGAGACCTTGGGGCCGTAAGGCGATTGCTTGATCAGGCCTTCCTTGAAGCCGCCGCGGTAGAAATTGGGGATCGGCTCGCCCTTCATCCACATCGTGACGAATCTCGGATAGAGGTCGATCCAGTTCCATTCGGCGCCGGTCAGATAGGCCTGCGGCGCCAGTGCGGCCTGGCTGCAGTGATAGCCGCACACCATCGCGCCGCGCTTGGCGGCGGTCTGCACCACCACCTTGGGGCTGTCGACATGCATGGTGACGACGTCGATCCCCTGGTCTATGAGGCTGTTGGTCGCCTCGGCCTCCTTGACCGGCATCGACCAGTCGCCGGTAAAGATGACGCTGGTCGTCGCCTTCGGATTGACCAGCCGCGCCCCCAGCGTGAAGGCGTTGATGTTTTGCAGGACCTGCGGAATGGGTTTGGCGGCGACAAACCCGAGCTTGCCGGATTTGCTGGCATAGCCGGCAACGATGCCGTTGATGTACTGCCCCTCAAAGATGTAGCCGAAATAGCTGCCGATATTCTTGGGGTTCTTCGCCGTCCACAACCCGCCGCAATGCTCGAACCGCACCTTGGCAAATTTCGGCGCCTCGCGCAGGATGTAGGGATCGAAATAGCCGAACGAGGTGGGAAACAATAGCGTCGCGCCATCCTCCTGGATCATCGACTCCATGGTCTTGCTGACCGCGACGTCTTCCGGCACGTTTTCTTCCTGGAGGACCTTGACGCCGGCCATTTTGGCGACGGCATTGGCCCCTTGGGCATGCGCCTGGTTGTAGCCGAAATCGTCGTGCGGCCCGACATAGATGAACCCCACCACCTGCTCGGCGGCGGCGGCAAAGCGCATCGGCAAGGCGGCGGTCAGCGCCGCGCCCGTCCCTAGCATGGCCGCGCGGTTGAGCAGCTGGCGACGCGAAATTCCCCTTGCGGCCCCTGAAGCCATAGAACTGTACCCCTCGGTTTGGACGCCCCGGCGCCGCAGGCCTGATCACCAGCCCGCGATCTCCGCCCCGCCAAACCGCAAGGTTTGTGCCAAGCGTTGCGCGGCAGAGCCGCCGGACCGGCGGCAGGCGCTCGCCGCCGCATGCCCGGTTTTTGGGCAGCATGGGCCATGTCTTATGCAGTTTGGCGATGCGGCAGACCGGCTCATCGGGCAGGATCGCGCGGCGGCCGGCCGGTTGCATCGGCGTTGCAAGGGCCGCGAGGCCGCGCTGCGGAAAACTGCCACCAGGAGATGCCGAACGATGGCGTGCGCCGGATTGTCGAGTCTTGACCTGTTCCGCCTCGGGGCCGGCCTGCGCAGCGGCGCGCTCACCGCCGCGGCGCTGATCGAGGACGTGCTGGGCCGGATCGCCGCCGCCGGCGACGATCGGGTATGGATCGAGCGGGTGCCGGAAGCGCAGGTGCGGGCGCAGGCGGCACGGCTCGACGCCGAGGCCGCCGGCGATCCCGGGCGGCTCGCCCGCCTCGCACTGTTCGGGATACCCTTTGCGATCAAGGACAACATCGATGTCGCCGGTCTGCCGACCACGGCCGCCTGCCCCGGATTTGCCTATCTTCCCTCAGTCACCGCGCCGGTGGTGGCCCGGCTCGAGGCGGCCGGGGCCATCCTGGTCGGCAAGACCAACATGGATCAGCTCGCGACCGGGCTGGTCGGCTGCCGCTCGCCCTACGGCGTGCCGCGCAACCCGTTCGACGCGCGCTTCATTCCCGGCGGGTCGAGTTCGGGTTCGGCGGTTGCCGTCGCCGCGGGTCTGGTGAGTTTCGCGCTCGGCACCGACACCGCGGGCTCCGGGCGCGTGCCGGCGGCGTTCAACAACATTGTCGGTCTGAAGCCGACCCGCGGCCGGATCAGCACGCGCGGCGTCGCCCCGGCATGCCGTTCGTTCGATTGCGTCTCGATTTTCGCGTTGAGCTGCGAGGATGCCGCGCAGATCCTCGATATCTGCGAGGGTTACGACGCCGAGGATCCGCTGTCGCGGCGCGTTGAGCGAGGCGTCGCGACCTTCCCCGAGCGGTTCCGCTTCGCGCTGCCCGCCGCTGCCGATCGCGAATTTTTCGGCGACGCCGAAACGCCCGGCCTGTTCGCGGCCGCGGCAGAAGCGCTCGAAGGGCTCGGCGGGGTGCGCACCGAGGTTGATTTCGCGCCGTTCCGCGCCGCCGGAGAAATGCTGTACGGCAGCGCCTTCGTGGCCGAGCGCCTCGCCGCGATCGAAGACCTGTTCCGCCGCTCCCCCGAGGCGCTATTGCCGGTGACGCGCCGGATCATCGGCGCCGGCGACGCCTACAGCGCGGTCGATGCGTTCAACGCCGAGGCTCGCCTGGCCGGGCTGCGCCGCTCTGCCGAGGCGCTGTGGCAGGCGGCGGAAATCCTGGTGCTGCCGACGGCCGCGACGACCTACACGATTGCCGCGGTCGCGGCCGATCCTTACGCGACCAACGTGCGGCTCGGGCATTACACGAACTTCGTCAACCTGTTCGACCTGGCCGCCGTCGCGGTACCGGCGGGGTTCCGGCG
>DATLRS010000122.1:0-7998 GCA_035534535.1 Allostellaceae bacterium | reverse complement strand
GACCGGCTCGGCGGGCGGGTCGCGCTCGCCCATTTCGACGTCGGGACCGGCGATGCCGCGGCCAATCGCGCGCTCGCCGCCGCCTTGACGCCGCTGCTGCTGCCGCTGCTCTGCGCCGGCGCGGTGCTCGTTAGCGACCCGGCGCTCGATGCTGCGGACCTCGAACCCTTGCCGCTGCCCGACGGCGTCGCGCCGGGGCGCTATCACCTCTATCGCCGGCGGCCTTAGCGCTCAATTGCCGAACTCGACCATCACCGGCACGTGGTCGGAGGCCTTGTCCCAACCGCGGCAGTCGCGGTGGACCCGCGCCGCGGCGAGCCCGCCGACCAGCGCCGGCGTCACCCAGACATGATCGAGGCGGCGGCCGCGATCGCTCGCCGCCCAGTCGCGATTGCGATAGCTCCACCAGGTATAGAGCCGCTCTTCCGGCGGCACGAAATGGCGCACTGCATCGACAAAGCCGCCGGCTCGCCGCCACGCCGCCAGCCGCTCGACCTCGACCGGAGTATGGCTGACGACGCTCAATAATTGCTTGTGCGACCACACGTCGCTCTCCAGCGGGGCGATGTTGAGATCGCCGACCGCGATCATCTGATGCCCGGCACCGCGTTCGGCGGCGAACCACCCGGTCAGCTCGTCGAGAAATTGCAGCTTGTGGGCGAATTTCGGATTGGCCTGCGGGTCCGGTACATCGCCGCCGGCCGGCACATAGATGTTGTGCAGTTCGATGCCGCCAGGCAGTTCGACGATCGCGTGGCGGCAATCGGCGCGCGCGCACCATGCTCGCGTCGTCGTCGCGGCGAACGGCAGGCGCGACAGGATCGCGACGCCGTTATAACCCTTCATGCCGTGCACCAGCATGTGGCGGTAGCCCAGCGCCTCGAACGCCTCGCGCGGGAACGATTCGTCCGGGGTTTTGGTCTCCTGCAGGCACAGAATGTCAGGCTGCTGCTCGGCCAGCAGACGGCCGACCAGCGCGATGCGCAGCCGCACCGAATTGATGTTCCAGGTGATCAGCCGCACCGCCCCTACCCGCAATCATGTACCCGTCGCCGCAGGATTGCGCCACCGCGCGACGCGCCGCAAGGCTGCCGGTCAACCGCGTGAGGCCACAAAAACGGCGCCCGGTCGGGGGGGAGACCGGGCGCCTCTTTGTCAGAAGCGCTTGGGGGAAAGCCGGACCCGCAGGGGAAACGGGGACCGGTTATAAGAGGGTTTTGGGACCCTCTCCGCTTCTGGGAGCTAGAGATGGGGATCGCACTGACGGCTGAAAGATGCGATCCGCGCATGCCGCCATTTCAAAAATGCATGCACGAATCGGGAACCTTTGGTTTATTCCCGTCACGCAGCGCGGCGGTTTGCCGCAGATCCCGCATTAGTTGCATGGCAGGCCTGCGCAAATCTGCCGAAGAGCGACCGCGAAAACGGATTTTCCAGCGGCTTGTATTCGGGGTGCCATTGCACGCCGACGACGAATCGGACGCCCGGCAGGCTCACCCCCTCGATCTGGCCATCCGGCGCCACCGCCTCGACGCGCAGATCCGGGGCCGGCCGGTCGATCCCCTGCCCGTGCAGCGAATTGACCATGATCTCGGTGACCCCGGCCAATTCCGCCAGCAACCCCTCCGGCGTCAGCGCGACGCTGTGCGCCGGGCCGTACCGCTGGTCGAGCGGCATCGGCCCGCGCCGCCGCCGGTGGTTGAAGCGCTCGGGCATCTCGAAAATCCGCTGATGCAAGGTGCCGCCAAGCGCCACGTTGAGTTCCTGGATGCCGCGGCAGATCGCCAGGATCGGCATGTCACGGCGCACCGCCTCGCGGATCAAGGGTAGCGTCGTCGCGTCACGGTCGGGATCGTGCAGCGTCCCCTCCCGGCTCGGCGGCCCGCCGTAATGATGCGGCTCGACGTTCGACGGGCTGCCGGTGATCAACAGCCCATCGAGCCGATCGAGCAGCGCGGCGCAATCGGTCTTCGCCCCGATCGCCGGGATCAGTACCGGCATGCAGCCAGCCACCTCGATCAGCGCGTCCGAATAGCGCTCGCTGGCGGTATGAAAGGGGCGCTCGTGGAACGTGCGAATGCAGCACGGGATGCCAATAAACGGGACCTTGCAACCAGACATCGGGTTTGCTCTTGTTGAGGCTCTCAGCGGTTCGAACCGGTAAAAAGATACTGATATTGAAACAGCCTGGGGTCGAGTGCCATACCGAAATGCAGATCGGACAGGGTGACGGTGGTCACCTTGCCCTGTTGATCGACCACTGTCCATTGGCGCAATGCCAGCGGGTTTTCGTTGAGCACGAGGGTCAGCGAACCGGAATCCGGCTGGGCGCTCTCGACCACGGTGACCCGCACCATTCCCGCCGGATGATCGAACCTGGTGACGATCACATCCGAACCGAAGCTGATCGGATCGCGCAGGAAAAACCAGGCAGGGGTCGCTCGCAGATCGTATTTCGACACCTGCTGTAGCTGCTTGTCCCAGTAATAGATGGATGTCGCATCCGCAAGCAAAGCAATCGGATCGGGCGGATCGTATTCGAACCGCATCCGGCCGGGACGCGCCACCCACAAATGCCCGGTGCTGACCGCACCATTGCCGGCGACCTGACGAAACGCGGCGGTCATCGTGCGAATGCCATTGAGATAGGCGGCAACGCGTTGCAGCTCCAGCGTGTCCGATTGGCTCAGCGCCACCGGTACCGGAGCAGCGTGTGCAATGGCTACGCCAACCAATAGCAATAGAACCGCAGGCAGCGCGCGGCAGCAATGCAGAAACATCCTCACCCGGTATTCTCCGAGAACCGCCGCGACACAACGCGGCATTCCGGCAAATAATCCCCCGGCCGGCAACGTCAATGCGGCGCAGCGCCCGGCTGGCCTGACGCCAGCGCGCGGTCGGCGGCCGGGTCACGCCCGGTCAGCGTCCCGGCGGCGCCAGGACTTCGCGCTTGCCGACGTGGTTGGCGGGGCTGACCACGCTTTCCGCCTCCATCCGCTCGATCAGACGCGCGGCGCGGTTGTAGCCGATCTGCAGATGGCGCTGGACAAAGCTGGTCGAGGCCTTGCGCTCGCGGCAAACGAGCGCGACGGCCTGGTCGTAGAGGCTGTCGCCGGTGCCACCGTCGCCGTCGCCCGCCAGCGGGTCGATCGGGCCGTCGTCTTCGGTGATCTCATCGACATAGTCGGGCTGGCCGCGCGATCGCAGGAACGAGACGACGCGCTCGACTTCCTCGTCCGTGACGAACGGCCCGTGCACCCGGGTGACGCGCCCGCCGCCGGCCATGTACAGCATGTCGCCGCGACCGAGGAGCTGCTCGGCGCCGCCTTCGCCGAGGATCGTGCGGCTGTCGATCTTGGAGGTCACCTGAAAGCTGATGCGGGTCGGGAAATTGGCCTTGATCGTGCCCGTGATGACATCGACCGAGGGCCGCTGCGTCGCGGTGATGATGTGGATGCCGGCGGCCCGCGCCATCTGCGCCAGGCGCTGGATCGCCGCCTCGATCTCCTTGCCGGCGACCAGCATCAGATCGGCCATCTCATCGACGACGACGATGATCAGCGGCAGTTCGGCGGCGTCCAATGGCTGCTCCTCAAAGACCGGCGTTCCTGCTTCTGCGTCGAACCCGGTCTGCACCTTGCGCACCAGGGTTTCGCCCTTGGCCGCCGCCTCGCGCAGCCTGGTGTTGAAGCCCTCGATGTTGCGCACGCCGAGCTTCGACATCTTCTGATAGCGGCTTTCCATCTCGCGCACGGTCCATTTGAGCGCGAGCACCGCCTTTTTCGGGTCGGTCACGACCGGCGCCAGCAGATGTGGAATGCCGTCATAGACCGACAATTCCAGCATCTTCGGATCGACCATGATGAATTTGCACTTGTCGGGCGACATCCGGTAGAGGATCGACAGGATCATCGTGTTGATGCCGACCGATTTGCCCGAGCCGGTGGTGCCCGCGATCAAGAGATGCGGCATGCGCGCGAGGTCGGCGATGACCGGCTCGCCGCCGATATCCTTGCCGAGGCCAAGGACAAGACGCCCGGCATGCTTTTCATAGGCCGGCGCATCGAGCAGCTCGCGCAGGTACACGGTCTCGGCCTTGAGGTTGGGCAGCTCGATGCCGATCACGGTGCGGCCGGGCACCACCGCGACCCGCACCGAGATGGCGCTCATCGAGCGGGCGATGTCGTCGGCCAGGCCGATGACCCGCGACGCCTTGATCCCGGGCGCCGGTTCGAGTTCGTACAGCGTGACGACCGGGCCGGGCCGCACCTGGACGACCTGACCGCGCACCCCGTAATCCTCGAGCACGGCTTCGAGCATCCGGGCGTTCTTGGCCAGCGCCTCCTCGTCGATCGCCGCGGTCTTGACCTCCGGCGGCTTCATCAGAAGGCTCAACGGCGGCAACAGCGGCTCGCTGGCGGGCGCCAGATCGAGCGCCGGCTGCATCTCCTGCTCGGCACGGCGGCCGGGCAGCGGCGGCTTGCCGCGCGGGATGACCAGCCGGACGAGCCTCGCGGTGGCGGTGGCGGTCCCGGTGGCGTTGGCGGTCCCGGCATCGGGATCGCGGTCGGTGAGGCCGGCTTGCGGATTGCCGCCATCCGGCGGCGCGGCAGCACGGTCGAGCTGCGGCTCACGCCGGTCGCGCAACGGCGTCACGATCGAGCGGGCGTCCGGCTCGCCACCGCCGGCCAGCGGCCACAGCCGCGCCGGCGCCACCGCGTGCCGGGCCCGATGCTGGCGCCATTGCCCGAACAGCCGCCGGCTGAGCCCGGCCGCCGCCGCCGTGCCCTGTCCCGAAGCGCGCGCGATGCGGCTCGCGCCGCGGCCCAGATCGCGCCAGTCGGCCGGCGACAGCCCGACGATCGACAGCAGCAACAATGCGTCGAGCGCCGCCGCGGTCATCGCCAGCGGCAGGGCGAACGGGGCGAGGCCGGCCCGCGCTTGCAGACCCAGCAGCATGCCGCCGACCGCGCCGCCGGCGCCGGCCGGCAGCGGCAGGTCCGGCTGCAGGATCGCGCAGGCCGCCGCCCCCAGCACCAGCGCCACCATGAGCCGCATGATCCGCCGCGCCGGCCGGCGCAGCGGACGCTGCAGCAGCAGGCAAAACGCCCAGCCGAGCAGCGACGCCGGCACCAGATAGGCGGCCAGCCCAATGGTCTGCACCAGCAGATCGGCGAGCACTGCGCCATCATGGCCGAGAAAATTGCGCGACGGCAGGTCGGCCGCGGTGTCGAACGAGGCATCGCCCGGGTGGTAGGTCAGCAGCGCGAGGAGCAGCAACAGGCTCGCCATCACCAGCGCCGCGCCGAGCCCTTCGTAAAGCCGCCGGCCGGCGAGCGACAGCACGTCGCTATAGCCGCGCCACCATCGGCCGAAGCCACGCGCCGACAACTGCGCCGATCTGGGCATCCCCGCCAGTCCCCCCGCTCTCACGCCGGTGCCGCCCGGCCCCCCAGCCGGCAGTCCCGCGCACTCAGCTACAGTACCTGACGGATCCGCGCAAAGGCGGCATTGAGCGTCGCCTCGTCATGCACGATCGCCAGGCGAATATATTGCCGGCCCGGATTGTCTCGGCCGTGCGCCGCCCGCGCGGTATAGCCGCCCGGCAGCACGCGGATCGCCGCATCGCGCCACAGCCGCACCGCCGCCGCCTCGCCGTCGCCGACATCGAGCCACAGAAAGAACCCGCCTTCCGGCCGGTAGAAGCCAAAGCGTCCGCCGATCGCGCCTTCGGCGATGTCGAATTTGCGGCGATAGCCGGCGCGGGTTTCCTCGACATGCGCCTCGTCGCGCCACAGCGCGGTCGCGGCCGCCTGGATCGGCAGCGCCACCTGGCAGCCGCCATAGCTGCGCAATGCCGCGAATTGCGCGATCAGGCGCGGATCGCCGGCGACAAAGCCGGAGCGCAGCCCGGCCGCGCTCGACCGCTTCGACAGCGAGTGGAACACGACGACCTGATCGAACAATCCGCCGGCAGACCCCGGCCCGAGCGCGGCGCACGCCTCGAGCGCGCCCGGCGGCGCCAGGCGGTCATAGATCTCCGCATAGCATTCATCCACCGCCAGCACGAAATCGTAGAGCCGCGCCAGCGTGATCGCCTGTTTCAGATAATCGAGGCTGGCGACCGTGCCCTGCGGGTTGGCCGGCGAGCACAGATAGAACAGCGCGGTGCGTTCGAGGATCGTGCGCGGGATCGCCGCGAGATCCGGCATGAAGCCGTTCTCGCGCGTCGCGTCGAGAAACACCGCGTCGGCGCCGGCCATCGCCGCGGCGCCGTTATAGACGAGATAATACGGGTTGGGGACCAGCACGACCGGCCGTCCGCCGCCCTTGCGGCGCGGCACGACGAGGCTCGAAAACAGATAGAGCCCCTCCTTCGTGCCGGCCAGCGACAGGATGTTGCGGTCGGGATCGAGCATCCCGGCGGGCAGCCGGTAGCGGCGCACCAGCCAGTCGACGATCGCCTGGCGCAGCGCCGGCGTGCCGGCCATCGGCGGATACTTGTTCCAATCCTGCGCGTGTGCCGCGAGCGTCTCGGTCAGCAGGGCCGGCGGCTGGTGTTGCGGCTCGCCGAGCGACATGACGATCGGCACATCGTTGACCCGCGGCACCACCGGGTTGAGCAGGGTGCGCAACGCCTCGAACGGATAGTCGGACAGGCTGTCGAGCTGCGGGTTGAGCGGCAACGGCGTCATCCTGAAGGCGAAAAGCGCTGCCCGCGAGAGTACGCGATTGCCGCCGGCCGCGGAAGCGCGCCGGTCGGCGCGCGCGCGGCCTACTGGTGTAAGACGAAGGCGGCCGGGCTGGACTCGGCGACGGCGCCCCCCCATCCTGGCGGCATGAAAGATCATGCCGAACTGGTGATCGCGGGCGCCGGGCTCTCCGGCATGCTGCTCGCGGTCGCCTGCGCCGGCGCCGGGCTTCAGGTCGCGATTGTCGACCCGCAGGACCCGGCGGCGATGCTGGAGGCGGGGTTCGATGGCCGCTGCTCGGCGATCGCCTATGGCTCGCGCCTCGTGTTCGACGGCATCGGGTTGTGGCCGCAGATCGCGCCCGAGGCCGAGCCGATCCGCGAGATCCGCGTCGCGGACGACGCTTCGCCCTGGTTCCTGCATTACGACAGCCGCGACCTCGCCCCCGCAACCGAAGCTGCAACCGAAGCTGCCACGCCGCTCGGCTACATCGTCGAGAATCGGGTCTTGCGCCGGGTCCTGTACGAGCGCGCCCGCACCCTGCCGAACCTGCAGATCCTGGCGCGCCGCCGCATCGCCGCGCTGGAGGCGAGCGCCACCGGCGCCGTCGCGCTGCTCGATGACGGGGCGCGGCTCGACGCGCGGCTTGTCGCCGCCGCCGACGGTCGCGAATCGCCGCTGCGCCGGGCTGCCGGCATTCGCGCCCTCGAATCGCGCTACCGGCAGACCGGCATCGTCACGACGGTTGCACATGCCCGCCCGCATGCCGGCATCGCGGTCGAGCATTTCCTGCCGGCGGGGCCGTTCGCGATATTGCCGATGCGCGATGAACCTTCTGAGGCTGCGGCGGGCGCGCGCCGCGGGCGATCATCGATCGTCTGGACCGAGGCGGCCGATCTGGCGCCGCATCTATTGGCCCTGCCCGAGGCGGAATTCGCCGCCGAACTCGGCGCCCGCTTCGGCGATTTTCTCGGGCCGATCGAGCCGGTCGGGCCGCGCTGGGCCTATCCCTTGGGGCTGATGCAGGCCGAGCGCTACATCGCCCGCCGGCTGGCGCTGATTGGCGAGGCGGCGCACGTCATCCACCCGATCGCCGGCCAGGGGCTCAATATCGGCATCCGCGACATCGCCGCGCTCGCCGAACTCGTCATCGATCAGCGGCGCCGCGGCCTCGACATCGGCGAGAACGCGGTGCTGGAGCAATACCAACGCTGGCGCCGCCCCGATGCACTCCTCCTGGCGGCGGTCACCGATGGCCTCAATCGTCTCTTCTCCAACACGATCCCGCCGGTGCGCCTCGCCCGCG